>CAZRFK010000081.1:0-5540 GCA_964599275.1 uncultured Clostridia bacterium
ACTTGGTGGCTGTCTGGTTTCTGAGATGATACGACGTGTCCAGGATGATGTGACCCTCATTACTGTATCAGGACGTATTGACGAACCTGATAGTCCAGAAGAATTTTACAGGAGATATGGTTTCACCGGTGATGATGTGTGGTGGATTCTCCGACGAACATAACAGCAAACGACTATGATTCGGTCCTGCAATCATGCCCCAAACACAACAACACGCTCCTGACACCAACATTTAAATTCTTGAAAAACATTTCCCTATTTACTGTTGTCTCATACTCAACAGCATAGCAGATACTGCCGTGGACTCGGTCCGACATTTCTTTTACCGGAACTTATTCGAAATCATACAGTCTTATTTATATAGAAACGGAGGTAGCAAACCATGCAGATAACTCAGAAACCATCTGTGCTAATTTCCTCTGCAGTCTTGTTGGTCGCGGCAGTCGGCATAATACTGTGGTGGAACGCAAGCCGTCCCCTGCAGGCGGAAGAATTACCTCCACCGGCTGAGGAAGTGGACCAACGGCTGGTAAATGCCAATTCAAGATTCAGTTCCCAACTACTGATGCAGCTGTGGGAAGAGGAACAAGCAGATAATCTTATCATATCTCCTCCAAGCATCTCTCTTGCTTTAACCATGACCTTGCAAGGGGCAGATTCTGACACTCATCAGCAAATGGCTGAATTGTTGGGGGTGGATGGCCTCGATAAACATCATGTGAATGAGGCCTGGGCAGATATGATAACCATACTGCAGAATCCGGATCCGCAGGTGAAAGTTTCTACAGCCAATTCCCTGTGGAGTCGGGAGGGAGAACCTTTCAAGAAGGAATTTCTGAACATCAATCAAAACTACTATGGTGCTGAATTACGGGAACTAGACTTCACTGATCCTGATGCACCCGAAACCATCAACAGCTGGATTGACGATAAAACCGAAGGCCGGATAGAGCAGATAATCGGTGGGCAGATTGATCCGGAAACCATCATGTTCCTGATTAATGCAATGCATTTTCAGGGTCAATGGACTCAGGAGTTTGACACCAATAATACTGAGGACGGAAATTTTTATGTGTCGGATAACAAGATCGTCAACGCCCCATTCATGCATCAATCCGGCACATACCGTTATCATGAAACCAGCGAATTTCAAGGAGTGGCATTGCCTTTTGGAGCAAACGAACGAATCAGCATGTACATGTTCTTGCCTACAGAAAAGAGCAGTCTGGATGGACTGATCTGCCGGACAACTGAAGACAATTTTCACTCTATCTTCTCTTCTTTTTCAGAAACAGAAGTCGACCTGACCATTCCAAGTTTCGAGATAGAATCAGATATCGATCTAAAAGAGACACTCATCAGCATGGGTATGGTGGATGCTTTCGATCGAAGTTCCGCAGATTTTTCACGTATGCACTCAGCATCCCAAAACAATATTTTTGTTGATAATGTCAAACACAAAACTTATTTTCGGGCTGACGAAGCGGGGGCAGAAGCAACTGCAGCAACTTCGGTAGAGATAGGCATAACCTCTGTGCAGGAAAAACCCCAATTCACCGCGAACAGACCGTTTGTGTTCTTCATTTATGATGATCTGACTGAGACCATTTTGTTCGCTGGTTGGTTGATCAATCCATCGAACAGGTAACCGTACACTGAGATACATTAAGGGAGGGGAAGTAAAGACACCTATGGTGGGTAATAGATGTGTTCCAACAACACTTATACTATTGTTCTTTACCGTGATACTCTGGATTGTCCCGTCTTCCCCTGCTCATGCCCTCTACAATCCAGGGTATTTGTATAGACAGTCTTCAAACACCGATAAAAGAAGCCCCACACAGGATCCCAGAGATTTCAATCAATATTCAAATATTCCTATACTGATGTATCACGAAATTGGAGAGCCATTTTCGCAACTGAAAGAATTATTCGTCAAAACTGAGGACTTTGAAAGACAGATGCAATATTTAATAGATAACGGATATAATACGGTACACATGTCTGATGTAGCCAATCACTGGCTGCGTGATGGTTATCTTCCTCCGAAACCCATCGTTGTCACTTTTGATGATGGCTATAGAGGAAATCATTCAGAAGCATTTCCGATAATGAAACAAAAAGATCTGACTGCAACCTTGTATATTGTTGAAAATTCACTGGGGAATGCAAATTTTCTGACTGAAGACATGATAACTGAGATGCATGCAGCAGGTTTTGAAATAGGTCATCATACGACCTCTCACGTCGATCTCACAACTGTGACAGAAAAACGTCTGATTGATGAAGTGTACTCCAGCAAAAAGCGTCTTGAAAATAGACTCAACATAGAAATGACCACTTTTGCTTATCCTGCCAGTAGCTATGATGACAGAGTAATTGAGCAGCTTCAGCAGGCAGGTTTTGTTACCGCAGTGACAACCAACTATGGTCTAGCTTCATGGGAGCAGGATCTCCTGCAGCTAAAACGCATACCTGTCTACAGAAGTTTCGGCCTTTCCGGCTTCCGGGTACGTCTGCAGAATTACGAGAAGCAATTTCAAAATTGATATATAATGGCACAATTTATAAACTCAACCTGCAGTCACTATCTCTGGATATTTCATCCTTTTCACCACTTCCAAAAAAATATGCTACGACAAAGCCATCCTGCAAATCTCCCAAAGCCAAAATCTTTGATATAATATACAACAACGTTCAAATTCATCAACCCGCTTTACAAGGATGGGGATGCACAGAATAAGCACTTGTTATTTACTTGTCCCGAGAGGAGGCCCGAACGTTGCAATTTTTTGCTGCTGGCAGACCGAAAACTCAATTTTTAAAACAAATGGCCGATGGTCTGAAGTCGACGTTCAAAGAACAGGAGCATCAATCGATATCGGAACCCACACCAAAAACCGATCTGGTATTGAACTTCTGTCACGCTGATGACCTCCATCCATTCCGACGCAATCTAAAGAGCTCCTTCGTAGCATCAATGATAGAAGTGGACTCCATCAGAGAATCTGCTAACCCGGAGAATATTCTCAATCAAGTTTATCCCTATGTTATCCGTACTTTATCAGACCTTGCCGTAATCGTCTCTTCAGATGCTCAATCGCGTAAAGTTAACACCTTCATCGTCACCCTGGAACGCGGGTTATATCAGATAAAGAAATCACCACTCACCCATCAGTACTACCAGCAACTATACGACTACATTATCCCTCTGGCATCTGCTACTTCCGTCACTGATAATATATTTATCCCCGATCTACCCGAGCATTTACGATGTGGATGTGAGGCTGTTGAACAAATTCGCAAAGCAAGCCGGAAATTCGCCGAAGAAAGCATGCTGCCTGAACCCTTGCCCCTGGAGCAGTTTCTCAGCAGGGACGACCGCAAACATTTAGAACAGCTCACCGGCCGAAGCGGAATAAGCTATGGTAACGTGAGCGCCCGACACAACTGTACTGAGAAATTCTGGATCAGTGCCAGCGGAGTTGATAAGACAAATCTCACCACAATAGGACGCGATATTTTGCTGGTCAATGGATATGATCCTGAGAAAAATGCTATGGTCATCAGCACTTTGCCCGATGTACAACCGCAGCCCGCATCTGTAGATGCCATAGAACACTGGTTCATCTATAACGAAAATCCTTCCGTCAGGGCAATCCTGCACCTGCATGCGTGGATGGAAGATATTCCGGTTACCGACATAAACTATCCCTGCGGAACCTATGAGTTGGGGCGGGCTGCAGCAGACAAGCTGAAAACCCTTCCAGAACCAGAACAGGCGGTCATTGGTCTACGCAACCATGGTTTGACGGCAACGGGAAAAAGTGTCCCAGAAATTTTTGCAAGAATTGAAGATAATCTCGATATGCGAGTCCCCATGATGTAGTCTGACGAGTGGACTCTGGTTGACACTTACTATAGTTTTGTGAAAAATATTTATTAGCAACGTTGTGAGGGGAGCCTGAGAAGAAGTGGAGAGAAAAGAACAACTCATTCGTAGATTGGATTATCTTTTTTCCAGCGTAGGCAAACACTTCACTAACGCCCGCAAGGGGTTTCGCGAGTCCAACGTAAGCGGGCCCGAATTTTTTCTACTGCGCCACATTAATATTCAGGGGCCACGCAGTGTATCAGAACTAGCTGAACAACTGGCTTTAAATCAGGCTACAGTATCAAATGTTATTAACGCAGCGGCAGAAAAAGATTTAATAGTGAAGAATAAAGATCCACAGGATCGTCGTATAACAAGAATTGCAATTACCGACAAGGGAATTGACGTCGTCGAATACCTGCAAAAACAGCGATTCGATAGACTCAAAAGCATTTTGAGTCATCTGGATAATGATGAACTGCAGACTTTAGAAAAGATTTTCTCAAAACTATTGGATAAATTGGGTAGTGCCGAGACACAAAACAAGTAGATGATAAACTGGAGGTAATGTCTCTGAGATGAAGATTACGAAAAATAAATCATTATCGAATAAAGTGAATCTTACCGATGGACCGATCCTACCTGCTCTGCTTACGCTGGCCTGGCCGATAGTTCTGAGCAATCTTTTGCAAACTGCCTATAATCTCGCCGACACCTTCTGGGTGGGACAGCTGGGTGAGGAGGCTGTAGCTGCATTATCTTTGGGGTTTCCTATTATCTTTTTGTTCATCTCCCTGGGCAGCGGGCTGACCATAGCTGGCACCGCCTTGGTTGCCCAAAACGTCGGAGCTGAAAACCAGCAAGAAGCTAACTTCCTTGCATCCCAAACCCTGGGTTTTGTAGGAATCCTGTCCGTGGGTTTGAGCATACTGGGATATTATCTCTGTGAACCGGTAGTAATACTGTTGGGGGCAGAGGCAGAAGTACTTCCGCACGCGGTAACGTACCTGCAAACCTGGTTCATTGGAATCCCCACCGTTTATGTCTTTTTTGTGTTTCAATCACTGGTTAGAGGATATGGGGATACCATAAACCCAATGAAGCTGATGTTAGTCTCCACAACATTGAACATAATTTTAGATCCTTTCTTGATTTTTGGATGGGGCTTTTTCCCTGCTATGGGAGTCCAGGGGGCGGCAGTAGCTACTATTAGTTCTAGAGGGCTGGCCTCATTAGCAGGTCTTTATCTCTTGTACTCAGGCAAACTCGGAATTCAAATTGATACATCTTCTCTGTGGCCTCGCTATCAGACAGCCAAAAAGCTTCTCTCAATTGGTGTCCCGGCAGCAGCTGAACAATCAATGAAAGCTCTGGGGATCACGGTAATGACTGGCATAGTCGCCGCATTTGGAACATCAACTCTGGCCGCTTACGGCATCGGTAACCGAATAGCATCAGTGGTATATCTGCCGAGTTTCGGCCTAGCCCAGGCAACCTCCTCAATGGTCGGACAAAACCTGGGAGCTCGTAAAGAAGATCGCGCTGAACGAACCGTGTGGACTAGTTCCAAGATTGCCTTCGGGGTTTTGGCAATTCTTTCGGTGGGAACGTTCATCTGGGCGCGCCCGCTTTCTGGAATCTTTTTAACTCCTGATGACGTACAGGC
>CAZRFK010000081.1:5640-7787 GCA_964599275.1 uncultured Clostridia bacterium
ACTGGAAACAAAGACTGGTTGAGGATGATCCACCGGCAAAACTTCTCGCTCCTGAAGAAAACATGCCATCAGCACAACCAGAACCTGCAGGTGGAATCTCAAGCACAGATGACGGAGATAGCTGATTGACGGAATCTATCCTGTTTCAGGCAGCATTCAGATGAATCTTTTTTCTGTGAAATAAATTGGTTCCCATTTGTGTTTCAGGAGCACCTGCCCCAGAGATTCGACCACTGAAAACCCCTGAGACTGAAAAGTACTCAAGGGTCCGTTGGGGTAAGGAGTTTCCCTGCCGGACACCGCACTGATGCCCTGGTAACCCATTTTTCGAGCCCACTTTAAAAGATTATTAAGCATGTCCGGACGATAATCATCTTCAGAAGATGGAGAACTATAAAGACAGGTGATGAAAATCCATCCTGCCCTTCGGTGGGTGATTGGGTAGGGCACACGAGACTCCAGGACAAACTCCACACCTGCTATCGGGTTATCATTGGTAAAACCTAACAACCCCGCAGTTCCTCCTTTCAAGGTTTCTGCTTCAGCAGATATCCAATTTCCTTTGCGCTCTATTCCTTCAAGTATCCGGGTACCAGTTCCCAGGCATATCTCAGCCGCTTGAGAACAGGTATCGGCAGTGAGAGATTTTACCTCATCGATAAGGCCACTGACTCTGGGGTTAAATGCCATTTCGCCAGGCACAGGCCCCTTCAACCTGTAGCTGAGCAACATTTCCTCAACTGTACCCGGATAAACGATAGAAAAATCATCCAATACTATCATACCCGGAAAAAACATCTGGTGCTGATGAGCGTAACAGGGTGTCTTTCTGACATCCACAGCATAAAAGTTCCTGTCCAATGCATCCGCCATCTGACGGGCCCCACTGCCCATGTATCTGTAACCAGGACACTGCGCTCCATAATGTAAGTAGAAAAGATTTTTAGACATCACTGCACTCCTGACCTATATTTTCGATTCAGCCTCCTGACCATGGGGGTAGATTCCAGATTCAATCACCCGCATATCTGAAGTGACCGATTATCTCCCACCGTGTCAAACAATCTTCCTCACGCGCCAGTCCACCATTATGTATTACCAGAGGAATACCCCTGCGGTTGGTACGGTCGCTGATAATACCACAGTGCTGTCGGCCATCGGGGAAACGCCAAAAAACCACATCGCCATGATGCCACCTGTCTTCATGACCTTCAACCCGTGTAGTTAATTCCCTGCCATACCTTTCAAAAAATCTCATCTGATTGGGGATGCGCCTGTGATCGATATTGGAGTCAGGTTCGCTCAAACCCCATTTCTGTGGGTAAAGGTCGAAATTCTCCAACATATCCTGGTGGATAAGTTCCTGAAGGTCAATTCCGGCATTACGAAACGCTCTTACCACCACATCCGTGCAAGCCCCAACGTCCGCATCAATATCTCCGCCCGGGTAACCTATCTCAGCGTAAGATGCATCATAGCGAGTGCGGTTTTCCACTTCTTTTCGTGCACCCAGTAAAATGAGATCAGGTACAGTCAGCTCTTCTTCGGGAATCTGCTCCACTGGGGAAGGATCCAGAGCAAAAAAGGATAATCTCAATTGAGTACATCCTGTCAGGACTATTACACCGACAACCACTACTATTACAGACGTCCTGATCAGACAATTCTTATCATGTTTGGCCAAATGGACTCCCCCCTGCATGCAGCTCAAGGTACTCTTTTTACATGGACCCATTACGAACTAACGCGAGATGCCTGTCCTCTAGGGTAACACAATTTACGCCTTAACATCGTTCAGACGATTAAATCTCGCTTCTTGAATAACTTCTGGTCCAACCACTCCAAGGCTCTCCGTAGTGCTACTCTCATTTTAGCCAGTGTTTCTTTAAAGAACAACTCCTCTAGATCACGGAAGGATCTCTCTTCTGCCATCCTCGTTGACCCCCATGGCTGTCACCATTGCGGTACCCTGCACGCGGCCATCTTCTCTTCTCTAACTTTAGGAAAAGTGGCATCCAGCCACACGTATGGATACGGGCCTTCTAAAGGACGCTGTAAGAACTTATTCACTCTTTCATCCAAGCCCTTGTTGATACGGGACACCTTCGACTTGTCCATCTTTTCAAGGCCCAACTCCCTGATGATCC
>CAZRFK010000082.1:0-7620 GCA_964599275.1 uncultured Clostridia bacterium
GCTTCAGTTAAATCCTCTTCCCGCTGCTCACCTTCAGCCATACTCCGTTCTGCCTCGGCCATGTGCTCTTGCATGCGATCGGCTATAAATCTGAGCAGATCGTCACGACGACCGGCAACCCGCTCGGCTTCCTCTGCGCGCCGTTCTATCATGTTCGCGGAAAACTGCGCCCGCTCCTGTGGATTCCTCATCACATCCATCTGCGCCCTCTCAATGACCTGCTGCACAATATACAGGGGCGAATCCGGTTCTACCATCTGGGTATCTTCAGCTTCGCCGACATCTTCATCAGCTGCAATCATGGCTGGTGCGGCTGCAGTAACTGCCAATGCTAATACAAGTACGACTGCAATTTTGCGTAGTTTCACAGAAAACATTCTCCTTTCCTGTTATCATCAACCTGAATACTCTCCGAAAAACAAACCTGCCTTTCATTAATACATACGAAAACGGTTGACCAATTTTTGGGGGTCAGACGCAGAATAATTGTTAATCAACTTCAATTTATACATTAACTGTCTACATACAGACTGCAAGTTTTGATAGACACTGTTAATTCTCCTTTAACACCAGCGAAATCTGCATGTGGTATGAAGGTTCGGGGTTATGATACAATTTAAGTGATAATTTTTAGTTGAAAATGGTTCTTGTATCAGCATTTTCATGATCACAACTTTATTTAAAAGCCTTTATGCTGATGTTCATTGTTCAGATGCTGACTGGAATAAGATGGAGAAACTCACAACACTGACTGTGGTTTTGACACCCATGCAGCTATTTCTAATAGATGGTTCGTCTACCCCGCAGGGAAAGTCTCTCAGAACCTTCAAGCGGGGCTCACTGAAACCGGAGGTGCAAGCAGTGCAGATTCTGAGCATGGTAATCAGTTCCGCCGTTGCCATTGGCGGATTGTGCATTCTGGCTGCTTCAGTGTTCGGGCTTTTAGACCATGGACAAAAAAGAGCTGCCAGACGATTATCATATCTGGCTGCCGGCTACCTGATTTTCTGGACAGTCATAATAGCAGTGGTTGTGCCCCATTTCTGGTCAGTAGGCATCATACTTTCGCTGCCATTTCTTGCTGTGGGAATCATACTCTGCAAGCCAAACTCACTGGGAAGACAAGGCCCTCTTCCCTCCCCTGAGCCTTACGATAAGCGTGATACGCCGTTTTCCAGAATGCGCTTGAAACCTGGCACCGATGAATACGAGGAATATTATGCGCAGTATCCGGAAAAACAAAAATTCGATGATCAGCTGCGGAACATGTCGGGTATAGGCAGTCCAGACAGTCCCACATACCAGCCTGAGCCGGCAGCGCTGATGAGGGCTTGTTTTTCTTCCCTGGGCCGGATAGGTCGCCTCATGACAGAAACTTACTCTATCAGCAACCTGAGCGTTTCGGATCCCACCGCTGCGGTCAAAAACGCTGCCCAGCAGTTAGGCGCCGTTTCCGCCGGGGTAACCCGTCTGGATCCGGGCGACATATATCTTGGAGCTAATGACAACGACGAAATAGATCCAGAACGTGATTTTGCTGTGATATTTGCGGTGGAAATGGACCATGAAATCGTGGATGAGGCACCGAAACTGCGCAGCAGTACCGAATCTGCCCGGGGATACCTGCAGGCAGCAGTTGTGGCCCTGACCCTGGTCGACTTCATCCGCCGCATGGGTTTTTCTGCCCGGGCGCACATAAGCGGAGACTATCTGGCAGTTATGCCTCCTCTGGCCGCACGCGCAGGTCTGGGGGAAATAGGGCGAAGTGGCCTTTTAGTTACCGAGCAATACGGCTCGCGGGTCAGGCTGGCAGCAGTCACCACCGACCTGCCCCTTTATCCCGACTCACCGCGCTCTTTTGGACTGCAGCAGTTCTGTAAAAAATGCAGCCGTTGTGCTTATTTCTGCCCGGGAAAAGCTATAAACAAATCAAGCACACCAAAAAAACACCGCGGAGTCCGCAAGTGGACAGTAAATCCGGACCGCTGCTACAGGCAGTGGCGCAAGATGGGTACAGACTGCGGCATATGTCTGAAAGTATGCCCTTTCAGTCAGCCCGATACTCTATTTTACAACCTCATGCGCAGGGCGGTACGCCGCCGTCCATCTGCTATCGGGGCAGCACTTAAGCTGTATGAGTTCCTGCATCGACCCAAACCCAAACGCAGTTGAAATACAGTTGTCAGCAGCACCAATAGGTCCTTGAAACGTGGGCCCGGATGTTTTCTCAATGGAGTGTGAAGATCAACTTGGAACCACCTTTGTCACAGATACGTCGAAATCGATCCAACCGAACACTTCATCTGTCAATGCTCCGCCGAAAATTACAATCCATCTCACTGACAGGTACCGGGCGCTTAGGTGAACGTTGCCAGCCGCACCGTTTTCCAACCGAGCAGGACGATGATGGCAAGCCAATATTACCTGGTCCATTGGAGATTTTGGTAGTTTTCAGATGCTGTAGAATGCAAAAGTGATTTATCCACCACAAAATAGCGAACCTGGAACTGCTGAATCCCGTCAAAGGATAGTGATGTGAACGTGGGGTCAACAAGCCGGAGCTTTATCTCATCCAACAGCACCTTACCGTCAACTTCGGATTGCGGTATTTCAGTTATGCGGTCAGCAGCATCGTACTGCTGAAAGCCAGCCTCAGGTTTTCGCACATTTATTATCTCAAAAACTTTTTCCTGTAGGTCGCTGAATTCACCTGTTACCCCTACACAATTCGACCGATGCATGGTCTGCAGGAAAATGCGCTCAGCCGGAGATTTCTCCAGCTGAGCTTGTCTCATCGGTCTGGAAATTCTCGATTCATTCTTCAACCTCAACCACATTCCGCCACATACTTAGATAGCCATCTTTGGTGTATGTGGGCTCGAATTTCTCGGCAATCTGTCTCGCCTGCTCAGCATCATCCCACAGCAAATCGACAACCATACAGGCCATGACCTTTGCTGCAATGACGTAGGCCATCTCTTCGTCAACGATTTCATAGTCGCGAGCATGAGCCTTGCCCTCCACACCACCCACGTAGGGATGGATTGCAGGCATCAGTTGACTGATGTCACCCATGTCCGTGGAACCGCCAGAAGCTTCACTGGTCACGACGCTCTCTTCACCGAGAATGGCCCTGGCGTTCCGCCCAAACAGATCGTTCATCGTGGGCTCGGATTTCAGCGGCAGGTAACCAGGAATTTCGTGAATTTTCACCTCTGCCCCCACGGCGTACCCTCCAGCCTGTAGGGCCCGGTTGACCTTATCATTGGCCTCAAGTATAGCATCGATGGTCCGCCCCCTGACGTAAGTTTCGATGCTGACGTCAGCAGGCACGATATTCACCAGATCTCCACCGCGGGTTAGGATCGGGTGCACTCGGATGGCGTCTTCGTCGCGGAACGTCTCACGCTGAGCATGAACTCCCATGATCCCGAGCATGGCAGCATTGAGGGCGTTGACGCCCTGATGCGGAAAAGCTCCTGCATGGGCCTCCTGCCCGAGATAACGAACCGTCTTGCCCAGGAATCCGTTGCTGCCCGCGGAAATTTTGAAGACCCTTTCGGGGGTCTCCGCATTGTGGTGCACCATGGCAGCCAGATCTATGTCATCCAGCACTCCCTCACGAATGAGCTCTTGCTTGCCGCCGAAAAACTCCAGAGCGCCTTTTTTCTGCAGCTGTTCGCGATAATCCAGTTCAATGAACTCCTCGGCGGGAACAGCTATGAAAGCCAGATCTCCACCCAATTTATCGCTTATCCCGCTACTTATCAGCCCCAAAGCTGTCCCCAACATTACTGCCAGCTGGCCATTATGACCACAGGCGTGAATCGCTCCGGTCTCTGGATCCGACTCCGGGTGCTCGTGGCATACGACAGCATCCAGCTCGCCCATTATAGCCATACGCAGGTCGTGGACGCTGCCGGACACATCCGCGCGGACTCCAGTGATGGCCAGTCCTGACTCGTAACTCAGGCCCAGCTCATCGAAAAAGAGCTCCACTTTTCTCGCTGTCCGTTCCTCTTTGAAACCGAGTTCCGGGTTATCCCATACATCTCTGCCAAACTCAATTATTCGGTCCCTGTTTTCCTCTATAGATTCCATTACCTTCTGCTTCGCCGTCTGTTTGTCCATATGGTGCGGCCTGAGGCCGCATCACCTCCCTAGGGAAATCAGCTCTCAATTCCCTATTGCTCAAGGGAATTCCTGCAAACAACTGACGGGTGCTATTTAAATGTACCCGGTCAGAAGAAGCATTACATGGGCGACGGCCGCCTAGCTGATAAAGGTGCCGGTCAGGACAACAACTCCGACCACCAGTATACGCCAGACCAGTCGATAAACTGGTCCAGCTCCTTTCCTATGGAGATGCCCGCACAGGCCAAGACTGGAGTACAGGTTGCCAAAAACTAACGTTATCGGCATGAGCAGAAACCCATTCATTCCCTGGGGTCCAAGGCGTAGTGGAAATGATTCAGAGAAACGAAACATATGTGATTGGAGGTAAGTTTATCGACAGAGTGTTGCTCAACCACCAGCCGACAAATACAAACGTCACCAGAATCAGCATTTCGGGAATGGCCTCGATGGGATTGACCCCCAAACAGGTTCCCGACCAGGGTAATTCCGGCAACGATAAGAAATGTGACGAGGGCGTCTCTGGGTCTGATCAGTGTAATTTCCTCCCCGTATCGTTAAAAGAGAACTTTCTTCAGTCTCGATTCCGCGTCAGCAGTTTGTAGCATCTCTCTGCTAGCGAAATGCAGATGATATATCACGTAAAGCCCCGACGCACCAGACAAGAGGTTGCTGTTATTTATTCCAATGGACGTTCGCAAAGAAATCTTTCAACGCTCACCAAAAACCACAAAACAGGTCGTTTTATGTTGGTAAGTTGTGATAAACTAAGATTTGGGTTTGATCTTCATCTGTATTCTTGCTGTATTTTCCCCTATTATTCACCCACGTTGGTGAAGGAGGTAGACATAATGAACAGAATTGAACAAGCCTTAATGCACGCACTGTTTGTTCACCTGCATCACAACATAGAACAGGCAATAGACTTCAGTGCCTTTGAGGATTTGAATGAGCATGTCGGAGAAATGCTTCCCGATACCGTGCTGGTTGGTCCGGAAGACAACGACGACGCCGCCGTATTCCGCACCGCCGACGGCGAGATGATGGTGGCAAAAATGGAAAGTCACTGTTCGCCTTCTGTTCCCAGACCTTATGACGCAGCCGCAACTGGGGCCGGTGGCGCCATGAGAGATGTAGTAGCCATGGGGGCAAAACCGCTGTTTTTGCTTGATTTCATAGGGACCCGTCCCATGGACGAAGAAGTTATCGTGGGACCCTGCGGATTTGATGGAGAATGCACCTGCGGCGAATGTGAAGTGATGACCAGTGGAGAACGCATCAATATATTTGTCGAGGGAATAAGGGATATGTGCAAATGCCTGGGGGTTTACGTGATAGGCGGAGGCCTGTCCACCTCCTTCAGCGACATTGTTCCCGCGGTAGTTGTGGCAGTTATCGGTCGGATGATTGCTGATGAACCACTGACCAAACCGGCCAAAAACGCCGGCGATAAGATCATCATCGTCGGAAAGACTGACAATGACGGAAATGACACCCTTTACCGCGCCGGGCTGGTGGACGAGATGCGGCCCGCCAAAGCCCTCTTTGAAGAGGAAAAGGTAACAATGGACGCTGCCCTGGCGGCCATCAAAACAGGTAAGATCAACGCCTGTTCAGATCTCGGCGCAGCAGGTATAGGTGGAGCAATCAGCGAATCAGCTCGATTTGGTGGGCTGGGAGCAGAGGTCGACCTCTCTGGAGTTCCAGTCAAAAAAGACGGTCTGACTCCGGAAGAAATACTGATCTGTGAAACGCAGGGACGTATGCTGTTTCAGGTCAACCCGGACGATGTTGATGAAGTTATAGCTGCCGCCGAAAATGCCGGCGCCAAAGCTTGTGTGATCGGTGAGATTACTTCCTCCGACGAGACAGTATTTTACGATGGTGATGAGGAAATCGCCAGAATCCCCAACGATCCGGACCCGGAAGTCCTGGAAGAACTCCGGTAACAATTGACACCATTCCTTACATGAGTTGAGGGCCTGCTTCAAAACAAGCGGGCCCTCTTTGTTAATGTCGTCCGCAATGACAGCAGAACACCTGAAGTTGTGGTTTCGCCTCCTGCATACAGCCAAAAACATGCAACATTTTCCCATCTCAAGATCTTCGCAGGTGCAGAATAAACTCCAGCCTGCTCAACCGGGCAGGTTAAACTTCACCTTCTGCCGCCGGCGGAACCTGAGTCCCCTTTCATAGCCGAATTCTCTGGCCACCTGCACCGCCTCATCCAACAAAAGACCCGCCTCGCAGGGCCGGTGGGCATCAGATCCAAAAGTAATCTGCACCCCATTTTCGCTCATCTGGGATAAAATTTCTGGACCTGGACAGAAATCTTCAGAGTATCCCCGGTAACAGAAGGCAGTGTTCACTTCCGCGGCCATACCGGTTTCAGAAAGAGCATCCACCAGTCTGGCGATATCTTCAGACACCCGGGACTGAGGTCGATGCCCAAACACCTTTATGCTGTCAGGATGTCCCATCACATCAAACAGTCCAGAATCAACCATCTTCCGGGCAGTTGAAAAATATCTCTGCCAGGTCCTTCTGACATCACGCCCTCTCCAGCTTTCGGGCCACACATCGTAAATCCAGCCGTCCACCCAGTGCACCGACCCTATCAGATAATCAAATGACCAGTCCGAAAGCACCGAGGCAGTCAGCTCCTCGGCGCCGGGAAAGTAATCTACTTCCAGACCCACGCGTAGATCTATTCCCCCCAGATCTGAACCGCGAAGCAGCTGGAAGTAGTCCTCGAGGGTCCACACAAAACCCTTGCTTTCCAGCCAGTCTCTCTGCTTTTCCCTGAGGTTATCCTCGCACCTGGCCAGCTCACTTTCGTACACCGGTCGAAACTCAGAAAACATATATGCATGCTCGCTTATCCCCATCTCAGTTATTCCGCGTTTCCGCGCAACCTCGGCAAACTGCCGCAAGTACCTGGGTGTCAGTTCGCCCTTTTCCAGATGATTGTGATAATCTATCAACCGCTTTCCACTCCTTCACCATGCAGCCGTTTAATCTATCAGGTGGAACTCTGTCTGGCGGCCGTCGGGAAATTCAACGCTACCCTCGCGAAAAATTACTGTTTCCTCAAGATTTATGGTCTCTTTCTGATCTTCCCATTCGGAAATCTCTTCAACAATGCACAGCTCCAGAGCGTAACAGGTACTGTCACTCAAACGGTACTCTCCCTTGCCGGGGACACCCCCCTGACGGTTCCACACACCGATGGAGGCTCCGGGAGCGGGGCCGAAGTATCCGATGGGATGCGTCATAGGGTGGAGGAAAGTCCGAAGCTGACAGAACCAGACCCTCCACATCCCCCTTTTTAGTGAGGTGATTGATGAGGATCAGCGTATCGCCGGTCGGCGGCAGCACCACACTCATGTCAGCTGACAGCACTGCTGCAAGCAGGGATGCTGCGGCGGGATCGGGGTTGTCTTCTCTCATGACTACAAGCCGCATGTCAATTCCCTCGCGCTCCAT
>CAZRFK010000083.1:0-7575 GCA_964599275.1 uncultured Clostridia bacterium
TCCATGCCCGACACCTCCTCTGAATAATATTTCTTCAAACCAGGGGTGTTTCCTTAGATCCATGCCCTGTCTTTATCCTTCGAATTTATAAGGCCAGTAAAAAGGTAGACAAGTTACTTCTGAGTATCGGGCAGGTCAATGATAAAACCTGCTTTACTAACATAACTTTACTACCATAAATAGATGATATCCCGTAATTTGCCCGAAGGCCCATATTGGCTGTGTACAGCAGGCGATGTCATGAACCGCATCGGAAAATTTTTGACCTCGCCAGCCGGTGATTTGGACGCAAATCATTCCGTCTGTAAAACCTTTTTGCTAAAATACATTGACTATCACAAAGTCCCTGCGAGGAAAACGCTCGGGTAAGTCCGTGTACCCTGCAAGCACCCGGACCTGATTGAACAACCTTATTTGCACAATCAGCTGGACGGGTCGCGCTGCAGGGTGACAATCTCCGTTCTGACCTTCCGGGATACAAATAGCCCTCCCCGGGTAACGTAGGTCAGTTTGATGCGTTCGCCCGGAAGACGCTGGTTCATTACCTGGACTAACTGCTCTGCGTTTTCGATCTCAATGCCGTCGATCTCCCTTATATAGCCACCGTTGAGGCGGTGCAGTAACGAGGCGGGTGAATTTTCCTCTACCCTGATGACCTGGACCCCTGCCGGTCTGTTACCAACCTCCACGCCAAGCCACCCCTCGCCTATCCGCTCCATTTTCCTCCTGGCAGCTGCAAGTTCGTCCATCAGCTCCTCGACCACCTCCGAGTGAAGCTTTTCGTCTGCCGCCTTCAAAGCATCCAGCTGCTCCTGCAGTTCGTCGACCTGTGTCTGCAGCTTGTCGTTTTTCTCAGCCAACTCCGAAGCTGTACCTGCGACCTCTGCCTGCTCCAGCTGTGCATCCTGCAGGGCCTGCTTCAGATAGTTTATTTCTTTCTCAGCTTCCTGAAAACGGCCAGCCAACCCCTCAACATTACCAGAAAGCGCAGAAATTCGTACATTCGGCTCACCTAAGGAAGCGTTTATTGATCTTATCCCCAGCAGAAGATTTAAATTCAGGATTATCATCAATCCCAGCAGGACAGCCAGTATCGCGATTGTCTTGCGCTGCATTTAAAATCACACCTCCTGAATCGAGCGGTATATGGAAGCAGTATTTTATGCAATTAAAAACTTGGATGTCCCCCTGTTCGATTGGCCTACAGTCAAACAGCACAACTTTGCAACCTCTGACGGGTGTCTCGCCTTCGAATCTGCCGCCTACATTGGCATAGCAAATAAAACAATCTTCAGGCTTAACCCTGCAAATCAGATATTTCAACTGGATATACAACCAGATGAACAAAAGAGATTTGAAAAAGGGGAGCGCTCAGCAAAAACACCGGCCGCACCCAACCCCGCAATCAATGAAGAAATTTTATCTCCCACTCCCCCAGCCAACCCGTCCACCTGAATTCGATTAATAGCCCAAAAAATACAACAAAAATCGGTTTCTTTATTGCTTCCAGACCTCTGTGAATACCCGCAGGAAGTTGCCACCCAGCAGTTTGCTGATATCCGAATCAGAATAGCCACGTGCTGTCAGCCCCTCTACCAGATTGTCCAGCTGGTGCGGACCGCTGAATCCCCGGGCATGTCGGACTGACGGTGCTGTCCCCACCGCGCTGTTGTAATCAGATACGACGGAAGGATACAGGGCAGCCTGCTCTGAGGTTCCTGACTGATCAGAACTGTGATCCGGAGTATTGTCGCTTCCGAAACCAACGTGGTCTATTCCCACCAGATTGACCAAATAGTCGATGTGGTCGATATAGTCATCCAATGAGGGGCGACCGCATCCCTTCCAACAAAGGGGACCCCAGGGAGTCAGACCAATGACCCCACCCTTCTGTGCAACTAACTTCAGTTCATCATCGCTTTTGTTGCGCGGATTATCCGTTACACTCCTTGGGTTAGCGTGAGAAAAAATCACAGGATCCTGGCTCTGGGTGATGGCGTCCAGTGCTGTCTGTCTGCTGCTGTGCGACAGATCAACCACCATACCCAGGCGGTTGAGCTCGTGTATTACTTCCGCTCCGAATTCAGTCAGTCCGCGGTCTTTCTGTTCAGTGCAGCCCGTCCCCAGGTAGTTTGCCTGGTTGTAGGTAAGCTGCATCACTCTGAGACCGAGTTGATAAAATACCCGTAGCAGGTTCAGGTCATTTCCCATTGGATGCGGATCCTGAAACCAGAGGATAAGACCGATTTCACCTGACTCCTCAACGCACTTCAGATCGTCGATATCATGTATTACCCTGAGATTATACTCCGGATCATCAGCCAGATTATTTATGCGGCCCATTTCCCTGACAGCTCCGCAAAAGCTGTCTGAGCTGGATACTGTCAGAAACATGGAATTCAGACCTGAGCTGAGCACATCAGGTGCGCAGCCGGAAAATTCACCCTCGCTGAAAATACAGCCGTCGACAATGAAACTTTCCTGCAAGATATCCATAACAAAACCTCCTGGGCAGGGTAGTAATGTGCTGCTGATCTCTGCTACAACCTCGATGTGTTCAGTGATTCACAGAATAGATCCTGGATACCGGATGATGATAAATATCTTCTGCGACATCAGTTCAATGAATCCACTGCCTTCAAAGATCCTTGTTCTTCATGAACTTTCATTTCCCTTTACCCATAAGATGCCTTAACTTCCATGGGCAGTGTGGTTTTAACACTGAGATATCAGACGACGGTATGATTGTTGTTTTTGGCATGAGTGATTGGTATCCATATGCAACTATTTGTGACCAGCTCCAACAACTTTTTCCTCCACGACCATCCCCGCTCCGGATAGTCCCCACCCATAATGGCCACGTTGGCTGCAAACAACGTCAGGACACTGAATAATTGTACAGCAGGATTCAGTCTTCATCCTGCACCCCCGTATCAAAATAATACCGGGTCGGGGCATTTTCACCCACAGGCAGCAGGTTCTCCGCGCGTATAAGACCAGTTCTCAAGCGTCAGCGACAACTTTTCTGATCTTATCAAGGTGAGCGGTGGCAGCGCGCCTCCCCTGCTCGATAAGAACTTCATCTGCATCCAGATCAGTGGGACTTACTCCCTTCAGGCGAGGACGTATCAATACATCAGCAGAGGCTGCCGCTTCCTTCATCCTGGCACGCTGCATTATCATCAATGCCCTGTGGGCGACCTCAACCATATTGCCGGGCCGCCGTTGAGCAGGATAGTCAGAAAGCTGTACGGCAATAATGCGCTCCGCACCAGCCTCAAGCGCCACATCGACAGGGAGGTTATCAACCAATCCTCCGTCAAGAAGAAGCATATCTTCATATTCCACCGGGGCAAAAACCACCGGGATGGAGGCGCTGGCCCTCACTGCAAATGCCACCGGACCCTCACTGAAAACCACCCGCTCGCCAGTGGAAATATCGGCAGCAACCACTCTGAGGTCAGTCTGTAAATTATCGAAAGTAGGGTGGGCACCTATGCACTCTTCCAGGACTTTTTGAATATCGGAAGAATCAAAAACACCCAACCTCGGCAGCGTCAGATCGCCCAGACTGGACCAGGAAAGATTCCGGCCCAGTGACCGCATCTCATCAGTAGAAACCCCGGCGGCAAATAATGCACCGACAATGGCACCAGCGCTGGTGCCCACGATCAGGTCAAAGCCGATATCATTTTCCTGCAGGACCTCAATTACGCCGATATGCGCAAGTCCCCAGGCGCTTCCCCCGCTCAAAACCAGACTAATCACTTTAACACTCCTTCATGGACTGATGAATCTCATGTTGACGACATACTTCGGCCACTGGCTGGTCTCCTCGTAGACCAGCCAATACTATCTCCATCTTCTCATCTGCGGACCAACAACGATACTTTTCTCCCATAATAGCCCCTCCAATAATTTTATCCCACCTCGCTATTTTTGAGATTAATCCAAGGTTTTCTAATAGCGCAGGCGGGGAAGATTTTCCCCCGCCTGCGCCCTGCTTCTGGACTTTCCTGTAACTTCACTCATCCAGCGGTCTGTGACACAGCCACCAATCGAAACACTCTATCTCGCCTTCTTCGGCAGCTTTCATCCTCTCCTGTATCTCCTGCTCAGATCCGGCCGGTGGCACTATGACGTTGGCACCCACATCTTCGTTTTCCGGCCAATTGGCGGGTGTTGCTACGCCGTTTTCATCAGATGTACGCAGGGCCTTCAATGCCCTGAGAATTTCATCCATGTTACGACCAATCTCCTGCGGGTAGTAAAGAATGAGTCGGATAATTCCCTCTGCATCAACTATGAATACCGAACGAACGGTGTTTGTTCCCTTACCAGGATGAATCATACCCAGAGCCTTGGAAACCTCGCCAAGTTCATCGGCGATCACCGGAAATTGAATGTCCACATCCCGCTCTTCCCTTATCCACTCCACCCACTTGAGATGGGAAAATACCTGGTCCACAGACAATCCAATCAATTCGGCACCCAGTTCTTCAAACTGCTCCCTTCGCCGTTCAAAGGCCATAAATTCAGTGGTGCACACCGGAGTGAAATCACCCGGGTGACTGAACAGTACAATCCATTTGCCCTCATAATCATCTGGCAGGTTAATTGTACCCTGCGTCGTCTTCACCTGCATTTTCGGAAATTTGTCCCCAAGAAGTGGTATGCCGCCCTGTTTTTCCTCTCCCACTCAAAATCATCCTCTCTTTTTGTTTATACCCTGGATTTGCAGGGCAATTTTTGTCTGTTATTACAAATTTTCTAGTATTTATTAATTTCTCGACTTCTGGACGTGTTCCTCCTGACTGAATGATTTACATTGATATGAGTCGAAATCCCTCAAATTACAGGCAATAATGAAAACCTGAACAGGTCATCATGCGTCAGAGAGACCACGGATAAAAACTCTGCTGCTGCATGCATATTGTGAAAATAGTGCACAGACAAACATGTGGTCTTGCTATCTCAGCCGGTCAGTCCTGAGTCTGATAGAGCCACTGGCAATCACCTCCGATCAGTTTTTTAATTGAATCCCTGTAATCAACCAGTTACCTCAGATGGTTTGCTCCGCGTGCGCATTATCATCCATAGCAGGGAGATAATAATTACTGCCCCACCTGCACCGGCAGCAACAATCACTGTGGTTGCAGCTGGCTCTACACTCAATCTTTTAGAGATTATGCCGATGAATGCCCACAGCACGACCAGAGAATAAGGGGCATCCCGGCGGATTACGGAATAAATCACTGCAAGCAGGGTGGCCACCACCAGGACACCTGTTGTCCAAAAGACATCTGACAGTCCGAATCCATCCCAACCCACATCAACCAGGAAAACAGTAACATTAGCAATTGTAGCGACGCTGATCCAGCCCAGATACACGCTGAAGGGCAGATTGTTTTTCCAGTTTTTCTTGAAGTCAACAGTTCCTGATGGATTCAATCTGCGGTGCATGGCGATCAGAGTACTCAGCAACCCGACCATAATAACCAGTGAGAGGGGAATCATCAGATTGTGCCAGGCAAAGAGCCATGCGATGTTGAGAATGGAGGAGATGAGGAATAAATATCCGTATGCATCTATTGCAGATTTCCACCTATCGCCGCCCCTTGATAGATCAAGAATCTGATATCCCAGATGCACTCCCAAAAGTAGATATATAACGCCCCATATGGAGAAGGTGAAACCAGCAGGAGTGAATAGATTTGGATAAAGATTGGAGATGTATCCAGTTGAGCGGCCGGCAATAGGCAGAGCATTGGCGAGGGCATTGACAGCAATCATCGCAAAAAAAGCGACTGTATTCATCCCGAGAAGACACTTTTTACAAACCATTTAAACCAACCTACTTCCTTGTATTTAGAACTACGGTGGACGGTGCTCAGCAGTATCAGTAATTATTATTAGAACATAATAATTACTTTTTTGCAATGTCATCTTTAAATGAGTATTTTTGCCATAACCAGCTTCACCGACCCGGTTTGATTTATTCAAGTATCTGGGGCGTACGTCCATACTCACAAAAACCCTATGAGCCGCCCTGCGCAGTACTAAAACATTGTGCTGGGTCAGTGTATTGACATGCAGGAACAGGTGAGAAGTCAACGCATTGGCTTGAGATAATTTAATATGTCATTTGCACATATCAACATGCTTTGAGTTTTTCCGATCTATTTTCCGAAAAGGACATTGAAACCAGACTATTGGATGATGATTCAGTGTGCTTGCTGTTTCTTGAACTGGGTTTCATCATCTTAAAGGTAAGAAGCTAATGGCTGGGTGACAGCAGATATACCACCAATGCTCCTTGTACATCTATCCTGTTAGCTGCATGAGGGGTAACACGGGAGAGCCGCCTGGAGCTCCCGTTTAAGCATTTCAATAAAGTTGACATCCTCCCCGCCCGTTCGCTTCGCTCAAACTGTCCCAATAGGGGCGGCATCAAAACTTCATTTCGCTGAACCTGCAGCCGGGGCTGGGGAACTTTTGCAAGTGCAGATGAAATTTCATTGAAACAATTGCAGTGAGCAGCTCTTTGCGCAGGGGCTGCTCACTCTCTCTTTGAAGTCCCTTTCTCAGGATCCGGCACAACAGGTTTCCGATATAGCCCTGATACCAAACTGAGGTACCCAGTGAGAATGTGCATAGTAATCGATCATCCAAAGGTGGTGTCTGCGGACGTGATACTGAACCAGATGAGCGAAGTTCTCTCTGCATCTGGCATTCCCTGTTGCCTGATATATATGCCACAGGCAATAGGCTCTGCTGAAATTCAGGCCGGCTGCATGAACCGTTTTCGGATTTTTTACTGGCTCTACCCACATATCCCCGGGAAATCTCGCACTCACCCACTCGCGGATCTGCTGGGGTTCATTTGATATCTGAGATACAGCCGCCAATCGCAGCAGGGCTGGTGGAAAGAACTCCTTCCGATCCGGACGTGCATCCTCGCTTACCGACCGCAGTTTATCCAGAGTTTCATCCTGCAGTACCGGCAGCATCTGCTGTACATATTCCCGCAATCCATCTTTTTCTGTATGTTCAGCCCACAGATGCAGGTGGATCAAATTCCAGGACAGGTTTTCGTATGCATCGGTAAAAACCTTGCTTTGTTTCTCCTCCAACGTTAGCGCATCGATTGATTGGCGAATCAGCGAAACTGCCTCCCGGGCCAGGGGGCGCAGATCCCGCTTCCCCGTTACCCGTTCTCTCTCCCGGACCAGCGCGAGCATCTGACTCAATCCGTACAGGTCGGTCCTTTTTTCGGACCTCATATAATTGAGTTCCTTTTTTACCAGCTCATCAAATCTTTGGGGGATGATTTTATGTTCAACAACGTCCATGTATCTTGAATCATCTGTTTCACGATAGAGTATGTGAAGACAGTAGGCAGCCTGTATGGCCGAATGCCAGTCCCAGGAACCATCGAACATGGGGCTTTCCGCATCCACCTCATCATGCTGCTGGTAGCTGAAAATTACCGGCCAGGCCAGTTCTTTCAACAGGTCATTTCTTCTGCTGACAAAACTACCCCAGCGTTTACTTGTTTCCTTCTCCTGCTCCATT
>CAZRFK010000084.1:0-7498 GCA_964599275.1 uncultured Clostridia bacterium
AAATGGATATCGCATAATTGATTCTCGGATTAGACCGCACGTGCTGAAAACGGGTTATACCAGGGAAAGCAGGGTTTTTTCTCTTGTTTGGAGAATGTTACACAGCGAACAAAGTTTATATGGCGCTTCCCGAGGTCATATAAAATCCAAAAATGGTTGGACATTACAGCCGTCCGCCACATTTATTACAAGGAGGGGGTCAAGACGTGAAATTTGAGAGACATTCGAGTGTATTACTACTGGTAACATTGCTGTCTTTAGCATTGCTTGTTGGTTGTGCCCCTGAGGTAGAACCTGATGAGCCCTCAGAGGATGACCCGGTATCGGAGGAGCCTGCAGTTGGAGGGGAAATGGTTTATGGTATGACCGGTGAACCGGTAATACTTAACCCAATTTTCAGTACTGGTACCCCAGCAAGTTTTGTGAACGACAGAGTCTATGCATCGTTGGTGCGAGCTGATGAGAACCTGCAAATGCAGCCTTATGTAGCTGAAGATTGGGAATATTCTGATGATGGTCTGGAGTGGACCTTCCATCTTCGGAACGATGTTTATTTCCATGACGGCGAACAGCTGACAGCTGATGATGTTGTTTACACCTTTATGACCATACTGCACGAGGATTACACTGGTGTACGAGCCACCACCTATGAACCCATTGAAGAGGTAGTGGCTGTCGATGACACTATTGTTCAATTCATTCTCAAAAAACCTCATGCGCCGCTCTTGAGCAATTTGAATATGGGTATTCTGCCAAAGCATCACTTTGAGGACCAGCCCGTTGCCCAGCTGAATGAACTTGATATCAACGATGCACCTGTCGGTGCAGGCCCCTACGTATTTGGGGAATGGCGAAGCGGGGAATATATGGTCCTGGAGCGCAATCCAGACTTCTTTCTCGATGGACCCTATATTGAAGAAGTTCGTATTCGCTTCTATGGTGACGAACAGGTCATGTTGACTGCTCTTGAAGCTGGTGACATTGATTATCTTGGTACCATTCCTCCAGATGATATCGATAGAGTCGTTGAGGAACACGACGACAAGCTGGATTTCTTTGAGCGTCAGGCGAACAGCTATTCTTACATTGGTCTCAAGCAGACAGATCCGATACTACAGGATCAAAGAGTTAGACAGGCAATGGTTTATGGAATCAATCGCAGAAGTGTCGTAGACGATGTCCTCAACGGCTATGGAACGGTAATGAATGCCAATGTTCCTCCGTTTTCCTGGGCATACAACCCCGATCTTATTGATTATGAATACGATCCGGACAAAGCCATTGAGCTTGTAGAAGACGCTGGATGGACCGAAGTCGGTGATGACGGTATTCGCCGCAATGAAGATGGAGATAAACTGAGCGTTGAGTGTGTTACTGCTACTGGTAACACCGTCCGGGAGAACACTCTATTGATTGCTCAGCAGAACCTGGCCGAAATTGGCTTCGAACTAGATGTTCAATTCATTGAGTGGAGCGTTCTTCTCAATCAGTATCTCGACGTAGCGATGTTCGAATCCTATATGTTAGGATGGGGTCTTGGTATCGACCCAGATGCCTATTTATTCTTCCACTCAGAAGCTGGGGTGGATGAAGATGGCAATCTGGTTGGTTTCAACGATGTAGAATATTCCAATGAGCGGGTTGATGAGCTTCTCGAATTAGGCCGCACTACTTTGGAACAGCAAGAGCGAGTAGAAATTTACCATGAGATTCAGGAGATTCTCAATGAGGAGCTTCCCTATATATTCCTCTACAGTCGTGACCTGGTCACCGCTGTCAGCAAGGATGTAATGGGTATGACCATGAGCGATGTCGGTCCGCTTTATCCTGAGCAGTGGTACGTGGAGACTGTTGATGACACTGAATAACCCATTAGCTGATTACATGGATAGGAAACGCTGCTAACTAAACAGCGCCTATGGTTCTGATTTGAAGAGGGGGGGCTCATTTCGAGCCACCCCTCTTGATGGGAAGGACACTTTTAGGGAGGTGAAGGAATGACTACCTATATTATCAAGCGGCTTTTGCAGATGATTCCGCTTCTGATAGGCATTACAGTAGTATCCTTTATAATAATGCAGATGGCTCCCGGGGACCCTGTCGATTTACTGACTGAACGTACTGCTACAGCTGAAGACCGGGCCAGAATTCGAGCGATTTACGGACTGGATGAGCCTTTACATGTACAGTACTGGATTTGGCTGACCAACTTTCTTCGTGGGGATTTTGGATATTCATATGTCCGTGGTCGTCCAGTACGGGATATGATATTGGAACGACTACCAAATACCGTGTATCTCAACGCAGTGGTGGCGGTGATGATATATACTCTGGCAATTCCCATTGGGGTTGCGTCAGCACTGCGGCAGTATTCATCATTTGATCACGCTGTAACCAGCTTTGCTTTTCTGGGGCAGGCCCTCCCCAACTTCTGGTTTGGATTGCTGCTCATTTTCGGGGTGGCACTGCGTGTTGATTTCATTCCGGTGGGGGGCATGAGCTCTTATGGGATCGGTCTGGCAACTCATAGTTTCTGGGCTGTTCTGATTGATAGATTAAGATACTTGATTTTACCGGTAATAGTAATGGGGCTTAGTGCATTGGCAGGCATAACCAGATATACACGTTCCAGCATGCTGGAGGTAATTCGCAAGGATTATATTCGTACTGCTCGTTCGAAAGGCTTGGCGGAACGAATCGTAGTTTACAAGCACGCGCTGCGGAATGCACTTTTACCCATAGTAACCCTGCTTGGATTCGAAATACCCATCATGTTCTCGGGTTCGGTAATTATTGAGAATATTTTTTCATGGCCTGGACTGGGAACATTATCGGTTAATGCAATTTTCATGAGGGACTACATGGTAGTGATGGCCTTCAACGTAATAGGAGCTACCTTAGTGATCATTGGTAATTTTGTAGCTGACCTTTTATATGTGGTAGTTGATCCCCGCATTTCATACGACTGAAGGGAGTGAGAGAGTTTGCAGGAACAAAGAGAACAATTTACCAGAAAGAATAAGTTGTCTGGTAACCTTCACGAGGATGCAGAAACTTGGGGTCAAATGGTCTGGAGGCGTTTTAAGCGCCATAAATTGGCTGTGGTCAGTATGTGTGTGCTGGTTGTACTGTATCTCATGGCTATTTTTGCCCCTTATATCGCGACTCACGAATTTGATCATGTCAATCCGGCCAACAACCTCGCACCTCCCAGCAGCGAACATTTCTTTGGTACTGACCGGTTGGGCCGAGATATCTTTAGTAGGGTGATTTGGGGTTCGCGAGTATCACTGAGTGTTGGGTTTGTTGCGGCGGGTGTGGCGGTCATACTGGGAACGGTCATTGGCGCTGTCTCTGCATATTTTGGTGGTTGGGTAGACAATGTGTTGCAGCGCTTTACCGAAATTGTACAATCATTCCCTACTATGTTCCTGCTTCTGACCGTAATCGCCATTGTTGATCGCAGCATATTCAATATCATGTTGGTAATAGGAATCACCTCTTGGCCTGGTCTGGCTCGCCTGGTTCGCAGTGAAGTGTTAACCCTGAAAAAGCAGGATTTTACTGAAGCTGCAAAGAGCGTTGGAGCGACAGATACCCGTATCATATTTAAGCATATAATGCCAAATGCCATTGCCCCCATTATCGTCAATGCTACATTGCGTATAGCGGGAGCGATATTGGCAGAATCTGCACTGAGCTTTTTGGGTCTGGGAGTACAGGAACCCTTCCCAAGCTGGGGAAGCATTTTGAATGCGGGTCGTCCCCATTTGCGCTACGCCATCTGGATCACATTGTTCCCGGGATTATTCATCTTTATCACTGTGTTGGCTTTCAACTATATCGGTGATGGTTTACGCGATGCCCTTGACCCGAGATTACAGGAATGATTTGTTTCGGGGGGGATGGGCTGTGAATGTTTCTGGTCTACCTTTTTTGAAA
Source organism: uncultured Clostridia bacterium (assembly GCA_964599275.1). Lineage (GTDB taxonomy): Bacteria > Bacillota > Sulfobacillia > SLMV01 > SLMV01 > PUMD01. Next base: position 3,943 of record CAZRFK010000084.1, read on the forward strand.
CATAGTAGTGGTAGACTAAATCCAACCATATATTTTTTGCTAGTGGCTGGGTTATTGGTTGTGTTTGTTTTTGGAATGGCTGCATGTGTTTCAGCACAGTCAGAGCCAGGTTGGGAGTCTGAATGGGCAGACGGTTGGTCTCTGCCGGAGAAGCTGACTCAAACGCACCCAGCTTCTGGTCCAGTATCTGCAGCCGTTGATGACAACGGAGAGATACATCTGCTAACTGTAGATCATGATCTACAGCAAGGTATAAAAGATATTTTGCTGAACGGACATAAGGTGCACCGTGTTGAAAGCCAAGTGAGGCATTTGAATCTGGTACTTGATGATAATTCCGGATATCATCTGGCGTGGGTTGAACACTGGCTAGGAGAGGGCAGACATGCCTTAATGTACAAATATCTGCCCCCAAGCTGGGCGGGAAATTCGACGGATGGCGATCTACATGTTCTACGGGAGGTCGCTCGCCCTTTGCGTGATGTTACCCTGTCATTTACCCCACAGCAGGCTCTCTTGTTCTGCTGGACTGATATGACAGAAGGTCTGCGTAGAGTTTTTACTGCCGACATGGAACCTGGACAACCGGAGAAATTAGCGGCAAATCAGCTAACTTCTTCAGAGAATTCAACAGAAACTCATTCCCAGCCTACAATTTTGAAAGACAGGGAAGGCATTACTTATTTGTGGTGGGTGCGCCAGGCAGAAATTCGCAACTACCTGATGTTCTGGGCCTATGATGAACAAATGGAGCCACTTTTCTCTTCACCCTTGCAGCTGGGAACGGTATCCGGGCAGCCTCATCAGAATGCACAGGCCGTGGCTGCTGACGATGAAGTGTTTGCAGTATGGGCAGGTACGGTTTCCAGAAGAGGGGAAACTGTTGGATCCGGGGTCACCCTGGGGAGGTTTGACTCTGACGGTACGGAACCAGATACGAAAGTTGTTTCTCTGGCAGGTCAGATGGAGCAGTTTGTTCACGTGAATGCTCTGGCTCCTGATCTTTTCGCTTATGAGCATCCGGAAAAGGACAGAGTGTTGGTGGTGGCATGGAGCAACAGTGATCCACGCGAAGAGGATGGTCGATTGAGACTGTACTCGGCTGATGTTTTTCCCCAGACCCTGCAGGTTAATTCGGTGGGTTTGGCCAGTTTGCAGGAAGGTGAACCCATGTGGCCGCAGATTATCGCCAGTCCGATGGAGGAAAAGGGAGAGAGCCTGACTATTGTTTATCATGTTCCAAGTGGGCATGAGACAATTGAGGTTTGGGCGGTCAGTGATGCTGAACCTGCTTCCCCGAATCTAGCCTTTTTTCTGAATTTATCACCGCAGCAGCCGTGGTCAGATGCATTATTCAAAACCATCAGTCTTTTTTTTGCAGGTCTCGGGCTGCTTATAGTTAGATTCACCCCCATTGTTGTAACGGTGGGGGCTCTTACAGTGTTGGACCGGTTAGATGTTCTGCCTCAGGGAGAAAAAGCTCCTTATGTGATTTATCTGCTCACTCCAGCATTGATCTTTTTGTGGAAAGAGCCGGATAATATTTTGTACTGGCGTGCAGTGACACTTTCACAGCCTTGGGGGTGGGCAATTTTTGCCTTAGCAGCAATGCTTAGTGCTGGTGTACTGATTGGATGTAACCGGAATCCCCATGAAAGCTTGAACTGGATGTTAAGTGGAGTACTTTTTACCTTTTTGAATGCAGTATTTTCACTGATACCCGAGGGAACAAGGCTGCACATGTTTATTTCTTCTGAATATTCCTCCTTCTGGCCACAAAAAGCTCTCTTTATCGGACTACTACTTATCGCCGGGTGGCAGTTGGATTGATAGTTGGAGTAGTGCTAAATCAAATGTCTTTCAATACACCTGATTTTGCATATGAGAGGAGGAGCGTGCTCCCCCTCTCACGAGACAACATCACTCGCCTATCCTGTTAAATTTGACATTTCGGATTCTCCCGGCCGTCAATTCAAACCCCATTATTTGACCTACAGAATCTTCTTTGAACATTATCTTGCCTGGACGGCGACCTTTACCCATGAAAGTATTTTCGTCAAGTGGGACAATTTCAGTGTCCTCATGGCGCTGGTGCTTCATTACCAGTTTTCCATCTTCAGCAACGAAGGAGTAAGTAGTGCGTAATTCGGGACTGAAGTAATCTGCTTCGAATTCAGTGAGTTCGTCCCTACTCATACATGGCATCTGCTTTTTCTGCGCGTTCAGGGTACGACCTGGCAAAATATACTCCAGGGATGTAATTTTGCCGGCATCATCCTGTTTGAAGGACACTTGTTGGTCACGACCCTCAACCTTGAAATTAAGTCCACCATCTGGAATTAACTTAACTGGGGACTGCTTTCCTCTTTTTATCGTGAAACCAGACTCTGAATATGAAACGCGGATGAGACCATACGGCGAAAGAACATAAGTCCCCGTACACTGTTTCATTTCCTCCGAATCTGCAGGCGGTAGATCAGCGTTCTGTTTTTCAGGAGAAGGCTTATCAAGATGCTCTGATAAACAGATCTCACCGATTTTTTTCGCTAGAGACCCCGGATTGCAGGTGGCCAGATTGCTCAAAATGACGATGCCTAAATTGTGCTCAGCAAACCTGCCGCAGTAACTCCGGAAACCTGCATCTGCGCCGCCATGACCTATCATCTGAAGTCCGCGATGTTCCGTATAAGAAACGCCTCCTGCATAGGAAATGGTTTCACCATTATTCAACACATAACGTTCATGCATCCTTTCCATAACCTTTGCGTTGCCAACCAGCTGTTGGTCAAAATTGACCAACCATTTGGCCAGATCCTCTACAGTTGTAAAAAGGCTTGTGGCTCCGATGTTGGCGTAGCTGAGGATGCTCTTTTGATATCCTGAGTTTTCGTTTTCAGAGTAGGAATATGCCCTGTCAGGAACAATTTCTTGATGGTCATCGTGAAAGTGTGTTCTATTCATATCCAGCGGTTCGAATATACGCTCCCTGGCGAACTCCCTCAGTGATTTACCGGTAACCTGTTGGGTTATTTCTGCCATCAAGGTGTATCCTGTGTTGCTGTAAAGGTGTTCTTCTCCGGGAGGAAAATTGAGATCTCGTTGATGACGAACCATTTTCTTGATATGTTCTGTCGTTATGACATCATCCATCCGCCAACCTGCAAGCCGCAGCAGTGCCCATTGATCGCGGAGACCGCTGGTATGATGTATCAGATGTCGAATAGTGATGTTGTGATCGAATTGAGGTACCCAGGGTAAGTAATGCTGTATGTCTTCATCGAGTGATAATTTACCCTCGTCTGCCAATAGTAAAATGGACATGGTGGTAAATTGTTTGGAGACTGAAGCTACATGAAAAATGGTCGTTGGGGTGATCGGTAAGTCATACTCCAATTGGGCACTACCATATCCTTTTTCATGTATTACCTCACCATCTCTGATGATGATGACAGCAGCACCTGGAGAATCTAACTGATCCCATTTAGCGAAAAGTTCGTCAATTTGAGATGTAACGGATTGTTCGCAGCATTGATGGTTTGTCATTATATACCCTCCA
>CAZRFK010000085.1:0-7497 GCA_964599275.1 uncultured Clostridia bacterium
GAATTGCGATCTTCTCTTGAAGGGTGGAAAAGTTGTCGATCCCAAAAACGACGTGGATGAGACTTTTGATGTGGCGATCTGTGATGGCAAGGTGAGCGGGATTGGAAAGAATCTGGACCCGCGTGGAGCCTCGCAGGTATATGATGTGCAGGATCTTGTGGTCATGCCCGGGGTCATAGATCTACATGTACACACCTCGCGCCGGCACAAGGGGTATAATGCGCATAAAATGATGGCAAAGGCAGGTGTGGTTACCGCCCTCGATCTTGGAGGACCGCTTGAAGAATTCATGGAGTTTTGTGAAAACAACTCAGCCGGTCTGAATATGGGAGTCTTGCAGGCAGTTCGTCCTGGACAGACTGTAAAGGATGATGATCCGAACGCTTCCGAGCTGCTTGGCCTGCTGGAAGAATCAGTTCACAACGGAGCCCTTGGATTTAAAATACTCGGCGGGCACTATCCGTTGACGCCGGGGGCCACCCGCCGAATCATCGAAATCTGTAATGACAATGAAAAATACGTGGCCTTTCATTCGGGTACGACCCGCACTCCCGGAAACATCGATGGTCTCCTGGAAAGTATAGAGCTGGCGGAAGGGTTGAGGCTGCACATACCTCATATCAACAGCTACTGCCGGGGGGCCGTCCGGGGGGCTTTGCAGGAAATTCATGAAGCGATGGATGCCCTCAAGGGACAGGAAAACCTCTTCACCGAAGCGTATCTGGCGTTGATCAACGGCACCAGCGGGCGCTGCGAAAACGGTGTACCCGAGAGCCTGGCCACACAGCGATGTCTTGAGGAGGGCGGATACGAGCGCACCGAAGACGGTCTGCAGAGGGCCATTGAGGATGGTTACGCCAGAGTTGGGGTGGAATCTGGAGGAGAAAACATCAACGTTGTTGGCCAGGAGGGAGTGCAGGAGTGGCGCCGCATGAATACGAAGGTATCAGTTAACTTCCCCGTCAATTCACCGGTGAGCCGCCTCACAGCCCAGGTGGCGTGCGATGATGATGGAAACTTCATCGTGGATGCTATCTCAACTGACGGTGGTGGTCACCCGAGAAATGTAGCAGTCGAGTGTGGTCTCGCACTGGTCAGGACTCAAGCTCTGACATTGAGCGAGTTCGTACAAAAGACATCATGGATGCCGGCAGAAATAATAGGTCTTCCCAAAAAAGGACATCTGGGAATGGGTGCTGACGGAGATGTCACTATAGTGGATCCCGACCGATGCCGTGCGGTGATGAGTTTCAACGGTGGAGAACTGATAATGCATCGTGAGGCTGTGGTCGGGGAAGGTACCACAGTCATTACAACTGAAACTGGGGAAAAAGCTTTAAAGGAGCGCGGATTAAATCCGTACGTTATCGATATAAGCGATGGAATCTTCTATGCTGATGAACCGCGTGAGATACTGGACTGAGGTTACTTTCATACATTATGAATATTTTCAGGCTTGATGTCAGGGGCGATATTGTACCGCCCCTGACATCGGCCAGTTGATCTTTCTTTAACACTAATAACTTACGATCGCTACATAGGCTGGTTTTGTGAGTGTGCGCCAGAAACAGCGTTACCTGTGTGTGCGACTGAGTATGGGAGGGTAATATGTCAGAAAACGACAGACCCAGTATGGCGAGGGAATTTTACTGATTAATACACCTTGGTGTGAAATGACTTGTTTGTATACCGAAATATGGTAAGATTAGGGTGTTATAATTCAAACAAATCAGCCGGGAGGCAAATTAACGCGTTCCCTTTCGTATTTGACTTTCATGGAGTGAGATTGATGGATATCCACCGTCGAAAGCAAAATATCGTACTAGGCGATGAACAGATTGAGGCCCTGCAGAAACAGGCCCGATCGGATACAGATATTCTGGCTCTTCTAATATTTGGTTCGCACGGTACTGAAGTGCAGACGCCATTGTCTGATATTGATGTGGCGGTTTTGTCCATGCCAACTGCATCCGGATGGAAGTTGATGCGGGAGTTGAAAGTCTCCGCAGATTTGAATACCGCCGCAGAAACTGAAGCCATTGAGGTTGTCAATCTCCGAGAATCTTCGATCATTCTTCAGATGGAAGTGCTTAAAACCGGTCGTTTGATATACTGTCGGGATGAGATTCTCTACGCCGATTTCGTTGAGCGCATCATTAAACTGTATTGTGATTTCTCGGTAGATTACAAGGAGATTGTGAAGGATTTTGACGCTGGAATGATGGAGGATTTCAAATGAGTAGTGTTGACCTAAGTAAGTTGCGCAGAAAACTGCATTTCATCAGGCAGCAAATGCGAAATTTGCAGCGATTTCAGGAAATGGAGATTGACGAATTCATATCGGATCCTCTTTACGAGGCGGCCGCCATACGAATGCTCCAGGTGTCAATAGAGGCCGTTTTGGATATATGTTCTCACCTCAGTGCACGGGAAGGATGGGGTCTGCCTAATAGTTATGCTGAAGCAGTTGCTCTTGCTGTTGAGAATGGAATAATTCCTCCCGAACTAGAGGATAACTACCAAGCCATGGCTCGATTTCGTAACCGTGTGGTTCACATCTACGATGACCTTGATTCTGAGGAGATCCTGGATATCATTCACAATCACCTTGAGGATTTCAATCCTTTCCTCAAGCGGGTAGTACAGCGATACTTCAACTGAACTAGATAAACTGTGAAGTTACCCGATAAAAAATCTTCATTAAGTGACAACCTTAATTGGGTCATATTCCGCAGTTTTCGGTTGGAAACAAGCCCTGGAAAACATGCAGGCTATACTGTGTGCAGCGGCTTTCTCTCCCGAAAGTATTGATGCAGATAAGACTTCTTTTCCTTCAAGATCCGATGCCAGCGTTCATTAGACTTTTCCATAATGCGTCCAAGCCCGACGGTCAGCGACCAATCTGTAGCGGTTGCGTTTATCAGAAACAGGATCGCGGGAAAGACTCGTTTCCAAGGGCAGAGTATCAGGGTTGAGCGAGGAGGGGAAATACAGGTTGAAAACAGCGAACTATATTCCATGGGTTCCTGGGATGCTTCGCCAGCGTTAGACATTTTTGGGGATGCAGATGTTGTGGGAAATAGTATTATTTGCGGGCTTATGCCGGGATATTACTCAACGGATCAAAGGGACATAAAATAATTGGTAATGAAATATCGCACGGCAGCGCAGGAATTATCCTCGAGAAACTCAAAGATGGCGACACCGTCATCCATGAAAATGAGGTCTCACATATGATAGCCAGTGGTATTTATATGGAGAGTGAGCCCTATTTCACTGGTGACAATTCTATTGACAATGTTTGGGGAGAAGATGTCGGGGGATGGGGGACACGTAATTTCATCTATCACATCATCGTAGCGGTTGCTCTGGTAATCATAATAGGTCTGTTAAGCCTTTTGTTCTTATCCAGAAAGAAACGAAAGGCGGCCTGAGCCTTACTTTGAGAATTGAGTGCATAGATTGAAGTGACTCGGGTAACCGAATGTGCGGATTGAGCATTCTGCCATCTGCATGTTGGTTGACACCGTGTTGGCAGGAATGCATATACTCCAGATCATGGAACCGTTTTGTCGGCAACTCCATTACGTATCGGCAATTACTGAAGATTTTCACTAACGGGCATTCCCACCTTTCCATCTCGTTGAACAACCTTGCGTTACTCCAGCTGACGGGACAGCGCTGGGGTGTACTTGCTGTGCCAGCTTCTAGAAAGACGATAAAGCTCAAAAGACCACCCCTGTTGAAACTATCTTTGTGTTTTTTCCGATTATTTGATTTAATACATGAGTACGGATTAATCCATAATTGCTTTTTAATGCGTGGGAGGAATAGATTTGGATTCAGAGTTAAGCGCAGCAAACATAAGAAATGTGGCCATCATTGCCCACGTGGATCACGGCAAGACCACCCTCGTGGATTGCCTGCTTAAACAGAGCGGCACTTTTCACGAAAACGCCGAGGTCAGAGAAAGGGTAATGGACTCCATTGATTTGGAGCGGGAACGCGGGATAACCATCCTGGCCAAAAATACTGCTATCAAATACAGGGATACCAAAATAAACATCGTGGACACCCCCGGTCACGCCGATTTCGGGGGGGAGGTTGAACGGGCCCTGAGCATGGCTGATGGAGCTCTTTTGATTGTGGATTCCTTTGAGGGTCCCATGTCACAGACCAAATTTGTGCTGAGAAAAGCGCTGAAGGCAGGTCTGCAGCCGGTGGTGGTGATAAATAAGGTCGATCGTCCGGACAGCCGTTGCAAAGAAGTACACGATGAGATCATAGATCTGTTCATCGAACTGGAAGCTGATGATGATCAACTGGATTTTCCCGTCATTTATGCCTCCGGCAAGGAGGGCTGGGCGGCAGAGAGTCTTTCAGAACAGCGCATCAATATGCAGCCTCTTTTTGAGGTCATTGTCGATTACGTTGATCCGCCGCCTGTTGATGCCGGTGGGTCCTTTCAGATGCTGGTTTCCAATCTTCAGTACGACAACTATCTGGGAACCTACGCTATAGGCCGGATTGAACGTGGAAGTCTTCGGCAGGCAGAGACGATTGCCATCATACATCATGACGGTACTGTGACAGAAGGTGAAGCTTCCAAACTATTTGTTTTCGATGGTCTCGATAAGGTAGAAACAGATCAGGTTGGCGCCGGTGAAATAGCCGCGGTGGCCGGCCTTGAGGAAGTCAACATCGGCGAAACCCTTGCGGATCCGGAAAAACCGGAACAGCTTCCGGTGATAACCGTGGATGAGCCCACCCTCAGTATGACCATCATGATTAACGACAGCCCCTTTGCAGGGCAGGAGGGAGAGTATGTTACCTCCCGTAAGCTGAAAGAGAGGTTGTTCAGGGAACTCAATACCAATGTGAGTTTGCGGGTCGAGGAAACAGAAAGCCCCGATAGATTCCGGGTGTCGGGTCGCGGAGTGCTGCATCTTTCCATCTTCATCGAAAACATGCGCCGGGAGGGCTATGAACTGCAGGTTTCCAGGCCCCGGGTTATATACAGGACCGTGGACGGAGAATTGATGGAGCCGGTGGAATATCTGACGGTAATAATACCAGAAGAAGCTCAGGGGGCAATCATGGAAAACCTGGGCGAAAGAAAGGCTACTCTCGTCAGAATGGAATCCGCCGGCGGGGAAGATATACGTATGGACTACCATATACCCACCAGGAGCCTGGGGGGATTCCGTTCGCAGTTTCTGACCCAAACGCACGGAGAGGGAGTCATGAACTACAGTTTTTATGGCTACGAGCCGTACAGGGGTGAGATACAGACGCGCACACGCGGTTCCCTCATCGCCTGGGAGAAAGGTGTTGCCACCAAATACGGTTTGCTGCAGGCAGAGGAGAGAGGGACTCTATTTATAATCCCGGGTACCAGGGTTTACGGGGGAATGATTATCGGTGCCAACAGCAGGGATACAGATCTGGAGATCAATGTCTGCAAGCGCAAACAGCTCACCAACTTTCGGGCGGCCGGTGCTGACGATACAGTGAGGTTGGAAGAGCCCAACATCCTGAGTCTGGAGGAGGCCATCCAGTACATCGGAGATGATGAACTGGTGGAAATTACTCCGAAAAACATCCGGTTGCGGAAAAAATATCTTGACAAAAACAAAAGAGATAAAGCCAGAAAGAAAGCGCAAAACCAATCAGATTCTGATGTTTGAGAAGGTGTGAGCGGTTCGCATTTCTATGGTGTTGCAAGTTTACAAGGTCGGAGTCAGTAGATCCCGGTTGTCTCTACAAAGTTAATTAAAATGCAACTACCTGTACCTCTCCGTCAAATATGAGATTCACATAAATGAGCATTGTCTCCCTAACGTCCACACAAGGTCAAATTGTAAGGACTGAGACAACCAGCTGCTCCTTGCTTTCCGCCGCACCGCGTTAACAAACTGGACCTTTGCGAATGGCTGATTTCAAGGGGAGGGGTGACCCATGATGACTCAGAATCTGCCAGGATTGCTGCCCCAGGTTGGGGAGCATGTACCGAACACCTCTGCTCTATTGCCTGTTTTTTGGTAGAAGATATTAGCGGTACCAGTCAATCTGGAGATCGTAATATGGGCTGCTCAATGCAGCAGTCAGCCCCGAGATATCCCGATCACAGGTCAGATGTATATCTGCAGTCTGGGTAATCTGTGCATCCCCAGAAGCGCCCCCGACGACCGCTTCGCACGACAAGCGTGCTGCCGCACCTTGGACAGGTTCTTCGGTCATTTTCGGCTCCGGAGCGGTCACTGCCAGATTCCTCCGCTGGTTTTGCGCCAGAATCCATCAGCTCGTCGATGATCTTTTCCCGGTTCCACAGCTCAACCGGGCTTTTTTTCGCCAGGTTGTAGGCGTTTTCCGTGAAGTCACTGTTGGTGAGCACAATACCTTTTTGAGCATCGTAGTAGTTCATTGCTCCGAGGACTTCCTGTACCGATTTGATGCCGACGATTCCGTCCCATCTTTTGGCCTGGACAACCACATTTCGACCGTTTTTTCGCAGTACAAGATCGCCACCGTAATCTGAGGTTTTCGGCGTCTCCTGTACTTTGTAGCCTTCGTGTTCGAAAAGAGCCCGGGTGAATTTTTCGAATTCAACACCACTCAACCGGTCAACCTGATAGATGCCGCTGGCGGCCAGCCTTGGCTTTCCAGGCGAGCAGCAGTCGGAAACCGAGATACCTCGCAGCTGCCACCCGGATGAAAACCAACAGCGAGGTCAGGCTACCAATGTTGCCACCAAGAGAGAACCATCAATACAAACATAATAAGATCTGGCAAAGAGGGTTTACTTTTTCTATATGTTCGACCTTGATATTATGTTTCTACCCTCGTCAAATGATTTTTGGCAGGCTCGCATGTTTGCATTATGGGGAAATCGGCGGTAATATACAAGTGAAATCTTGATTTCAGGTTTCATGCGTTGGGAGTGAATAATTGATGGGTAATATACTTGATCGTCTGCGTCTTCATCTTTGGACGGCTGGCGGTCTTATTCCCCTGTTAGTTCTTTCTTTTCAGTTTCTCAGAAGCAGCTGGATGAATAATCTGCTGGGGATGGCTGGCATCTCCGCCTTTATACTAGCTTCTGTTCAATACGTTGGGATAATAGTTGGTTTGAGCGTTGCCCTGGGGCTTTCCATAACGCAGAATACTATCAGTTGCTACATTAAAGAGATAAGAAAGAGATAAGAAAGAGAAGAGGGAACAAGTCAACTTCAATCAGTGAACCTGATGATGCGAGATTAGTGTGCTGCGGCGGTGAGATCTCATCTGCTCAGTTACCGCTAATTTCACACGCGCCATTCATGCACTTTTTGCAACCTGCTAGCAATGTACTACAGGGTGGGACGGCGTGTTGCCGTCCCACCCCGGTCAGCATTTTTCTGTGCAGAACGTCGGTAGTAACCCGCCCGTCAGTGGTTGATTATCGGTTGCGAACCAGAGGTAGGGTTGAACAGTGTATGCTGCCGCCGTGTTTATGGC
>CAZRFK010000086.1:0-6037 GCA_964599275.1 uncultured Clostridia bacterium
TGGCGCCTTCCGCAGGACAGCAAAAAGAACCTTTTATCTGTCACTGAAGAAATAGAAGATTTTTCCCTGTGGGAAAAGCTCAGATGGGAACGTAAGATCCTGAGGATTGACTCCGGAGGACGCATGTTCACTCTGCTCCGACCACGTTTTGAAAAGAAAGGTATAATAACAGTCAAACAGGTGCAGAAGTGTTCATCTGGCCGGCGAATAAAGGTGGCTGGTGCACCGGTTCGCCCTCACCGGCCCCCAACCAGAAGCGGTAAGACAGTTGTATTTTTATCCTTACAGGATGAGACTGGGTTGATAGACGTGACGATCTTTTCGCGGATATATGAAAGATATGGGCAGCTGTTGTTTTCCTCGCGGCCTTCGTTTCTGGTTATTGAAGGTAAAGTTCAGAGGAGGGGCCGGGGGGTCAGCATAATTGCTGAGAAAATCTCACCTCTATCTGAGATAAATTCGCCCCGGTGAATGGGATTATGCTAGATTTTCATTTTATTACCTTCTGATATGGCAGCCAGATAGGCCACCTGGCGGAGTCTGACCAGCGGAACATCTGCATCCAGGGCGATTTCTTGCTCCAGCGCCGCCAGACTCTGACGAACCTGTTTGCCCTTTTTTGCAACGTATGAAGGAGGAGCGTCGAAGTGCGTCAGGTTTCCAATCTGGGTCCATTGCGCCACCTTATCAGCGTAGAAAAGAATTCTCGACATTGCATCATCCAGTCCCCGTTGCAAAAAAGTGTCCAGACTGTGTTGGGAAATTGCTGAGGCAATGCTGCTGTAGCCTTTTTGCCTGACAATTGAAGCAGAAACCAGAGCATGTCTGGAGGTGCTGTCTGTTCTCCGGTCGCCCTCACTTCTGCCGGGTTTACAGCATCAGCAGATATGATTTCAGGCTGCTGCCAACGACTATCTGCCACATTTTCTGTATCCAGCCACAGAAGACAGTCCACTTCAGCTGACGGTGTGGGAACTCCAGACAGTGTGTCTTTCCAGACCACACAGACATAATCGAGGCAGCGGTTATCGAATTCCACCAAGTCTGTCCACACAATGGCTGGACGGGGGGTGACCTCCCCTACTAGTGTGATGGTCTGCGGGGTGGTCTCACCCAGAAAGAACATGGTTTTCTGAGAATCCTGAGGGTTCAGCTGTACGGAGGCTTCTTCAAGGCCCTCTCTTTTGAGTGCTTCCAACAATGTTTCGCCGGCTTCTTTTCGACCTCCTACGGCGAAAACCCTGAGGATACCGGGCAGTTGAACCCCAGCAAATAACATTATACCATCCTGTTGAATGCATGAACCGATCGACCATATTCTTTCTGTGTGGTCGAGTGGTTTCAGTAGGTCTTCAAGTGAATATTCAGCCAGTTTACGACACCTCCGAAGATATTTATTAGTATATAAATTCTACGCAAAAAAAGTGATCCTGCGTACAGGTGATAAAAAGAGATAATGCCATTCAATAAGTTCCTCAGTTTACGGTAAGCTGAGAGCAGAAATTATTGTGCTGCTGCATCACAGAAAGTGAGGGAAAACATTGAGTCACTCTCAGGATAGTCACAAGGTGGCGGTAGTTCAGGCTGGTTCAATTCTAATGGATAAAAAATCCTGTACCGAAAAAGCTGTCTCATTGATAGGTGAAGCTGCCGGGGAAGGTGCGGAAATAATTCTCTTTCCCGAGGCATTCATTTCAGGATATCCCCGCGGATTGTATTTTGGTACCCGGGTGGGGGATCGCTCAGACAGAGGTCGGCGGGACTGGCAGCGTTACTGGAAGAGTTCTGTGCAGATGCAGGGCGAGGTCATTGACCGATTGTGCAAGGCTGCCCGGACACATGGGGCTTATGTGGTGATGGGAATTATCGAACGAGACAGTCAATATTCAGGGGGCACTCTTTACTGTACTGTAGTTTATATCGGTCCTGAAGGAAAAGTACTGGGCAAGCACAGAAAGCTGAAACCCACCGGAAGCGAGAGGCTTGTATGGGGGGAGGGGGACGGAAGCACACTTACGGTGATCGATACCCCGGCGGGCAGAATAGGCGGATTGATATGTTGGGAAAACTACATGCCGTTGGCCAGAGCGGCCATGTATGCCAAGGGGATAGACATTTATCTGGCTCCAACCGCAGATGCTCGAAAGCGGTGGCAGGCCACCCTGCGGCATATTGCCATGGAGGGACGCTGCTTTGTTCTTGGCTGTAACCAGTATGTGACCCGGGATATGTATCCGGATGATCTGGAAACGATAGATGACACTACGCTCACTGAAGATCCTGTGTGCGCTGGTGGTTCAGCTGTGGTTGGTCCTCTGGGTGATTATGTGGTGAAGCCAGATTACGGAGAGGAGCAGATTTTACTGGCCGAGTTGGACATGTCGAAAGTTTCTGCCAGTCGGATGGATTTTGATGCAACCGGTCATTACGGAAGACCAGATGTATTTGAGCTAACTGTAAATGAGCAGCCGCAGAATCCGGCGGAGTTTTTACGCTGAATCTCCTGACAGAATCAGTTCTTGAAATGAAAAGTGGGGCCCAAAACGGTGGCCCCACTGCACAACATTTGGCAAACTACAATGCTGCTTAGAAACAGCCAGACACTTTTGAATACAATTTACTGACAGGAAATACTGTTTCAGGTATCTAATTTGGGGTCCAGTACATCCCGCAGCCAATCTCCCATCAGGTTTACGCCCAGTGCGGTTACAGCCAGGGCTGCCCCGGGAAAAGCAGTCATCCACCATGCGCTCATGAGATAGTCGCGCCCTGCAGATAGCATATTACCCCAGGCCGGTGTTGGAGGTTGAACGCCAAAACCCAGAAAACTTATGGTCGCTTCGGCGACAATAACCTGCGACATCTGCAGAGAACACATGATGATGATCGGCGTAATAACATTGGGAAGAATATGTCGGAAAAGGATGGGAGCGTCGGACTGCCCCAGAGCCCGGGCTGCCTCAACAAATTCACGTTCTTTGATTGAGAGAACCTCACCGCGCACCAGGCGAGCATACATCACCCACCCCGTCAAAGTAAGTGTTATTATGATATTTCTCAGACCCAATCCCAGCAGGGCATTCACAACTAGAGCAAGCAGGATGAACGGAAAGCTGAGCCATACATCAACTATACGGCTTATGATTGTGTCCATCCAACCACCAAAATATCCGGCCATAAGTCCCAGTATGGTTCCAAGGAGACTGGCTGCTGCAACAGCTGAAAAGCCGACCATTAGAGAGATTCTTGCCCCATAAATGGTTCTGGAAAGCAGGTCTCGTCCCGCTTGATCTGTTCCCAGTAAATGCCCGGACGATAGGGGCGGCTGCAGACGGTTTGGTCTATCAGCCTTCTCTGGGTGATATGGAGAGATGAACGGCGCAAAAATGGCCGCCAGAATTACTCCCAATACAATTATAAAGCCTAATAGTCCCGTGGGGTTGTTTATGAGTTTGCGTATCAACCAGTTCATTATTGGCCTCCGTTCATTCGTATCTAACTCGGGGATCAGCCCAGGCATAAGCCAGGTCAACCAGCAGATTCATGGCAGCAGTGACCACAGCTATAAAACAGACTCCGGCGAAAACCACCGAGAAATCCCTGTATAAAAGTGACTGCAGCATCAATCTACCCAACCCGGGCCAGTAGAATATGGTTTCTGTAACCACTGCTCCGCCCAGAAGCTGTCGTAGCTGCAGCCCCACCAGAGTCAAAATGGAAATGCTGGCATTGCGCAAAGCGTGTTTGTACAGAACTACGCGTTCAGATAGGCCCTTTGCACGGGCAGTGCGGATAAAATCGGCTCCCAACACGTCAAGCATGGTGGATCGGCTCAGTCTGGCAAAGCGGGCTGCGTAAAATGCGGTGAGTGTTAAGGTGGGTAAAATGAAATTCTCCCAGCCTCCACGACCACCGGTGGGAAGCCAGCCCAATCGCACCGAAAACAGCAGCATGGCCATCAATCCCAGCCAGAATCCCGGTATGGCCTGACCCAGCACCGTAAAAATTATGCCGATACGATCAAAAATTGATTCTCTGTTGGCGGCAGAAACCACCCCAACGGGGATAGCTACCCCCAGAGAAACCACTATTCCCGCCAGGGCCAGCTGTGCCGTTGCCGGTACACGTGATAAGACTGTCGGCAGCGCTGCCCCGGTGTGCCGCAGTGAGTCTCCAAAGTCCCCTCTAACAGCTCTGCTCAAAAATCGGACATACTGCACGGGCAAAGGTCTATGTAATCCCAGACGTTGTCTCATCTGTTCAATTTCTTCCCGTGTTGCATCAAGGGGTAGATGGAGGGCTACAGGATCCCCTGTCATAAATTGCATGAAAAATACCACTGTTAGAGCCAGAAATACCACTACTAAAAGCTGAGCTACTCTAACTATCGTATATCTTTGCATTGACTCTTAGCCCCCAGTCTAATCTAGCGAATAGGACAACCACCAACGCCTATTTTGCGCTGGTGGTTGTATTTTGTATGTCAGAGTTATTTGGGACTCATTTCGAAAGCGTTTGTTACCTCATCTGCGCGTGGGGTCCAATCCAGATCGCTGTTTACCCCGTACATGTCATACTGCTGCCACAGGAAAATCCACGGCGCTTCTTCGTGGATGATCTCTTCAATTTCATGCCATGCTTCCATCTGTTCATCAGGGTCAACTATAGTTGTTGCCTCTTCGACCTTTTCGTCGAGATAGGGCAGTCCAAAACCGGAATAAGTGCGGTCTGTGGTCATCAGGGACTCGATGGTACCCTGGGCTTCAAGAGCCGGGCCCCATCCCAGCAGGAACATGTCACCGGTTTGACGTTCCATAATTATCTCAAGGTGATGACCCCATTCATTTATGCGGACCTCGACGTCTATATCGATTTCACCCAGTTGGTCTGCTATCGCCAGAGCAACCTCTTCATCCTGCGGATAACGGCCGGTGGGGGAGTCCAGAACCAGTTCCAGCTCATCTGGTTCATATCCCGCTTCACGTATCAGTTCAACTGCCCTGTCTGGATCGTATGGATAAGGTTCCAGATCGGGATTGTGGTGAACGTTCAGCTCGGAAAGGGCTCCCGCCATTTGATTGGCATGGCCGTCGAGTACGTGTTCAATCAACTCTTCTACGTCCACAGCATAATTCATTGCCTGTCTGACCTTCTGCTCCTGCATCGGACCGTCATGGAAATTAACCAGAGCGATGTAGTTAATACGGGAGCTGGGAATACCTCGAACCTCGGATACATCACTATCATCGATCTGCTCTACCATGTGGCCGGGTACATCGCGGATAATGTCAATTTCTCCGGTCATAAGACCAGCCACGCGGGAGGAAAACTCGGGTACGGGACGGAAGATTAAGCGGTCGATTTCAACTTCTCCCCGCCAGTAATCCTCGTTTTTTTCCAGAACGATTCTTTCCTCGCGATCCCAGGAGACGAATTCCATTGGGCCGGTGCCGATGGGATTCTCTGCGGCATGGTCATGTCCAACCTCTTCGATATAGCCGTACTCAAGCGGATATAGGCTGGTGAGCCTGTACAGAAGGATGGGCATCGGTTCACTGGTGTGGATTATGAATGTATAGTCATCGATGATTTCCACTTCTTCGATGGGTGCGTACCGACCGCGGTAATCCATCTCGTTATCTTCATCGAGAATATACTCTATCGTGAATTTGAAGTGTTCTGCTGTGAGGTGTGCTCCATTATGGAATTCGACATCATCGCGCAGTTCAAATTCCCAGGTCGTATCGTCAATGTTACGCCAGTCTTTCGCCAGACTGGATTCGTAAGACATATCTTCAGCACTTCTTGTTATCAACGGATCATAAATATTCTGAATGACGCTGTGGGTGGTCATGTCGATATATTCCATGGCCAAAAGCGTTCCAGCATCTGCACCCTGAGCGAAAACTACCTCTACGGGTTCTGTGGGTTCCTCATCCGGTTGCGGGTCATCTGCTTCTTCTTCTGGTGCACAGCCGATAAACAGTGCTCCCAGAACAAATACTGCCGCAATTAGTATAACCATCTTCCTGTTCAA
>CAZRFK010000086.1:6137-7431 GCA_964599275.1 uncultured Clostridia bacterium
GCTGACCTGGTTGTACAGGATGGACAGATAGCTGCTGTCACTGACGGAATACTTCCGGATGCAGAAAATGTGTTGGACGTTACAGGCAGGTATATTTTACCGGGGATTATCGACAGCCATGTTCACCTTAGATATCCCGGAAATCCAGATAGAGAGACGTTTGCCACTGGGACCCGGGCTGCTGCAGCGGGCGGGGTTACGACAATTCTGGAACATCCAATTTCGGAGCCTGCTGTCAGTACTGTAGAGATACTCCGCAGGCGGGAAGAGATGTGTTCGCCGCAGGCTCATGTTGATTACGGTTTTTTTGGCGCAGCCGGTGAGGATAATCTTGAGGATATTGGTCCTATGGCACAGGAAGGGGTTGTGGCTTTCAAGACATTTTTGCATGAGGCCCCTCCGGGTAGGGAGGATGAATTTGCCGGACTTACAGCCACCACTGATGGGGGACTACATGAAGTGATGTGCCAGATTGCCAAAACGGGTAAGCTGCATGTGATTCATGCTGAGGCCAATTCATTTGTACAGCACAATATCGATAGGCTTCGCAAACAGGGGCGCAACGACATATTCGCACACCTGGATTCGCGTCCAGTCCTTGCAGAACTCATAAGCTGCGCAAAGAGCATGGAAATGGCCAGGGATGCCGAGGTCAAAATGGCGGTAGCGCACATCAGCGGCGGCACCGTGGCTGAGTTTCTGGCTGCTCACAGAGATGAAGGATATGATATCCTGGTCGAAACCTGTCCTCATTATTTGTTTTTGACCCGGGATGATGTTGGTGAATTGGGGCCATTTGCCAAGATTAATCCAGGTATTCGGTGTAGTGCTGAACAGCAGAAGCTATGGGAGCAGCTGCGTGCCGGAGTTATAGATTTCATCGGCTCTGATCACGGACCCTTCTTGTATGAAGAGAAAGAGACTGGTTGGGATGATATCTTCGATGCGCCGGCGGGAGCAGTTGGGCTGGAAACCCTGGTGCCGCTGTTTTTAGATGCTGTCAATGGGGATAAATTGTCTCTTCCAGATGTAGCCCGTTTGATGAGTGAGAATACGGCAAGACACTTCGGACTCTGGCCAAAAAAAGGCAGTCTGTCTGTGGGCGCCGATGCAGACTTTACGGTGGTAGATCTCGAGCGCAAGCAGGTAGTAAACAGGGATGAAATGTACACCAAAGCGAGTGATTGCGCCTTGCTATACGACGGTTGGGAACTGCAGGGGGCAGTTGAGGCTACAATAGTGCGGGGGAATGTGGTCATGCAGGATGGTGAAATCTGCGGCGAGGAAGGTTATG
>CAZRFK010000087.1:0-7394 GCA_964599275.1 uncultured Clostridia bacterium
CAGAAACGTAGTTGGGAAACCGATGATGGACAGTATCGTTCGAAAGTTGAAGTGGTAGCCAACAATGTTAGGTTCTTGGACTGGCCCGATGACAATCGGCAGAAGCCGAAAAGAGAGGAAGACGATGCTTTTGACGATTTCGACGATTTTGACGACCTGGACGATGATGATCTTGATCCGGTTCCTTTTGACTGACAGCATGAACATGTCCGGGGAGATAGAGATTGGAGGTGGCTCTAGTGGTGCCACGCGGTGGTAGAAGAAAATCATGTTCTTTCTGTATGGATGATGTTGAGTATGTTGATTACAAGGATGTTGGAAGACTGAGACGCTTCTTGAGCGATCGGGGTAAAATTCTTCCCCGCAGGGTTACGGGCACCTGTTCCCGGCATCAGCGGCAGCTGTCCAAGACCATTAAGCGAGCCAGGTTCATGGCCCTGTTACCTTATGTTGTAGACTAAACCAATAATTCTCAAAAGGGAGGGAAGGACACCTTTTTGGTGTTCTGATAACCTTGTCTCGCAAAGACAACCATGATGTGGGGATTGCAAAGAATGCCCATGCAATAGAATGGCTGAAAGCAGAGATGGTTGCACACTTGGGAAAGGTATTTCGTGCTTTGATAGCGGCCAAGGAGGACGTTGTAGTGGAGGTCCTGGCTGCTCTCATTTCATGTGCCTATCTACTGGCCCGAAGAGTTGGTGTTAGCTTTGGGCGGCTGGATGCCAGAATTGATCAGCATCTACGCAACAATGTACGGAATGACCACCAGCTGGAGACCTGGTATGGTGACTTATCTGCTCTCCTGCAGTACCGAGATGAAGAAAGAGGGTGATCCAGGATCTCTAGCTGGTTTGAGGGACAACAAGATAATGATCCGCAGGTGCGTGCTATTACAGAAAGCGCATTATTAGCGGCTCTTACCGTACTCCTGATGTTTGCTGGTAATTTCCTGCCTGTAATAGGGTTTTTTCTGGTTTTAATCTGGCCGATTCCTATTATGTTGGTGGTGATTCGCCACGGTCTCAAGTATGGGATCATGGCCATTGCGGTCACAATTGCCCTGGGTGCCACATTTTTAGGAATTCTGCAGGCAGTGTTAACTGGAGTGACAGTAGTTGGCTTCATAGGTGTGGCGCTAGGTGTAGGCTTGAGGCTTGATTGGGATGCGCCGACGCTGATTGGTGCTGCATCCTGTGCAGTTGCATTGTCTTTCCTGATCATTGTTTTGCTTGCTGGGCCCTTGATGGGGATAAATATTGTCGAGCAGATACAGACCAATGTCGGCGAAGGATTCGAACAGGCACTTGAAATCTACGTTCAGAGAGGATTGCTTGGTCCTGAAGATGCAGAGCAAATGCAGGAGCAAATGCAGCTTACCGTGGAACTAGTCAATATGATGTTTCCTGCGATATTTTTGCTCTCGTCTGCTGTTTATGCTGTATGGACTTTTCTAGTTACCCGTTTGGTTTTGCCCCGTTTGGGATATCCAGTTCCTGCTTTGCCGGAGTTTTCTCGATGGCAGGCACCGGTATGGTTGGCTTTTATTTATGTAGCTTCCCTTTTGAGCGAGATGTTTTTTGCCAGGCAGCCGGGAGTGTATTTGCTGGATTTGGTTGGTAATGTATTCTTTCTGACCAATCTGGTTTACTTAGTTTGTGGAACTGCACTACTGTATTTTTTCCTCAAGCATTATCTGCGGTTTCGATGGTTGGCTGGGTTGGCATGTTTTTTAGTAGCCACCCACCATTTCGGGGCTTTGCTGCTGCCCCTGGCTGCCATATTGGATTCCGGGATGGACTTTAGGGAGCGTTTTGAATCTAAGTATGGATGAACAGGCAAGTGATCAAGAAGTTCATGGTTGGAGGTGTGAGTGATTATGCAAATTATACTGCTGGAAGATGTGGATAATCTGGGTAGCGCTGGTGATGTGGTAGAAGTAGCTGATGGCTATGCTCGCAACTATCTTCTTCCACAGCAGATTGCAAACCGCGCGACTCCTGAGAATATGACCGATTGGGAGCATCAGCAAAAACAACGTCAGCAGATGGAAGATAAAAAGAAGCGTCTAGCTGAAGAAACGGCTGAAAAAATTGAAGGAGCCGCTCTCACGACTCCTGCACGTGCAGGTGAAGAAGGTAAACTCTTTGGCTCAATAACCACCCAGAACATCGCTGATGCATTGGCTGAAAAAACTGGTGTGGAAATTGATCGAAGAGACATTCAGTTGGATGAACCTTTGTCGGTTTTGGGAGAATATGAAGTGTACATCCGGTTGCACCCTGAGGTTTCTGTTACCATTGAAGTTGAAGTGGTGCCAGAGGAAGACTGAATTGCGTTTGGGTTTACAGTCACGGGTGGAGGGGAGGATACCGGTGAATCAGCTCATGGACCGAGTACCTCCGCAAAATGAAGATGCGGAGAGATCTGTTCTGGGTTCAATGCTGCTTGACAGCGAAGCCATAGCAGTTGCTGCAGAGAATCTGCGACCGGAGGATTTTTACCGTAAGACCCACAGTAAGATGTTTGAGGTCATGCTTGAATTGTATGATCGTGGTGAGGCGGTTGACCTGGTTACCGTCACAGAGCAGTTGCAGCAGCAGGATGCGCTAGAGGATGTCGGCGGAGCTAGCGAGATCTCAGCAATAGCTAACTCTGTACCCAGTGTAGCCAATGTGGAATATTATGCGAAAATAGTTGAGCAAAAATCTGCTATGCGGCGCCTTTTGCGTGTTTGCTCGCGTATAACCCAGATGGTTTACGCTGGGGATACCACCTCAGAGGATATTCTTGATAGAGCAGAGCAGATGATTTTTGAAATTGCTGAGAGTCGTCAGGGACGCGATTATGGAATTCTTAAGGAAATACTCAAGGATGCGTTTGAAGAAATTGAATCTCTCTATCACAATCAGGGTTCAGTTGTGGGGGTCCCGACCGGTTATAGTCAGCTGGATGAGCTGACCTCGGGTCTGCATGATTCAGAGATGATAATAATTGCTGCCAGACCATCTGTGGGGAAGACGACTCTGGCTCTGAATATTGCAGCCCATGCGGCAGTGGAGGAGAACGTGCCGGTGGCAATTTTCAGTCTAGAAATGGCCAGAGAACAATTGGGGCAGCGGTTATTATCCTCAGAAGCAGGGATAGATGGCCACAGGTTGAGGACCGGTTATCTCCGTGACGATGATTGGCCCAAACTATCCAGAGCACTGGGAAGGCTCAGTGAGGTGGAAATTTACGTTGACGACACTGCCAATTTGAGTGCTATGGAGCTGAGAGGTAGGGCAAGGCGGCTGAAATCAGAAAGAGACATCGGCTTGGTCATGGTTGATTATCTGCAACTTATGCATGGAGCAGAAGGAGAGAATAGACAACAGGAGATTTCGGCGATTTCACGCTCATTGAAACAGCTGGCCAGGGAGTTGAAATGTCCTGTTGTAGCGCTTTCCCAGCTGAGCCGTAAAGTTGAGCAGAGGTCAAACCGGAAGCCGCAGCTTTCTGATCTACGAGAGTCGGGGGCCATTGAACAGGACGCAGATTTGGTGGCATTTTTATGGAACAATCCAGAGAGGGACAATGAAAACATCCTGGATATTGTCGTAGCCAAGCAGCGTAATGGCCCGACCGATATTGTCCAATTGCTGTTTTTGAAAAAATTCAGCCGCTTTGTGGAACCTACATGGCGAGAAGAAGAGTAAGGCGGTGGTTCGTTCCAGATGGTTGAAGCCTATGATGTGATAATAGTAGGGGCGGGGCCAGCGGGTATTTTTTCTGCACTTGAAATAACAGAAATCTCTCCCGGGGCTGATGTGCTTATTTTAGAGCGAGGACACCGACTCGAAAGACGTGTGTGTCCTTTATCGCAGAGTGCAGTTGAGTGTTCCCACTGCAAACCATGCCATAATGTTTCTGGTTGGGGTGGGGCAGGTGCGTTTAGTGACGGCAAGATAACCTTAACTACTAAATTTGGTGGAGAATTAGATAGGTATGTTGGTGAGGAATACCTGTCTGAACTGATCCAGTATTGTGATGATTGGTATCTTCAATTTGGCGCTCCTGATCGTGTTTACGGCGGAGATTCAGAACAGATACGCCACCTGCGCCGTCGGGCTGCTGCTGCAGAGCTTACTTTCATTCCTGCACGCATTCGACATCTGGGAACTGATCGCTGTTTAGAGGTGATCGGCCGTGCTTATGATTATTTAAAGCAAAGGGTTGAGATTAAAACAGGGGTCGAAGTTGCAGAGGTTTTGATTGAGGATGGAAGTTGCCGTGGGGTTATCTGTGCGAATGGAGAACAATACAGAGCGGATTATGTTGTGGCTGCTCCAGGACGTTCAGGTTCGGATTGGCTTGAGAAACAGGCCACTAAACTGGGGATACAGGTTAATACCAGTCCAGTAGATGTCGGGGTGCGAGTTGAGGTTCCTGCTCTGGTTACCGAGGAAGTTACTGATGAGGTTTATGAATCAAAGCTGCTTTATTATTCCAAGTCTTTTGACGATCGAGTAAGGACTTTCTGTATGTGTCCTGGTGGTGAGGTCACACTGGAAAATGTGGGGGGGCTCATTACTGTCAATGGACATAGTTTTGAAAATCAGCGAGGCGAAAATACCAATTTTGCCCTGTTGGTTTCTAAATCCTTCACAGAGCCTTTCGATGAACCAATTGAGTATGGTAGCAATATCGCAGCACTGGCCAATATGTTGGGTGGTGGAGCGTTGGTTCAAAGACTGGGAGATTTGTTATCAGGAAGGCGTTCCACTCCGCGCAGAATAGAACGTGGGGTTGTTAACCCCACCTTAAAGGAAGCGACACCAGGTGACTTGAGCCTGGTCCTCCCATACCGGCACCTGCTAGGTATTTTGGAAATGATGGAGGCACTTGATGATGTTATGCCCGGCGTATATTCACGTCATACACTGTTGTATGGTGTTGAAGCAAAATTTTACTCTTCCACAATAGGAGTGGATGAATCTTTAAAAACTGAAATTGACAGGTTATATGTAGCCGGCGACGGGGCGGGAATTACCAGAGGATTAGCGCAGTCGTCAGCTTCAGGAGTCCATGTCGCCAGAAGTATTCTGCAAACAACTTAAATAAAGGGAGAGGTTGTCATTGGCAGTAGTTTTGGTGGGAGTACAATGGGGAGATGAAGGAAAAGGGAAAATAACTGACTATCTTGCCGGACAGGCTGACATGGTTGTGCGCTATCAGGGAGGAGCAAATGCAGGACACACTGTAGTCATGGGAGATACTGAGCACCGTCTTCATCTGGTGCCCTCTGGACTGACTGCCGGATGTGAGGCCCTTATTGGTAATGGCGTGGTTGTCGATCCTGATATCTTGCTCAAGGAGATGAATCGACTCAGCAAAGCGGGATTTGATCTTTCTTTGCTGCGCATAGCAGAGACTGCTCATGTGGTAATGCCATATCATAAACTATTGGATCAATATGAAGAGGAACTCCGATCAGGACATGGGCAAAAAGTGGGTACAACTGGACGAGGAATTGGGCCGGCATATGCAGACAAGATGGCCCGAAAAGGCATTCGTATGATTGACTTGATGGACAGGGACTACCTTGGCTCTCAACTCGAAATTCGGGTTTCGGAGGCTAAACGCGTGCTTGGAGAGATTCCATTCACAGTTGATTCACTGATCCGGCAATACAGCAAATACGGAGAGTTGTTTGGTGATTATCTCTGTGACGCATCTTTACTTGTTTTTGATGCCCTGCAGCAGGGAAAACAGGTTTTATTTGAAGGTGCCCAGGGGACCATGCTGGATATAGATCACGGAACTTATCCTTTTGTAACTTCTTCATCACCTGTTGCAGGAGGAGCCTGCAGTGGAACTGGAGTTGGCCCTACACAAATCGACAGAGTAATTGGAGTCGTCAAGGCATATGTTTCGCGAGTTGGTGCTGGTCCCTTTCCCACAGAGCTTGAGGGCAAGACGGGTGAATGGCTTCGCAACCAAGGAAAGGAATATGGTACAACCACCGGTCGCCCTCGCCGCTGCGGATGGTTGGATGGGGTATTACTCAAATATGCAGTGCGAATTAATGGTCTTGACGGATTATGCCTTACAAAGTTGGATGTTTTACAGGGACTTAAAGAAATCAATATCGCAAGAACTTATGAATTTGAAGGACAGTCCATTTCTGAATTCCCTCATGATAGAAATATTCTGAATCACTGCCAACCTATTTATGAATCCGTACCAGGTTGGGATGTTGATATAAGTAACTGCAAGGATTTTGAAGAATTGCCCGCTGCTGCCAGGGAGTTTGTAGGTAAAGTAGAAGAGATTGCCGGCATTCCTGTGGTTATGATCAGCGTGGGGCCCAAGCGCAGTCAGACCATTCACAAGGAAAAAGTGTTGGCATGAATTTCCGTTCAACATAAATCCATCTCCTCTTATGACCTGCACACAGGTTACCACCTCATTTCCTTCTGAATAGGATAAAGTGTCTTACGTTAATTGACCTTAATCCTTCGGTGATGAGGTGATGGTTCTTGGTGTGGCTGCAGGTAGCACTGCTTGCATTTGCTGTTAGCATTGACAGCCTGGCAGTTGGAGCAGCATATGGATTGCGGCGGGTAAAAATGCCAGTGCACATGGTGGGTCTGGTAGCCGGCATATCTTCCATGGCCAAGGCTGCTGCAATGGCGTTTGGGGCAGTGTTGGTTGTCTGGATTTGTCCCGAACTAGCGCAAAAAATTGGGGCGCTAATACTTATAGGGTTGGCAATATGGCAGTATTTATGGGCTTTTATTGAATGGCTTCATGAAAAAGGTGGCGACGATGTTGTTGCAGTTGATGCAGACGATCTGTTATTGAAGCTTAGAGTTAAACCATTGGGCATAATCATCAGTGTACTTAAAGATCCAGAACTTGCAGATCTTGATGATTCGAAGAGTATATCTCCACTTGAGGCTGTTCTGCTGGGAGCGGCGTTGGGAATGGATGCTCTGGCCGCTGGAATAGGAGCTGGAATGCTGGGTATGCCCGTTTTAATAACAGCAGCGGTGGTTGGTATTGGTACCTTGGTGACTTTGCCGTCAGGAGTATTTCTGGGTTCATTGTTAGAAAATAGGATTCCGACGACAATAACGAGAATAATACCCGGGACTATTTTTTTGGTATTGGGTGTTATCGTGTGGTTGACAGTGTGAAAATGATTGGTTAAAATCAAAGTCCTGACATATTTAATAGGTGGCTTTGTCAGACAAAAACTTCACTTTAGCTCTTGCGTGGTTAGTTCTACGATGATAAACTATTTGATGCTGATGAGAAAATATTTGCGCGGAGGCGTTGTGTAGCGGTTTAACACGCCGGCCTGTCACGCCGGAGATCGCGGGTTCAAATCCCGTCGCCTCCGCCATTTT
>CAZRFK010000088.1:0-7061 GCA_964599275.1 uncultured Clostridia bacterium
AGATACTGTTCTGATTGATTAAGGGACAAAGCCGCCATGCTGCTGCCGATGACCTGTGAAATAGGATTTGTTGGCCCGACTACCATATAGTAGGATGTTCCAATAAAAGTTGCAACTATCGCAGCTGTCGAGAAGCTGTACAGTCCGTAGACTGGATTGAGCCCGGCAATCATTGCAAAAGCCATAACCGAAGGGAAGGTCACAGCAGCTACTGACAGTCCGGCAAAAAAATCTGCTCTGGCTTTATCAGCATCATAGCCGGCTAACATCTGTCGAAAATTGCTGAGTGATAGCACCTGCAGTAAGGCTTTCATATTCTCCTCTCCGTTCATAAAACAATCCTACTTCTACACTTCTACGCCTGCAAATATGTAAGCACCGGTTCGGTAGACTTTCAGGTATTAATCTAATTCCTTTGCGATAGACAACAACACAAAAGAATAATCAAATTGCATAGGCAGCACAACGTTTTCAATGTGCCCACAGCCGAAGACGGACGGGTATCCTCGGCACGATCCATCTAACTCAACTCACTCAGCTGAATTTCAACTGATGATGTATCCACTCCCTCAAAAAAAGTTCCCTGACACTGAAAGCTATGGGTCTTGTACAATCAACCCACCTCAGCCCCTGACTGTTTTTAAATCTCTTGTTCTGCTAATGAAAAAACCTGTGATTTTTGTCTCTCAGGCCAATCTAACAATTCGAGAGGAACCCCTCAATTCCTTTTTTACATATTTCTCTCCAGTAGGACACATTTCACACTCAACACTTACACTTACACTTACAGTCTGCTACCTAAAACCATACCACCTGAACAGGACAGCAACATGGTATCACACAAACAACCAATCATCAGCCAACTCAGAAAGATGATTTATGATCATCAGAAAGTAGGTAGGGTTAGATTAAAGGTGAAGTAAGCACAGCTAGGTTTCTATGCTGGGGTTGAAATCCTCATCAAACAGCGCGTGGGAATTTCCCGTAGCATTATCTTATAGCGGGGAGTACGTTTGCCCACTATTCACAGCCCCTTCAAAAGCCCGCAGGATTTATTCGGGGGCCTTCACGACGCACGACGTTCCCCATACCATCTATGGCTCACTGGATCAATTGCTTATCGGATCGCCATTACTCAAGTCGAAGAGATTCTGCTGGTCCAGACTCCCGTTAATCTCCATTCCAGTAACTGCAATAGCCCCTTTGAATATCAAAACCCGGCACCATTGCGTAGAGGTATTCCGCCCTGGCTCCCCCTTCACCTCTCAGGCTCCTGGGTTCCACCTCACGATGGATACCCTGCCTTTTGCTGGCTTCAGGCACCAGTACGACAAAACAGTACCGATGACATTCTAACTCACTGATTTTATACTTACGACGCACAAAATAAAAAACCCACATCATTTCTGCGACATGGAGATATTGTTACTTTTGATCTGGCAATTTGAATGGGAACTTAGAACCACCTCTTCAAAATGAAATTGAATGTTTTAGTGTTACCCTGAGTATATTGTCGTAAGGGTGATTTCTGTATGTATGCGATTCCGACTTTCAGTCCACTGATTTATCTATTGCTTATCAAGGAAACCAACTTTCTCGTCACTGGCCTGACTATTTGCAGCGGAGGTCGTAGAGCTGTCGATTTCCGCTCTAGTGAACCTGCACGCCAACCGAGGATTTTGAAATCAACAAACGCAGCGATGAACAGGTTTGTGTTCTCAGTTAATGTAATCCCGGGTAGCTCAGCGAGACCCCAAGGGAGGGTATTGTAATAAGGTGTTTGCCACGGTTTCCTTCAACGTCAGAACATCATGAACGATACCCGGATCCGGTCAACAAAACCATTTACTGCAGCCGCCATCAGCACTGAAAAGGAAAGGTGGTGATGGGGAAGAACCTAAGCTGCCGTAGGAAGCCGGCAGCCTGAGGCATCTTCCCATCAGTACTGCTTTCAGTCAGTTATCGTTCAGCGGGGAATCACTTCCTCAACTTCTATAGACACACCCCATTGCTGGCCTTCGCCGCCTTCCTTGGCGTCCCAATACACAAGCATCTGAAAATCACCAAAGTCACCTATCCCCCACTCCGCCTTAATTTCGTCGTCCTCATCAACCAAAGGGGGACCAATTTCAACTTGCACGCGGGTTACTTCGGCCTGCATCTGACCGATAGTCTCGTCGGTAGTCCCTAGTACCGTCCATTCCAATCCGAATTCGTCGTCGGTGAACATATCCTGGGGGTTCAGCTGGTCTACTATCGTAAACGGCCAGAAAGCCCCCTGAATTGTTCCAACTAACTGCCCGGCGGCGATTTCGGAGGGAACTCTATCACCGTTTACTTCCGCCTGCACTACTTCTTCATCTTCTCCCAACCATAAAATTAGGTCATCATCGTCAACACCAATAAAAACCTTGGTAGTATCCTCGCCATCTATCTCTTCAGTACCTCGATATTCGTAAATGGCAGTTTGACGGGCTGCGTCTCCTTCATCGCGGACATCTTTCCAGCTCCACTCCAGCCGCTCAAACATCGCAATGAACTCATTCAACTCTGTCGGGTTTCGCCAGTCATCAACCGCTATCTCTGGCTCCTCTTGTCCTTCCTGATCTGTTTTTTCTTCCTCATCTTCCTCTTGTTCCAAAACCTGGTCGATTACATCGCCGTTATCGAGGTGCTCTTCAGCAAGACCCCTTACCAGATTCAGCAATCTTGGAACAAGGTTACGGACAAGGCCGCAGCCGCTCATAAACACCATCATGCCAACCAGCATCAGCGATAATATTGCAACCTGCAGACCTCTTTTAAAGCGCATATGAAACTCCTTCCTGTATTCTGTAAGTGAGTCGACCTGAGTTAATCACCTATCCCTGCAGATGATTACCCTAGCTGTTCCTCTGCAAAATCTCCGACTACAGGCAGCTTGTGCCTTTCGCCGTTGTATGCTTTGTACATGAGAAATATCACAAGAACGATCTGGGCAGGCCACAGGAGAATCGATATGATCCAGCCCAGAATGGGAATCACTCCAAGTACCATTGATAGGATAAAGAGTGCTCCGAATACCACTGTTGACTGCATCGCATGAAACCTGACAAATTCATTTTCCTTCTCCAGCAGCAAAAAAACCAGCCCGGAAAGCCACCCGAGAATATAGCACAGTAAGCCCTCCAGATTCTCGGCTATGCCCAGTGCGGTTTCCTGCTTCTCACCAGATTGCTGCTCCCGGTATCCACTTCCTCTCTCAATCTTCTGAATCAGTGCAATTCACTTAGTGATCCTAGCTCGCTATAACATTGGTGAAAGACAAATGCTGAATGACAGAATAGGTTTACGTCCAGACCCCACGCCAGCTGCTCCGAAGACCGTTATGGATGGTACGAATTTAAAGATGTGACGCAGAAACGATAGCCCCTTAACGAACAGAATACAGAATCGGCTGGTGTCACCCAATAATAATGGCTGGCGGCGATGCCTCGCATAGTTGATGGAATATGCCGTTAAATAGGGAAATGACTGTTGTCCGTTACAAGATTCTACTACCTTAATTTTCTATCACATTAAATGTTTCGATGGATGTTGTCGGGAATCCTCCCATAAAAATTTTCTAAGATTATCTGCACCCCGCATGATTATCATATGCGAGCACTTAAGGGCTGTGGTAGAAGTCAGCTGCGTATTATTATTTAAACTACTCTCTAATAATATCGACATCCCAGAGTATTCTTTTAAACAAAACCCCTCATCCTTAGGGCAACAAATTCCAGTCACCCTCCCAAAACAGCTTTCCCGCCTAATAATACCTTCCTTACATATTTTGTTCGTTTACCCTGGGATGATATTACATACCTTGAAATATTGCGCAAAACAGGCGGATCCAGTTTATGTTATCAAATCTCTATTTATCTCTTGAATCCCAGAGCTGCGTCCCCCTTCACCAGTGTTATCAGTGTCTGGATCCGATCCATCCAGATCTTAAAGAATAAATCATTTAATATATTCAACTTTTTTTAATTATCTCCACAAATTTATCTACCAGTTTCGGATCAAATTGAGTACCAGCAAACCTTTTCAACTCGACAATAGCTTCTTTTTTACTCATAGGTTCTTTATAGGGTCTACCATTAGTCATCACATCGGATCCAGGCCCCTGTTTTTGAACCAGTTATCGGGCTAATTTACGCTATGGTGCAGCGGCATTCTCTCCCTCAAAATGGTGTTCCAGATACGACCTCGGCGACTGATAATCAATTGACGAGTGACGTCTCTGACAGTTGTAGTACTGCATGCGCTTGTTGACTATCGATTTAAGTTCCTCCAGTGTCTCCGCCTCTGTGATCAGTGACCCAATGTCACTTTTTATTCTTCCCCACATGGATTCAATCCATGAGTTGCCCTTGGCTCCCAGTTCGGAATAAGAAACTCTCACCTTGGAGTCAATTAGCAATGTCCTGAGCCAGTCATAACTGGTGTAGACCGCATCCTGGTCCTGATCGTTTGTCCCCCAGCATCTCAAGTGACTCACGGGTCTGCTGCCAGGTTCCCTTGGATAACACGAGCGCCTCACAGCACTGGTTCAGGCCGTACGCTCCAAGTGGTTGAAAGTCTGGACGAAATCAACGATATCCTTCAGAGGCGGTCTACGGTGCTCCTTTACCAACTCGACCTTTTCGTCAATGGTCAACGCTGGGCCAAGACATTTTTTAACAGGGCAATCTCCACCTCTTTTTTGCCCAATATGCGTTCCAGTTCAGCAACCTGCTTCTCATACTGCTTGACCTCTTCCTTGCCACCTAAAATCTCGGCCCCGTTTTCTTCAAAATGCTTCTTCCAGCTGCAGATAAGCGTGGGATATTATCAGACACCTTTGGGACCTTCGGACACCACAAACAGTCTGTCTGAAAAATGGTTTTAGGGCAGTTTTTCACGCTTTTTTGGATACCCTTACTACACCTACACCCTCAAAAGATGCTGAAGTTCCTTCACCATGACATACACCTGACACTCCACAACAAAAGGGGCTTGATCTGCCCAAACAGAACGAGGTCCACCCGATATTGGTTACCGATAAGGCTCGCCTGTGGGACACCGACATGTTGGAAGAAACCCGCTACCTTACCAACCTCGTTGATGTCGCCTCACCGCAGGATCTAATTGTCTGTGGATGAATGGAACTAAAGTATAGATTGAAGCTCCTAAATCCCTTTGTCCCACTTTTCTCTATAGCGGGACATATTCAGTCAAATCAGCTAACACAGAATATGGTGCTTCAATCTCCCCTTTGCTATTATTTAAGAGAAGACCCTGCCTAACATCATCATGGGAGCAACTTTGAGATCAATCATATCACCCTCTGTTACCCTGCGATAAACCTGAATCCAATTATTCGGCCGTCTTCGTATCGCTTTTTATGCCGCATGAATCTCAGAAAAATCCCATTCAACAACCGTCCGCGAATAAAAGCGAGACTGCAGGTTCTCCGGAGTGAGATTGTACTTGTGGATCCGGTCTACCAATGCACATTTTGTGTGACTGCTTGGAACAGCGTCCCTTGCTACGGGTACAGACCGGAACCCTCCGCTGGCTTTCGGGTTATGGCCTCGATAATGCGAATAGGGTCAATCGCCGTCTGTAGTATCCCTGCTCCCGGAAGGTGACTCCCCGGGGCTGGTAAACGAGCGTAACCTCCCAAAGCGGCTCCCTTATCCCGTTTTCTAGTTATGCTAGCTTTGCCTGTAACAAACTTATCCAACATTCGCTTTCCATGGGCCGAAGCCTCCCACAGGGCTTTTACCGTTTCCTCTCCGTGCATCAGGTCTGAAGAATCCGCTCGAGATTTTCAATCTATACCCAACAATTTACGGGGATTGTCTGAGATCATATTGCGAATATCAGATGGGGGTATCCCTAAATCCAACAAACAGGCAATAAATTCCCGCATCCCCTCCACGGGCTCAGGAAGAGTGTAAACTCCGAGGTCAGTGGAAACAATACAGTTTTGTGAACCGAGTTTTTTAATTCGTTCCACCGCTGCCTTTACACCGCCAGTTTTCTCTTCTGACATACCTTCATCCATGGCCGCGTATTTTCTTTCGACATAGTAGTGAGTCTTGGGGATCGATGTGGTATGTGTATAAGCAGCAAGAGTGTATTCAATGAATGCTCCTTTTTCGGCCATGTATTGTAGTTGCTCCAACCTTGCAACTTTGGAGACTGCACTGGACACAACCACTTTCTCTATGCCGTATTGCTCAGCCAAATCGACCAATCGTACAGATTCTTCTGGAGAAACATGCCCGGTAATCATGTAAATCTCGGGATGATCTGCTATCAGTTGTAAGATCTCATGAAGCTTGTCACCGGGTGGATCTTCTGTGGGTATCGAAATTGATCGGCTTAGTTCTTCTTCTTTGAATTCAGGATAAAGCTCTGCCAAGGGTGTGAACTCATCTTCTAAATATCGTCCCTCACGTGAAGCCTGATAATAGGTGGAGTGAGCTCCGAAGCTTATGTACTTTGCTCCATCACCATAATACAGGGCTGTCTTTACCGCTCGTGGGTTCAGCCCTCCATACACGGTGTTGAGTATAAGTCCACCGTAGGTTTTAAAATCAGAAACAGTGCGGTTTACCAACCATGATGTGCCATTGCTCATTTGAAATACATCCATGAACGCGATTGCCATCATGCCAGCATCCCTGGCAGCCCTTGCGGCCTGTACGGGGTCTACCCGTCTGGGGCTGCTCGGGAGATGAGGCCCGGCGTGGACGTGAATATCCACTGCTCCTTCTAGTAACTCTTTTGAAAGTGATAGGCTTCGGCCTTCGGGAAGAAACTCATTTCGTCTAATCATTTTATCCTCCTTACTAGGTAGGAGTTCAACTTAGGGGTTTTCTGCAACGGATTGAATTGCAAATCACTCAATATCAGACGAGAAATAAGATGAAAGCCAGATTATCTTGAAATCACCTTTAGGATGAGATAATCCTTCTCCTTTTCAGGTTGCATCGGCTCCGACCGGCTCCAATCCGAACAATTGTGGTGCCAATTTACCCAGTTTTTTG
>CAZRFK010000089.1:0-6891 GCA_964599275.1 uncultured Clostridia bacterium
ACGAGTTCGACCTCTGGGTATCTTGTTTTGTTCATTGCAAAATACGGAAGACTCTCCTGACAGGATCACCCGTACCCATATAGTTGTACTGAATCTTGTATTTTCAAAGGGGAGGGACTGAAGGATAGAGTGTTGCTTGCAGGAAAATTGGGCAATTATGTAACACACTGATGGTTATTAACAGGAGGGCCCCTGCGAGACCAGGCTGCCCTCCTGTGTAACGATTGAGGAGTTTTGGCTGGGCTGATTTCTGTGGATGTCAGCTGTCTATTACCAAAAATCATTCTCTTGTTACAATTGTTAACCTCACTTTTGTACCACGATTTACTCTATAAGTTCCGGGGTTACTGAAAAAGCTATCCGTCATTGAGATTTCCATGGCAGATCATAAATTGAATATAAATCTGGCCTGCTCTGATTCATTCAAGGTCGAAACGGTCAGCATTCATCACCTTGTTCCAGGCAGACACGAAGTCATTTAAGAATTTGTCCTGAGACTCTTCACAGGCATAAACTTCCGCAATTGCCCGTAGCTGGGAGTTTGAGCCGAAGATGAGATCAACGCGCGTGGCGGTCCACTTGAGTTCATCCGTTTCGCGATCATGACCCTCGAATAGTTCTTCATCTTCGGATACCGCCGTCCAGGTGGTGTCCATGTCGAGCAAGTTTATGAAAAAATCATTGGTCAGCGTTGCCCGTCTATTAGTAAATACACCGTGCTGAGAGTTTTCATAATTAGTATTCAGGACGCGCATACCGCCTAGCAGAACTGTCATCTCCGGAGCAGTCAGATTCAAAAGCTGTGCACGATCAACAAGGAGTTCCTCAGCTGATATTGAAAACTCGGTCTTCAGATAATTGCGGAATCCGTCTGCAACCGGTTCGAGCACTGAGACTGCATCAACATCAGTCTGCTCCTGCGTGGCATCTGTACGTCCAGGTGAAAACGGCACGCACAAGCTGTGCCCGGCATTTGCTGCCGCCTGTTCTATGCCCGCGCATCCACCAAGAACGATCAAGTCAGCGAGAGCAACTCTCTTCTGGCCGGACTGAGCATTGTTAAATTTCTCTTGAATCCCTTCCAGGACCTGAAGTACATGATCAAGTTTAGTTGGTTCGTTGACTTCCCAGTCCTTCTGCGGTGAGAGACGGATGCGCGCTCCGTTTGCTCCGCCGCGGTTGTCGGAGCCGCGGAAAGTGGATGCCGATGCCCAGGCTGTGGAGACCATTTCGGAGATCGAAATCTCAGAATCAATGATTTCATGCTTGAGGTTGGCGATATCCTGTTCGTCTATCAACTCATGTTCGACTTCAGGAACGGGATCCTGCCAAATCAGTTTTTCCTCGGGGACTTCAGGGCCAAGATAGCGTGAGGGTGGTCCCATATCACGGTGAGTTAGCTTGAACCATGCACGTGCAAAAGCATCCGCAAACTCATCAGGATTTTGCCGGTAGTGGCGGGCGATAGGTTCATAAATGGGATCGCACCGCAGAGATAGGTCCGTTGTCATCATCATGGGCCGGTACTTTTTTGAAGGGTCGTGCGCATCAACCACCATGTCCTCTTCTTCGACATCTTTGGCCAGCCACTGTTGTGCGCCGGCCGGGCTTTCGACCAGCTCCCACTCGTACTTGAACAGCACGTCCAGATAACCGGTGTCCCACTGAGTCGGCTTTGGCTTCCAAGCTCCCTCGATACCGCTGGTAATGGTGTCCTTACCTTTTCCAGTGCCAAAACTGCTCTTCCAGCCGAGTCCCTGCTGCTCGATGGGGGCGGCCGCAGGTTCCGGACCGACGTGGGCAGGGTCTCCTGCGCCATGAGACTTTCCAAAGGTGTGTCCACCGGCTATCAACGCTACGGTTTCTTCGTCGTTCATGGCCATACGCTTGAAGGTCTCGCGAACGTCAACACCTGCAGCGACAGGATCTGGATTTCCGTTCGGCCCTTCCGGGTTTACATAGATGAGACCCATCTGTACGGCGGCAAGAGGATTCTCAAGATCGCGATCGCCGGAGTAGCGTTCGTCTCCAAGCCACTCATCCTCTGAGCCCCAATAAACATCTTCTTGCGGCTCCCAGACATCTTCCCGTCCGCCAGCGAAGCCGAAGGTCTCCAATCCCATCGATTCAAGCGCGCAGTTGCCGGCAAGGATCATCAGGTCGGCCCAGGAAATCTTCCTGCCGTACTTTTGTTTGATCGGCCAGAGAAGACGCCGTGCTTTGTCGAGATTAGCATTGTCCGGCCAGCTATTCAGGGGCGGAAAGCGTTGAGTACCAAACCCCGCACCGCCGCGTCCGTCACCCATCCGATAGGTGCCTGCACTGTGCCAGGCCATTCGTATGAAAAGCGGCCCGTAGTGACCGTAATCAGCAGGCCACCAATCCTTTGAGTCGGTCATCAACGCATGTAGATCTTTTTTGACGGCCTCAAGATCGAGCTTTTTAAATTCCTCAGCATAGTTGAACTCTGCATTCATGGGATTGCTGAGTTGTGAGTTCTGATGAAGAATCTTGAGGTTCAACTGTTTTGGCCACCAGTCCTCATTGGTGGTACCACTGCCTGCAGTGCTACCATTCGTCCTTCCTGTTATCGGGCACTTGTTATTTTTGCCCATCAGTTTCCCTCCTCGTACTGTATGGTTAGTGATTTTAGATAGGGCCTCACCTGCATTTTGGCAATATCTTGGATTTAGTTTTGTAGTGCGTAGATTATTTCTAAGTGCGCTGATGTTGGGAATGGACCAACTTCTAGTAGTGCAACCATAATGTGAGAGCATAAACCCACATAATCAGTATCAAATCATGCCTGTCCACGTCGGTGAGCCCGCTCATGAGAGTTCATCACTTTCCTTCAGTTTACAATACCTGCCGCTATAGTGCAACGAAACCTTCAGAGGTATCTGGCGTAAATCTTTACAGGGAAACCCTGGCTGAATTTTTCGGAAGTTATGTTATTTTGTTGGTGTTATTCATAACATGTCGTTCAAGGTTCGGTGGAATGTGAATTGGATATAGGCGCCTTTCCCTTCATGTAATAAATAACTATTATACTTGTTTGCGCAATTGGTGACCTGGGCTGCATTATATTTTCATCAACTGTTTTTTGTGGTGATTTGGTAATCCCTCATCCCTGTCAACGGGAATGAAAAATGTCGCCTTCAGGGCATCTCCCCTGGCCTA
Organism: uncultured Clostridia bacterium; assembly: GCA_964599275.1. Lineage (GTDB taxonomy): Bacteria > Bacillota > Sulfobacillia > SLMV01 > SLMV01 > PUMD01. The sequence continues at coordinate 3,181 of CAZRFK010000089.1, forward strand.
TCTTAGTCCTTTCAAAATGGAGTTAAGCCGTTGAAATGCCAACATAAAGTATCATTACATATTTGCTATACTTGATATTGTTTATAAAAAAATTGATAATAAATATATGAATATTATAACAGTACGATTTCATGTAGACTGAGTACCTGTTTTTTCAATCATAACGGACACCGGGTAGAAACTTTGAGACAAGGTAGTTTCAACCCTAGGTCTCGTAATCCCCGCATCCGTGTTATTGGTGATAGTTTCAGCAGCAGTTCCCTGCAGTGAATAACGAAGTCCTTACATAATATAGAAGGAACATGTATATTCGGGGTATATTTAATTTTTCTTGGAGGTTTATGATGGGATTCATGATGGAAAATAAGACATTTGTCGATACTGTCCTCAGCGCCATGTCTGAGGTGGTTATCTATCAGGACATCGAGGGAAAGATCCTCTGGGCCAATGAGGCGGCCAGGGAGTCGTTGGGGCTGTCTATGGACGATATATTGGGCAGATATTGTTTTGAGGCGCGCTTTGATGAAGACAGTCGGTGTGAGGGGTGTCCGGTGCCTGACACTCTGAATTCGGGTCAGCGGAAGGATAGGGAAATGGTAACTCCTGATGGCCGGCACTGGCATGTACAGGTGTATCCGCATCGTTCAGAGCCTGAGGGAGAGATCACTGGACTGATAGAGATAAGTCGGGATATTACCGATGCACACCGGGCGAGAGAAGAATTACGACAGGACAGACAACGTTTTCAGCGAGTTACTGAGTCGGTGAAGGCAATTTTATGGGAATATGACATAAAAGCAGACCGATGGACCTACGTCTCACCACAGTCGGAGAAGCTACTTGGTTATTCACCTGAGGAATGGACTGATCTGGACTTTTGGATCAATTCTATCCACCCTGAAGATCGGCAGTGGGCCGTAGACTACTGTATGTCGTGTACCGCCAGGGGAGAAGAACACGTTTTTGAATACCGCTTTTTGAAAAAAGACGGCGGAGTTGCCTGGTTGCGCGATGAGGTGACTGTGGAGATGGATGATTCCGAAGAGCCCGACAGATTACGGGGTTTCATGGTTGATATTACCGAAAGAAAAAAGACAGAAAAAGCACTGCAGGAGAGTCAGAAAAATCTCGAGATAACCCTGCGGTCCATTGGGGACGGGGTGATTGTAACCGACCCCGATGGTAGGGTTGTCCGGATGAATGAAATGGCTGAAGAGCTTACCGGCTGGAATTTTGCTGAGACAGCGCAAAAACCAATCCAGAAGATATTTCAAATCGACGATACAGAGGGTGAGGGAGTACGTCGTCCGGTTCACACGGTTTTACAGGAGAAAGATGATCCGCGGACGTGTTCGGATGCGACTCTGATTGCCAGAGATGGCAGTGAATGCAAGATAACCTGCACCGCCTCTCCCATTAAAGAGGAAGGGGAGTTTTTGGGGGTGGTGGTTGTCTTTTCTGACGTCACAGAGCAGCACCGCATGAAGGAACAGCTGCGGCAGTCGCGTAATCTTATTCAGGCAACGCTTGATTCTCTCAGTGCTAATATATGCGTACTTGATGAAAAAGGAGATATCATATCAGTAAATGAACCGTGGATTGATTTTGCCATGGAAAACGATGCAGATATGCAGAGTGTGCAGGAGGGCGTCAATTACCTGCAGATATGCGAGCAGGCCGATGGCGAGGGTGCAGAAATAGCCACACGTTTTGCAGCCGGTATCCGTTCGGTCATGGATGGCGACCGGGAGTTGTTTGAGCTGGAGTATCCCTGTCATTCACCGGATGAGAAGCGATGGTTTACCGGCAGAGTAACCCGTCATGTGGGTTATGACGACAATCCCAATCACGTTGTGATTGCACATGAAAACATCACTGAAAGACGCCTTGCAGAGGAACGGTTGCGGTTTTTGAGCTATCATGACAGTCTCACCGGACTGCAAAATCGCGCTTATCTGGAGCAGGAAATGAAGCGATTGGATGTGCCCCGCCAGCTGCCTATCAGCATCATTATGGCCGATGTCAATGGTTTGAAGCTGGTGAATGACACCTTTGGTCACGAAGAGGGAGACGAGGTTTTGAAAAAGGTGGCTCGGATTCTGCAAACATCGTCTCGACAGGAAGATATAGTTGCCCGCTGGGGCGGCGATGAGTTTTTGGTTTTGCTACCTGACACCACATCGGAACAGGCTAAGAATATTTACCAACGGATCTTGAAGGCCTGTGAAAACGTATCACAGTCGAAAGTCCCGATATCCATTTCTATGGGGGCAGCCACCAAAAAGCAGCCGCAGGAGGATATACACGCTCTTTTGAAGGAAGCCGAAAATATCATGTACAAGAGGAAGCTTTCCAAAAGCAGAAGTACCAAAAACTCCATTCTGACCACGCTGCTGAATACTCTCGGAGTCAATACCCATGAAACAGAGCAGCACGCCCGCAGGCTGCAGCGGATGTCGCTGCGTCTGGGTGAGGAGTTGGGTTTATCCCCCAGTGAACTGGACCGGCTGGCCCTTGTGGCATCGTTACATGATATAGGCACAGTCAGCATCTCTGAGGACATACTCACAAAAACAGGTCCGCTATCTGAAGAAGAGATGGAGGCTGTCAGAAGGCATCCAGAGATGGGCTATCGCATTGTATCATCAACTGAGGAATTTGCGCACGTGGCCAGTGATATTCTGGCTCATCATGAGCACTGGGATGGTTCGGGATATCCACAGGGATTACAGGGAAGGGAGATTCCCATTCTGGCGCGGATTGTAGCCGTGGTGGATGCTTATGATGCCATGACTCACCACAGGCCGTACAGACAACCCCTATCCATAGAGGAAGCACTGACAGAGCTAAGTTGCGGTGCCGGAACCCAATTTGACCCTCAGATAGTAGAGTTTTTCTGCGAGCTGGTGGAACAGGGGGAGATGCCAATGGGACCAGAAGACGGTCCTCGTGAGAATATTGAATCTCAAGAGGACGTGGATTTGATATGATATTCAACCCGATTATTACTTTTTTTAGCGAGGCTTTCTCGCTAAAAAACGGTAATAAAATGCTGGATCAGTGACGATAAATGCAGCAGGGATAGATTATCAAAAAAAACTTATCATTACAGTCAGATGAACAGGTACCAGCGATATCTTCATTTTGTTTTTGTACTCCGCCTCTTTTCCAGTTGTGGCTTCAGCAGCTCCAGGATATTATGCTTTTGAGGGCGTCTACAGGATTAACCAGGATCATATGTGGGCCTGAAAAACGCATCACCGTCTTTATTTTTTTCGCTTATAAGGCCTGTAACAGTGGATGCTGCATTTTTTGCATGTGGGCTTATCATCGCCAAACTTACATTTGTTGAGCCGTTCTTTGGCATACGCCAAAAGATCCTGACATTTCGAATAGGGATTGTCCTGCTGTTGGTGTTTATTTCTGCAGTATATATTTATCATTTTTCTTATTGTGTCTTGCTCCTGCTTGACCGAACCTTTTCTGATGCCCACGGGTCCGCCCCCTTGCTTAGTCTCTTATTTGTAAGCGTACTTAAACCATCATAACAGGATCGATGTGCTTCACAGGAACAGCCCGACATAGTGAAAAATATAACAAGTCTAGTGAAAACTGTAACAAGGCAGGAATTTCTAGAAGTGTATTGAAATAGAATCTCACAAGGAAAACTTTAGTTCAATAAAATATCACAAGAACCAGGTTTTTGAACTG
>CAZRFK010000090.1:0-6860 GCA_964599275.1 uncultured Clostridia bacterium
TTGGATGGGGGTCAGTGTGATATCTGCCCAGGATGCCCGTGAAGAAGGAGCAGACGTTGATACAGACCGCGGTGTTTATCTTGCCAGAGTTGTATCACAGAGTCCTGCAGACCAAGGTGGTTTGCGGGAAGGTGATGTAGTGGTGGGTTTAGATGATGTGGAACTCAAGGAAGTAGTGGACTTGCTTGCAGAGTTGGAATTGCGCTCGCCGGGAGACGCCGTGACTTTTCAGTTTGTGAGAGATGGAGATCTGAAAACTACAGAAGTAGTGTTGGGGACCATGCCGCAATGATGAGGCATACGTTAGTTAAAGTGGGAAGGACCAACACAACTTACTTTAAGGCAGGGGCGTCCGATTATAAGGGACGCCTTAGTAATTATGCGCGAATTGAGGTGCTTACTGTCCGAAAACAACATAACCCCGGCCAGCCATCGTGTCATCAACGGCAGGAGATTGTAAAAAAACACTCACAAGCTCTTGCTGATAGTGCTCCTGAAACTGCCTCAACGTACTGGATAGCGCTGGATGAACGCGGTAAGCAGACCACCTCTGAAAACCTTGCGAAATTTATCGACTTAAGAGCTTCGCGAGGACATTCCCACATGGTCTGGTTTATTGGGGGACCACTTGGGCTGTCCGACGAATTCTTAAGCAGGTGCAGGTTGTCTTTATCTCTTTCACGAATGACTTTTCCTCATGAAATGGTACCTATGATTTTACTAGAACAGATTTACCGAGCCCACAAAATTAGTGCGGGAGAGCCTTATCATCGTTGAGAAAACGGAGGGTGATTACTAATGGAACCAGTACTCAAAGACAAACGAGGTTTGATCCTGGGGGTGGCTAATCAACGGAGCCTAGCCTGGCATGTTGCAAAATCTGCTGCCAAGCAGGGAGCCCGCCTTGGTATTACCTACCAAAACGAACGCTTTGCATCTCGTGTCCATGATCTGGTGCAGGAAAATGCCGATGACTTTCCAGAGATACATACTTGGGCATGTGATGCTACAGAACCAAAGCAAATAGATCAAGTTTTCAAGGATATCGATGAAAAGTGGGGTGGGCTGGATTTTGTGGCTCACTGCTGGGCATATTCTCCGCCCCGAGCATTAAAGGGTCCGGTTGCGGATACTGCATGGGATGATTATAAGCTGACACAACAGGTCAGCGCACATTCACTAATTGAAGTCTGCCGACGGGCTGCGCCATTGATGGACGGGCAGGGCTCTGTTGTGACCCTTTCATATTATGGGGCAGAGAAAGTGGTACCAGGCTATAATGCGATGGGGATAGCGAAAGCATCTCTGGAGGCTACGGTTCGATATCTGGCCTGGGATCTGGGACAAAAGGGGGTAAGGGTAAACGCAATCTCCGCTGGGCCTGTCAATACACTATCTGCTCGGGGGGTTCCAAATTTCGTGCAAATGATGAACGAGCATGCAGAAAAGTCACCGCTGGGTAGAAATGTTGAAACTGCTGAAATAGGTAATACATCTGCATTTTTGTTTTCGACCTGGGCCTCCGGAATAACTGGACAGGTGTTATACGTAGATGCTGGCTACAGTATCATGGGAACTTAGCCACCATACTGACAATGATTGCAATATGTTACGTGTTCCCCTTGAGCCTCACAAATGTTATAAATATATGGGTGAACTGTGTAACTTGGTGACGCAATCGATTCTAACCAGGACTGTACTAAGGGGAGAGACAAAATGGATGTAGACTTCGCCACCCTCATAGTCACATTTTTTGGTGGGCTGGGGATGTTTCTCTTCGGTATTCGTTTTATGAGCCAAAGCATGCAGGAAGTAGCCGGCCAAAAACTGCGCAGAGTATTGGGGCAAATCACCAGTAACCCCATTCTGGCGGTCATTACCGGTGCTGTGGTGACTGCAGTCATCCAATCATCCAGTACCACAACTGTTATGGTGGTTGGCCTGGTCAATGCAGGATTGATGACGCTTCCACAGGCCATTGGAGTGATAATGGGAGCTAATATCGGGACTTCCTTTACTGCTCAAGTCATTGCATTTAACCTGGGCGACTTGAGTCTGCCAGCGATCGGAATAGGTTCATTTGTGATTTTGTTTTCTGAGCGGCGCTCGGCGCGGAATATTGGGCAAACTATTCTGGGTTTTGGACTGCTTTTTTTTGGTCTTACGGTAATGACCGATGCTGTGGCACCCCTCAGGCATCAGCCCAGCTTTCAGAACCTGGTCCTGTCAATGTCGGACAAGCCTCTGCTTGGAGTGTTTGTTGGGGCAGGAATGACTGCCTGCTTGCAGTCAAGCTCCGGAACCATCGGAATTTTACAGGGGTTTGCGCAGGAGGGACTCATTGGACTTACAGCTGCCTTGCCGGTGCTTATTGGTGATAACTTGGGAACCACAATAACCGCTTTGCTGGCAAGCTTGGGTACGTCGATAACAGCCAGACGAGCGGCGTTGAGTCATCTTCTGTTCAATCTGGTTGGAGCAGCCCTGTTTGTGTTGATAATGCCAACCTTTGCAGGTGTGATTCAGCAGACTGCACCCCTGTCACCCATGCGGCAGTTAGCAAATGCTCACACGTTTTTCAACATAACGAATGCAGTTGTTCAACTACCTTTCATTTATCTGCTTGCTAAATTGGTAACCTTTCTTATCCCGGGAGAAATTACGGAGCTCAGGTACGGACCTCAATACATATCTGATAAATTGTTGTTAAACGCCCCGGAAATGGCCCTTGAACAGGTACGGCGTGAGCTGGTTCGAATGGGAGCAGTGGCTGCTGAAATGTTGGAAAAAGCCATGACTGCTTTCTTGGAGGATGACAAGGAGTGTCGAAATGAGGCTTTCAGGCGAGAAGATGTAATCAACGATCTGGAAACAGCTATCATAAGATATCTGGTCCGGCTATCTGAGACTGAGGCTTCCGCATCTTCCTCCAGAGAAATGAACCTGCTTTTGAATATAGCAAATGATATTGAACGAGTAGGCGACCATGCTGAAAATATTGCCGAGCTCTCTGAAGAGAAGTTTGATAACCGTCTTCCTTTTTCCGAACAGGCCACCGCAGATGCCCATCAGCTTTACGACGAAGTTAAGAAGGCGTTCAAGCAGTCCCGAGATCTTTTAGAAGCAGATGGAGACTACGATGAGGCGTTGGCAGAAAATGTACTCTGTATCGAGGAAGGGATAGATAACCTGGAAGAGAAACTTCGAGCCAGGCACATTAAGCGCCTCAACAGTGGTAAATGCTATCCTGAGTCTGGTGTGATCTTTTTAGACCTGCTATCAAATTTGGAACGGATCGCCGATCACGCTTCAAGTATTGCATACATAATAAAAGAGTTTGAAGAAGAGAACAGTTAAGCTATAAGTCGCTTTGAGGCTTAGCATATTTGCGTCCCCAGTGTACAGTGGCACACTGGGGACGCTTGTATATGTTTGAAGATGCACCCTGTTGTGCTGTATCTGGTCTGATTGAGCCGCGTTTGTCACAATTTTTCAAGTTGGGTTTATTGATTTTGCAAAAATGGGTTGTTGTCCAGCTCGGCCCCTATAGAACTTTTTGGTCCGTGACCAGGATAAACAGTCAGTTTGCGTGGCAGTTTAGAGATACATCTCTGCAGGGAATCATGCAGACTGTCGCTTGAACCGCCAGGTAGATCTGTGCGGCCGACTGAGCCCGCAAATAATGTGTCCCCGGTGAAAACCTCTGATGGACCTACCAGTATAAGGCTGCCAGGAGTATGACCAGGAGTGTGACGAATCGTAAAGGATGCATCTCCTAATTGGATCTGGTCGCCATCGCTCAGGGTGCAATCTATGTCCGGTAGATTACCTGACTGGTCAGGGTCCATAAAGGTAAGGTTAGCCTGCGGATCTCTGTAGACTTCCAGTTCATTGCTGTGCAGGTATATGGGGGCTTGGGTTGCCTCAAATAACCCACTCAGTCCCCCCATGTGGTCGTAATGTGCATGGGTGAGTATTATCTTCTCCACGGAAAGCTCATTGGTTATGCTGGCTATTTCATCCGGGTCTATACCGGGGTCAATTATCCATACTTCATCAGAATTGATATCGGTGAGAATATAACAATTACAAGCAGCTGGTCGTCCGGTCATTTTTTGAACTTGATAGTTTCCTTTTCCAGGCATGAGTTCCACCCCTCTCGGTAGCAAAGCAGCTATGAGTGTTCCCCTCATAGCCATTATAATACAAAAAGAGAAAAGCTATTGAGTGCTAATGAAAAAACCTACGAAGTTTTTGGTATAATAATTCAATACATCTGGTGCCAATAGAAAGAGGTGTAAGGATTGGGTGACATTGACACAGAAAGACTGAGTAATAGATGGATGCGTCAATACATTAGAGGTAATATCTGTAATGCTTTGCAGGCCATGGTTGATGAAGGACATCTACCGGATAATTTGGATAGGGGTTCGTTTACAGTAGAGCGTCCCCGGGATCCCTCACATGGTGATGCAGCTACTAATGCTGCACTTGTTTATGGTCAGGTGACAGGAGAATCCCCACGCAGTATTGGGGAAAAGCTATGTGAACATTTGGCCCAGTTCGTAGATGAATCAGAGTATTTGGACAGTGTTGATGTTGCTGGGCCCGGGTTTGTGAATTTTCAGGTTTCTGATGGGTTTAGACTGGCAATGCTGTCCGATATTCGATGCAGTGGTTCCGAATATGGAACTGTAGACCTGGGGGATAACCGTAAGGTAGTGGTGGAGTTTGTCAGTGCAAATCCCACTGGCCCCCTGGTAGTAGTGCAGGCACGTGCTGCCGTGTTGGGTGACGTGGTATGTAATCTGCTGGATAAGACAGGCTGGTCTGTGCAGCGCGAATATTATGTTAATGACAGTGGTGGCCAAGTCAGGGCCTTAGGGCTTTCAATGGAAGTACGTCTGCGTCAGCTCAAGGGGGAGGATTTAGAATTTCCGGAGGAAGGTTACCCGGGAGATTATGTCTGGGACTTGGCTGAGAAGTTTGAACTTCGACACCCTGCAGATGCAGAGCGGATATGGCAGCTGTCTGACAATCAGCGTCAAGAGCTGTTAGGTCGTTTTGCAGCCGAGGAAATCCTCAAACAGCATCAGGATTTGTTAGAACGATATGGTGTTAAGTTTGATCGCTGGTACAAAGAAAGTGAAATCAGGCAAAAAGACGGTCCGCAAAAGGTGATCAAACAGCTGCGTGATGTAGGATATGCCTACGAAAAAGAGGGTGCTGTCTGGTTAAAAGCCAGCGATTTCACTGATGATAGAGACAGGGTCTTAGTCAAAAGCAATGGTGCTTTCACCTATTTGCTTCCGGATCTTGCTTATCATAAAGACAAGCTGGAACGAGGCTTTGAGCGAATGATTGATGTTTTGGGCCCTGATCATCATGGTCATGTTCCCGGCCTCCGGGCTGGACTTGCAGCGCTTGGCTTAGATTCAGAAGCGCTTGAAGTTCTGATTTCGCAGTGGGTGCGGCTGCTCAGAGATGGAGAAGAAATTAGCATGTCCAAGCGTCAGGGCACATTTATCACCATGGAGGAGCTGCTTGATGAAGTAGGCAGGGATGCAGCCCGCTTTCTTTTTATAATGAAATCTTCCAGTTCCCCCGTGGATTTTGACTTGGAACTGGCAAAATCACAATCTGAGGAAAACCCCGTTTATTATGCACAGTATGCGCACGCCCGTATTTGCAGTATCTTTTCACAGGCGGAACAGCAGGGGTATGAGGTGCCGGGTCCTGCTCAACTCAGTTCAGGTGGTCTTACTGTGTTAGAAGAGGATGCAGAGCATCAGCTGATAAAGAAACTCGGGGACTTCCCTGATGTGATTTCAGAATCTGCTGGTAACCTCGAGCCGCATCGGCTAGCCAATTATGTACTTGAACTTGCAGCTAAGTTTCACAATTTTTATACTCACTGTCGTGTTCTGAGTGCAGATAAAAAGTTGTCACAAGCTAGGCTCTATCTATGTGCTGGATGCAGAGAAATTCTAGCTGCATCTTTGAATATTCTGGGAGTAGAACCTGTCGAACAGATGTAGAATTGTCCTGAACTTTACCGCTGCCAGTGTTATTGAGCGCATTGTAATGCATGTGTTAAAGCATCTAAAACATCTAGGTTTATTGCGTGCACAAGGCTTCTTTTGCTCTAACGCATGCTGTTATGGTTGTAATGTGTGGTTTGCGCTTCCTGGTGGCAGGGGCTATAGTTAGTTATGCACTGGTGAAAATTGTTCCCGTTTTAGTGAGGTGAATTTCGTTACATGAATTTAGGACAGAAAGAATACGATTTTGCTGAGATGTCAATTGTCCGTGTTTTGGGAGTAGTTGGGGTGCTGCTTCTCATGGTGGTAATTCTGTATTTGCTTACACCTCAAATTTCCCATGAAACGCTCACAGGTAATAGGCTTGTGAGTCCTGGACTACGTTTCAACCTCCCTCTTATCTCCACCTTCCTCGCACAAAATACGGCATCTGAGCATTTTGTAACATTCGATATTATCGGCAATAGAGCTCGGGATACATCTAATTGGAACATGCTCCCGATGAAACAAGCATACCCTACATACTGCGGCCACTGGCTGGTCTAAGAGGAGACCAGCCAACACTATCTCTATCTTCGTATCTCCGACCAGCGGTGATGCTTTTCGCCCACGAGAGTTCTCCCGGCTCGATCGAGTTTTCAGCGGGAAACTTTTAGCTCCCTTTTTCCATCTTATAGGAGGACACATCTTGGGGGATTTTTCTTGTCCGTTTTACTGTCTTTTAACTACATAGTTGTTACTTCTTATGGTTGGTACATCTAAGATGTCCGAGCAGGCGAAAAACCGCAACTTGAGATTGGCTGGAGAGAATCGTGTCAG
>CAZRFK010000091.1:0-6800 GCA_964599275.1 uncultured Clostridia bacterium
GACTTGCTGCTGCTGTACCTTCAGGGAGGGGGAGAGTCACTGCTCACAGCATTGTTCACCGGGGAAAAAGCGGGATATAAGTCCACGCAGCATGGCAGCATGGCGTCCCTCATCGCGGGAAGTCTCGGTGAAAACAATTGCCGCATCCTGCTTATTCAATTCTTGGGCTTCTTCTACAGCATCTGCTTTTCCTTTTTGTGCATTCAATTCACCATTGAGCATCATTTGCAGATTCTCACGTATATCACCGCATATCAGATCATTCAACTCAGCAAAACGGGCGGCGTGTTCCGCTTCCTCCCAGGCTATTGTTTTCAGTACTTCAGCGATCTCTGGATATCCCTGCCGCTGCGCCTGCTTGGCCATTGCCAGATATTGCCCTACTTCGGAAGTTTCTCCCCGGAAATTGGCGTGTACTTTTTCCTCCAGATCAGACTTCTTTGCTTTTCCCATCTTGCACTTACTGCTCATTTTATCCACCCTTATGTAGTAATTATTAAGTAATATCCGTTACTGGTTGAGACTAAAAAATAACTATTTGTACTTCAACCTTCACGACACTTTCGACAGATTCCGATAGCGTTAATTTCGATTCTCATCACCTGATATTGTGGTGCTAACAGCAGTTTTTCAACTTTCTGCTGTATTTCATCATCATCGTCAGGCAGGTCATCGACTCGACCGCATCTCGAACAGGTAAGGTGCGGGTGAATCTCAGTGTTCGGGTCGTAATGAAACTTCTGTTTCTGACCGACAGCGAACCTCCATACCAGATTGGCCTCTTCAAAAGATTCTAGGGTCTTATACACCGTGTTCAGACTTATTGATGGCTGAATTTCTGAAACTGTTTCATATATCTCATCGGCGGTGGGGTGGTCGGTATTACCATGCAGAAAACTCATAATGGCAACGCGCTGGGGAGTAACTCGTAAGCCCCGTCGTCTCAGAATGCCTTCTATTTTATCTCGCTGCATCATTGCGCCCACCACCGTTTCCAGTAATTATTATTAATTAGTATCTATTCATTGTCAAGGGGTTTTCTGATAATTCAACCATATTACTCAAATGTCAGTGGCCAGTTGGCCGATTATATACAATACAAACGTTCTGCCAGAGTGTGGCGTGAAGTGATACCGGAAGGGAGGGATGCAATGACAAGATCAACATCTGTATTCAAACCGGACAGAAGATAAAGGCAGCTGAGTGGATTTCTCAGCTGCCAAATCAACAAACAAGTTACTTCACTTCATATCCTAGTTCTTCTATGACGTCGGAAATGGCGGTTTTCGAAGCGGGTGATTCAACAATTATCTCTACTTCTTTAGAATCCAGATCAACCTCAACTTCAGCAACCCCGTCAACTTTCAAAAGACCTTCCTTGATGCTTTTTACACAGTGGGGACAAGTCATGCCTTCGACAGTAATCTTCACCACATTTGTGTTACCACAGCAGTTCATTTTAAAACCTCCTCACCATCAATATACCCTTACGGGGTATATTATGCAAGTAGAACAGGATTAATTTAAAGTTTGCTCAGATGAGAGGCAGGAACATATTACCGAACAGTTGAAGATAAGTCCTACGGTTTCAGTAAGATAATTTTCAGACAACTTGGACAAGCCTGCATTTGAAAAAGGGGGAACCTATTCATGCGGTATGTTCAAATTCCGGGTACCGATTTACAGTTGGCTCGTGTGAGTTTCGGTGCCATACCCATAAGATCTTTGAGCTTTGATGAATCCAGGCGGGTAATTTTGGAATCCTGCGAATATGGAATCAATTTTTTTGACACCGCCCGCGGTTACGGAGATAGTGAAGAAAAGCTGGGCTATGCTCTGCAGGACCGCAGACAGGAAGTTGTTCTGGCGACCAAAACAGCCAGACGCACCCTGGATGAAGCCCGGGAAGAGCTTGAGACCAGTCTGAGTAACCTGGAAACCGACTATATCGACCTTTATCAACTTCATAACGTCAGCAGTGATGAGGATTTTGAAAAGATAATGGCAGATGGGGGAGCTCTGGAGGCATTAAGGGAGGCGCAGGATGAAGGGTTGGTCCGGTATGTGGGAGTTACGTCTCATGACACAGAGACTTCCAAGCGTTTGATACGAAGCGGTGAATTTGTCTCCATTATGATACCCTTGAATTTCATGGAAGATGATTTCACTTCTGAAGTACTCCCACTGGCCCAAAAACACAATGTTGCGGTAATCAACATGAAACCATTTGCTGGTGGCATGATAGAGGAAGCTTCTCTGGCACTGCGCTACGTCCTGGGTACCGAGGGGATTACTTTAACAATTCCAGGTATGAGCAGCGTTGAGGAGGTACAGGAGAATGTCGGCTTCGCTGATTCCCCACAGGAGCTTACAGAAGCTGAGCTGGCGGAGCTGGAGGAGTTCAAAAATGAAATAGGCTCAGAATTTTGTCGATCCTGTGATTATTGTCAGCCCTGTCCCAATGAGGTGGAGATTTCACGTGTTCTGCGCAGTATGCGGGGGTTCCGCCGTCTGGGACAGAGCTGGCTGAAAGATAATCTCTCAATGATAAGAAAAAATGTTCAGGCATGTGAAGACTGTGGGGTTTGCCTGCCGAGATGTCCTTATAATCTGGACATTCCACGCCTGCTGCAGGAGCAGCTGGACGAGCTGCAGGAGCATGTGGCCCAGAGTACGTAGAGTATGATTGTGCGAGAATTCGAACCGCACCCACTTGTTAGTTGCCCCGGTGGGTGCGGTTCGAATTGAAAGTGATGATTAACCATCGTGGGAAGCGAGCTGTTTGAATACCTCCGCGCTTATTTCAATCCCCTGATAAAAGCAGTCCAGCCGAATATTTTCATTGGGGGAGTGATTGTTCTCATCAGCATTAGCATAAGGCACTCCTATATGCGGTATACCGAGAACATCCGGCCATACGGCATTTGGTAAGCTTCCGCCGCCGGAGGGCTTGATGTGGGGTTTACGTCCAGTGATGTTTCTGGCTGCTGCAGCTATGGGTTCTATTGCGGGATGTTCAGGGTGAGTCCTGCTGGGCTCCATTGCGCCGATTCCCCTCTGGAGGACTTTCACCCGTGGGTCCACTTTTTTGACGTGTCTGGTGACTTTCTCAACTATATCCTCGCTTTTTTGATCAGCAACCATTCTGATGTCTATCCGGCATTCTGCCTCTGAAGGGATAATGGTTTTACTTCCGGGGCCGACATAACCGGAAGAAATGCCGCTGATATTGAAGTATGGTTTGAGCATGATCCTCTTGTAATACTCCTGTTTTTCCATGGGGACGCGGGAAAGGCCCATGGTGGCACCGAATTCTTCGGCATCAAAAGGAAGTTCCTCTATTAATTTTTCTTCCACCTCAGTAATAGGCCGAACATCATCATAAAAACCCTCGATGAGTACCTCTCCAGATGGATCGACCATGCTGGACAAAACGTGGGTCAACATCCAGACAGGGTTGGGGGCTACGCCTCCCTTGTTGCCGGAGTGATTATCGCGGTCTGCTCCCTCGGCTACAAGGGTTATGCCCACTATGCCCCTATTTCCGAGTGAGACAACTGGATCCCCGGAAGGATGCATCCCACCGTCGGATATATAAACCAGGTCAGCATCGAGTTTGTCGCTGTGCTCAGTGGCGAAGTGTCTGAGATAGGGAGAACCTGATTCTTCTTCACCCTCAAATACGAATTTTATGTTTATAGGAGGTGCTCCAGCCACTTCAATGTAGGCTGCGGCCGCCAGTACATGAGCAATCAGCTGGCCCTTGTTGTCTCCGGTACCCCTTCCGAATAATCTGCCTTCTCGCAGGGTTGGTTCGAAGGGAGGGGATTCCCAAAGTTCCATCGGTTCGGGAGGTTGCACGTCGTAATGTCCGTAGCAAAGCAGTGTATAATCATCGGATATTCCATCGAGCTCCCCATAAACTACCGGCTGGCCGGGAGTTTGCAGGATTTCTGCTTCAATTGAGTGCTGGCGCATGATATCGGCCAGAAGCTGAGCGCATTCGGTCACTCCGTCATCGTGGGCACTGATACTCGGTTGAGCAACCAGCTGTTTCAGGATTTTCAGATGTGAATCTCTGTGTTGTCTTAGGTACTGTTTAACCTTGGCAAGTACTTTATCTTCTGACATAAAAGATGCCTCCTCTTGATGGTGCCTTGGCAGGTGCAATTCAACAATTTCTACGCAGAGTGGTGAAAAGCCTTTTTTTCGCCGATAAAGGACAGCAGTTCTCCTTTGTGAATGGAAACATAAGCGAACTCCACGTATTGACAGGTGATGAACTAATCAACTCTAACCCTGTAACCCGCTTGCTTCAGAGAGTCTGTCAGACTGTGAATGTGTTCTGGTCCCCGGGTTTCAATTACCATATTGACTTGCACTTCATCTAGGGGCACCTCAGGGTCGAGGCGGTCGTGTCGGATGGAGATAACGTTGGCTTTTTGCCCGGCGACAATAGACAGCAGCTGCTTCAGGTTTCCGGGGCTGTCAGATATGGTGGTGGTGAGCTTGACCCTGATACCGGTTTTGGCCAGACCCTTATCTATAATGCGGGATATGAAATTCATGTCGATATTTCCGCCGCTGAGCACTGCAACTGTCTTGTCATCAGGAATAACGTCAATTTTGGAGTGCAATAGGGCGGCCAGTGATGCGGCTCCCGCCGGTTCTGTAACCAACTTTGCTCGCTGTAGAAGCAGCATTACCGTTGCGGCAATCTCCTTGTCATCAACAGTGACAACTTCATCGACGTACTGTTTGATGAGTGAAAAGGTCAGGTCGCCGGGGCGTTTTATGCTTATACCGTCAGCAATGGTTCGCGTAGATTGCAGCGATGAAATCTCACCGACTTGAAGTGAGTTTTTAACCGAAGCGGCTCCCGCTGCTTCAACTCCTATTATGCGGACACCAGGATTTTGGGTTTTAACAGCTGCGCTAATACCCGATATTAATCCACCTCCGCCGATAGGGGCGACAATGACGTCTACCTCAGGAAGTTCTTCAAGTATTTCCAGACCAATGGTACCCTGACCGGCGATAACCTGTGGATTGTTGAAAGCATGAACAAATGTTGCGTTGTTTTCTTCAGCGATCTCCTTCGCCCTGTCGTAGGAATCATCAAATACAGTACCGTGCAATACTACTTCAGCCCCATAGGATCTGGTGGCTGCTATCTTGGAGATCGGTGTCCCTTCCGGCATTACAATGACTGCGGGTATTTCAGCCATACCCGCGGCATAGGCTACGCCCTGAGCATGGTTGCCTGCGCTTGCGGCCACAACACCATTACTGCGCTCGGCCTCGGGAAGACAACTCATGAAATTATAGGCGCCCCGTATTTTGAAGGATCCTGTTTTTTGGAGGTTTTCCGTTTTTAAATAAACTTCTGCGTTGGACATGTTGCTGAAGGTGTGAGACGGGTCAAGAGTTGTGCGGTGGATAAGTCCCTCCAGCCTTTCATTTGCGGTTACGATATCTTCATGAGTTATCAACTCGAATCATCTCCCATTTTTCAATATTAGTGCATCCAGACTGCAACTTAACAAATTATAACTCAACTTAACCATACCTTTAACCTGGGTTTTTAATAAAGATTATCAGCACTGGATGAGTGAATCAGGATTTCCTTTTCCGGTCAAAAACCACCGCACATCAATACTGCAGCTGCTATTTTGTGAACCTGGGGTGGTTTTAACCCAGGTAAGACAATATTATAAAGTTGTGGGCCCTAATAGAAGGGCATTGGCAGGAAGGTGGGATGGGTATGGGATAGGACAAAATATCCATCCATACTGATATTCAGAGAAGTACAGGAGAATTGACGCTGATACTGTCTGTGGTAAGTTAACTGCAACAGCAGACATATCTGGTTTATCTGCTGTTTGCTGAGGGGAACAGCCGTGCTGTTTCCCACACTCAAAGCGACGGGAGGGTGATGGGTCGTGGAAAGAAAGCATATTTATTCGCGTTGCAACCTGACCCAGGATGACTTGTGCATTAGAGAAGCTGAAGAAATGGCCACACCGGGAGTCTGCCAGTCGGACGGAGATTGCGAGATTTACGAACAAAGACGGTCGGACCTCACCTGGACCAATGGGGGAACCATATGACTGAAAGTGGACAAGAACATGATTCGCTGCAGATAGCGAGACATAGGCTGCAATCGACTGGTAAATCCGTAATAGCTGTGTGTGAACAAGAAGTTTTGGCCGAGGCTGATGGTGCAGGATTGGCACCGTTGCTTGATGTATTGGAGGAGTTAACCCGCGAAACTAGACCTATCTATGTGGCTGATAAGGTAGTGGGTCTGGCAGCTTCTGTGTTTCTTTCGGAGATCGCAGAGGGGGTTTTTGCGGAGATACTCAGTGCTCCTGCCCACAATCACTTGTCGCAGGCAGGACTGCAGGTTCAGTATTCCGAAAAGGTATCATTTATTGAAAATCGTAACAAAACTGGGCTATGTCCACTGGAGGAATTGGCTCTGAATGCACAAGACAGGGGACAGGCCAGAGAAGAGATACTGGAGTTTTTGAGTCGTTTGTAATTTTAAGCAGGTTGGCCAGAACAGATGTATCCAGGGAAAAAACTTCACTCCGAAAAGAATAAATTTGGCTTTTAAGGGATATTTATCCATATTGACATTATACATAGTATGTTGTAGTTTTTATTTAACTAGATGAGCATAGTCTCTGGTTCAAGTAAAGTGGTTCAGCGTGTTTTTGTATCGGCCAACGAGAAGGGGGAATTCAGGATGTTGAAACGCTCGATAGCTTTACTGCTTGCACTTTTGCTGGTTCTTT
>CAZRFK010000092.1:0-6750 GCA_964599275.1 uncultured Clostridia bacterium
CTCGGGGGATGCAGGTTCGTCCTCAAAAAATCCCTCATCAGGAGATGCACTTTGGGCTGGTGTCCGTTCTCCGGTGTCCGGTCTATTCCAGACGATAAATGCGATCCCAAAAAACACTCCTAAAGCGATCAAACCCAGTGCGATGTTCAGAATCATGTCAGCAGACTCCATGGTCATGATACCTCCAGATGCCGCTTCCGGCGACTTAGTGCTCTGTTTACCTTCAACTTGGTTTTTCATTTATTCAACACCATGGACAAACAGCTCCTGCTCAAACACAGGTTTTCGGTGAAGTTCAGCATGCATTCGCCCACGGCCACGCTGGAGTCAGGGCTCTGTCGGTATTCGCAAATCCTATTTGGCCATTAATTCCTCTCTTTTCTACTTCTCGCTCTGAATGCTACTTCCTTCCATATTAGTTATCTCAAGGACGTCAAACGGGCCAGTATGGACAGAAAATCATCAAAAAATGATGCAAACAACCATCAGCTCAGAAGCTATTGAAGAACCAATGGGACAACAGAAACCCAGCCGATGCCTCTTTACGTTGATATATTCGATCACCCGGGGCTCCGAATAAGATATTTCATCCATGACATGGCAGCAGTAACACCAAACTCCCGATATTGACAGCAGGATGGGACAATCCCGCTGTTCGGCGAAGGGGAAGGATTCTTCATTCCACGCAACACCAATCTATCTCGTCTGCACGGTTTTCGCGGGGTGAGAAACGGAACTCGGCATCGTTAGCACTCTTTTGCATTCGAAAAATTTTATTGTCACTCGTTCCTATAGTACTGTGTACCATCTGGCGTCTCCCATTAGCCCAGATGACCAACTGCTGAAGATGCGTCCGGTGCGGACGGTTCCCAGCATATGAGAGTGATTGACCTATCTCACTTTGAGGTGTAGCAAAAATGATTCTGCAGGAGCGATAAGACGGGGTCCGGTGTTGCTCGCCGGCCCGGTCCACAAGTAAGGCTTGTACTCCCGGTTGGTCTAGATTCGGTCTGCCGCTTCCCCCCATTCAGCAACCGCTCCGCAAATATCACTGTCACAACAATCGGTGCTCAGATAACGTTGATTATCGGTAATAACCGATAACACAATGGAATGATGCAGATAGATTCGATATGAACTGGGAGCGGTACAGAAGATGTAGTATCATCTGGTCTACTGAGAACAGTCCTTCTCATGGTAAACCTGGCAGCTAACGACTTCCCCCTCTTGGTCGGTGCTGCTCCCCACAATTTAATGCGAGTGCCTCGAATCACCACATGATTCTACGATTATTCACCGGGGCTTCTCTTGCACTTAGATCCTACGCCACCGTGCCCCCAGTCTTCTCTTTGTTCAGATAAATTCGGATCTGCCAAAAAACGCATTTCAGGTCGGCATATAATTATCAGGGGGACCTCCAGTTTTTTGTCTGGTCGATCATTTTCTCTCACCCACTTTATCTAATCCCACTTTCACTTTGGCTTGCTCCTTTCTTGGTGGTCTCAGAAGTACCAAGTTCCCCAAACAAAGGAGTAAGCTTTTTTGTTTGTCCTACAGTGGGGAACTTATCTGTCCACAAACGGGAACGCTTTCTGTCGAGTTATGGGTATCTTAAATTGGCCGCTTACATAATGAAAAGCTAATTGCAATGTCATTTGCTCAGGTTTACCCTTATGAGCAACAATCAGTCATGTTGTTCAACTAGTTTACAGGTCCACTCTGCCAACTGTATGTCACACCTGTAAAAGAATTTATTGAAGATTCCCCCGTAACGGCGAACATAGAAATGCAATCCCAGGCGAGCTCGGATGAAAACACAGTTAGCGTTTTGCAAATCCGCTTCTCTTCAATTAGGGAAATGAGATCATAGAGAAAGGCCAAAAATCAAAACATTGTTTGCTTGAATGTCATACGAACACAACGGAATGTTCCGTCTCGTTCTTCTAAGTGAAGGGTCTGCCGAAAGTTTCTGCTGTCAGCCTCAAATAGTTGCTCGGAAAAACACCCAATCTATCATCCACCTTTAAGGAGAAATCATATATCAACAACAATTCCGTGAGATGCTCCAAATACAATAACACTTATTCGACCTTAAGGAACTATACAGCACTCTTTTTTCCTGAAATCAAGACTCATGTAGGGGTTCCAATATTCCGGGATCATCATTCATTGGTGAGTTCATGCGACTTGATACGGGACTGGCTTTCATAGGTTCCCCGGTATAAGGCACCAGCAGCTCCTTCAATGATCGAGTATCGGCCTCATCATCAAGCCAAGTACACTCCGAATCCCTCGGCAGAATCACTGGCATCCGGTGATGTACGGAACGCACCACCTCGTTGGACTTCGTGGTTATAATGGCGCAGGTGTTTATGGTTTCTCCATCAGGAGATGTCCACGGATCCCACAGGCCAGCAAAAGCAAAAACCTTCCGCTCCTTGAGCGTGAAGCGGTAGGGCCGCTTATCCCCTTCCTCGTCCCTCCATTCGTAAAACCCATCAGCAGGAATGAGGCACCTGCGGTCGGTGAAACCTCGCTTGAAGCTGGGCTTTTGATCCACAGTTTCACCGCGAGCATTAATGAGCCCAGAGGACTTCTCTTTCATCCAGAAAGGAAGCAGACCCCATCGAAAGGAGCGGACCTGGTGACTTTCATCATTGACTATGGCGAGTATCGACTGGGATGGAGCTATGTTGTATCGTGGTTCCGCATCCTCAGAAAAAGCATAGGGATACGCATCGACCAGGTCTGGAATGCTGAACAGGGAAAATCGGCCACAAATATATACCACTCCTGTCACAGATGAATGTTTAATACCCCTACAACAAGGCTGCTGATTTTGAGACACCGATGCTATCGT
Source organism: uncultured Clostridia bacterium (assembly GCA_964599275.1). Lineage (GTDB taxonomy): Bacteria > Bacillota > Sulfobacillia > SLMV01 > SLMV01 > PUMD01. The sequence goes on from CAZRFK010000092.1 coordinate 2,861, forward strand.
AATTGCTGCTGACTCTCATAAAATCCGGGGAATGCCCCCGTCTATTGTACATCGTACTGCGGCACACCCTCAGTTGCAAACATCGAAAGCCGATTTTCGACTGCGTCAACTGGTCGGACAGCAATGTCAGCCCCCTCATTCAGGGGGATAACCCTGAGACCTGCAGAGCTAAACGTTCACTCATGCCCCACAGTATCAGGCAACCTGAATGACCATGCTCCTTCTTCCTCGACGAAAACTTCGGAACTGATGCCCCAGCTGTGCCTACACACAGAACAAGGAAATATTATATACATATCTGTCTCGCCCAAGTGAGCACACCTCGTCACACAGACATCCACTGAGTCATGAGGTGTCCTGCTTCCGCCTGACGCACAGGGATAAAAGATTTATCCCTGCATCTCTCATCTGCAGGATAAAACCATATGCCGCAGACAGATCATCCAACTCTAATCTCCGAGATGTACGAAGGTATTTCCCAGGAGGAAGTAGGCATGGGCCAGTTCGTACCTGCAAGAGGGTCGTCTCTTCCGCATAGCAAGCAGTTTCTGGTACTTTTGCAGTGTACTGGTGTAGGCTTCCTGGTGTAAATCTAATAGGGCTGTTGTTTCGAGGAACTGACAGCGAAAGGTATATGGGGCATCATTCTGCATGCTTCTGAATACGTGCTCTGCCAGTTCAATGCATTCAACGGCTTCTTCAAATAGATTCCTTTTCATTAAAACCCTAGCAAGGTAAAGGTACTCGCTAAACGATAAACCTGTTGTTTCGCCAAGATAATAGTTGAGCCAGTCTCCGATAGGTAAGTCAAGCTGTTTTGCTAATTTGACCATGGTCTTTGGTTTGGGTTTAACCTGATTGTTTTCGATTTTACTGAGATAAGCACAACTGCAAATCCCGTCGGAAAGGTTAGTCTGCGTCATACGATATCTTTCTCGGCTGGCGTCCTCAGATAAATTTGATGCTGCTGAACTTTGAACTCTGCCCTGAGCTCTATATCTCCATCAATTTCGAAGGTGTAAGTTTGCTCACTGCTGATCTCGTCTGCATCCTTTAGCCAGCCGACAAATTCATAGCCTTCCTCGGGGGCAGCCTCAACGGTTACCAATCCACCCTCCTGGTAGACACCTTCCCCGGCGATTTCGCCGCCCTCTTCAGGCTCTACATCCACTGTAACTTCATAAGTAGATGCGCAGCCGGATGCAGCTATCAGCAGCAAGACCCCCACAACAGCCAGGTACACCCCACAGGTTTTGGACATCAATGTAACCCTCCAGACGATTATAGGAGTTCCAGCCTTACCCTGTCTCTTCGCCTCTCTCCCGTATCGCAAAAGATTGATTACCCAACAAGTTCACTGGAGCGAAAAAACAGGCTGCAGTATAGGATAAGTAGAATTATGAAGACCTCTGATGACATGTAGGATTTTCGGTCAAAGTTAACTGGCATAGTTTATAAGAATGTTTTCCGGCTTCAAAATATGTAATCACTACCCGGGAAAGGGCACTATATCCCCACCCAGCAGCAAGGACCCCCACTCCCCTTCCCTGATTAGTATCTCTTCCCAGAACACTCTATCAATTCGGGAGAAGGACTGAATACCCTTTGCATCACGGCAGATTGGTTTTTGCAGCTGTAAAATTGAAACCAGACCATTAATCACTTGTGCGCAATCCACAAAAACAGTTGCCCGGGAATTTTACCCCATTCTCTTATATGAGACGATGGCCTCAGTCCATTCCAATTTCCTTCAGACAGGTGAGATAGGACTGCCTTCAGAAGATGAATGCATTGTGTCTGAACAATCACACAGAATAGAGAACTTTTTTGTAGTGTTTATGCGACATGTCGTTGATTGCGTTTTCTGTTTTTCCTGTTTCGTTATTCAAAATCTTTTTGATGGTTACGCTGTCGTTGTTCGAGGATTTCTTTGTCTTTACCATGTATCTGTCTGTCGTAGCCTGCAGCAATATCTCCTCAAATCCCATACCGAGACGGTCTCTACTTCCCAGAGTCGATGCCCCGTCCGCAGGCAGGTTGCGTATTGCGCCTCCGCCTCTTCTCCGAATCCCTCCATTAGATAGGTAAAACGGGAAGAACTATGCAGTGAACGTCAGGATGGTCCCAGGCGAATCTCTCGGCGTTGGAAGCATTGAATGCTGAACTTGCGGGAGAAAATAAGGTTCAAAAGCATAATGTGAATTCGCAGGTCGTCACCAGCCTCGAATAAGTGGCTACTCCCTCCCAAACCGCTGGAGGGTATGCTCAAGGTATGAACTGCCTGCTGCAACATGGCCTGCCAGTGAATGCTGTGAGCTGTGAGCCAGACATTGGCGAACGTTATTGGGCGTGAGGCTATTTCGAGGACGCTGCGCTGGATCTATAATTGGGTGCAGGGACGGTGTTCAATTGTGTTTAAAGCTAACAGCTACTATCCACCTCCTTTTACTCTTCCACTTCCTTTTCGGCCTTTTCCACAGCTTTTTTGGTAGAAGATAGTAGCTGATCGTCCTGCATGAAGAGATTGTCCTCGCCTATCTCCTGCAGCAGCTCATAGTTTTTAAGACACTGTCTGAAATCCTCATCCACGCCCGAAAAAATCACTCGACCACCCTGCTGTTTTACCTGCTGGATGAATTTCCTCAGCTCCTCGAGAACTGTCACATCTACATCCTCCACCCCACGCACCCGCAGCACGAATTGGGTATCTGGGCTGAAGCTACCCCCCAGCTTCTGCTTCAGATTTTCAGCGGTGTTAAAGTGAAGTGTACCAGACAGGTCAATGACCACATGGTTTTCATCGTCTGTTTCTCTGGGGGTCTTTTGATTCACCCTTCCTTCACTGCTGTCCACCTCCAGGTGAGTATACTGGACCTTGCTGGTGCTACGCAGCAGCAAAAGAAACGATACAATGACTCCGAAATAGATGGCGTAATCGAGGCGCGGAGTCAGAACGGTCATCAGCAGTGTGGTGGAAAATACCAGGGCATCAAACCGGGTGGTCCTGAACATTCTCACGATCTCTTCACTATCAACAATACTATAGGCGACCATCATCACCACTGCAGCCAGACTGGGCAACGGAATCCGCTCGACCACCCAGCTGAAGGAAACAAGAAAAAAGAGGACTGCAAGGCCGGCCACAAGCTGTGACATACGCGTCTTGCCTCCGGACTGATAATTGGCGAAACTCTTGCTGAATGAACCTCCAACCACAAAACTGCTGAAAAAAGAGCACACCGTATTGGTAATACCCAGCCCGAGAAACTCATCGTTGGGTCTGGGTTGCTGTGATGTCTGCTTTTCCATGTAATCGATGATGGATGCTACCTGGATGAAGCCCAGTATAGCTATGGACAGGGCATGGCTGGATAAAGCCCGCAACAGTTGGTAATCAAATTGCGGGACAGAGAACGCTGGTATCGAGGAGCTGAATTCGCCGACCAGGGCAAGTTCGCCTCCCAGTTTAAACAGGTTCACCAGCAGGGCGGAGGCAAATATGGCTGACAGTAATTCAGGAAATGATGGAAAGAACCTGCGCACCACGAGGATGACACCGAAACTGAATATCCCCACCCCCACTGACAGATGATTGATGTGCGGCAGTCGAGTTGCTGTTTGATATAGGGTGGGAAGGATGCCTCTGGTCTGCCCCACTTCAAGCCCAAATAATTTCGGCAGCTGCCCGACAGCGATTATTATGGCCACTCCAGTCATCAGGCCCGTTATTACCGGGCTGCAAATGTACTGCACCAGGCTGCCCACCCTCAGTACCGAAAGAATGATCTGAATAATACCTACCATCAGGGTAAGGAGCAGCACCGCTTCGAGATACTGTTCTGATTGATTAAGGGACAAAGCCGCCATGCTGCTGCCGATGACCAGTGAAA
>CAZRFK010000093.1:0-6300 GCA_964599275.1 uncultured Clostridia bacterium
TAACCTCCTCTGCAAACAATAGATAAACTATAAAACCGACCCTCAAAAGGCCGGTTCCTCTTGACACTGCTCCGGGTTTTATGTAGGTGAAGTCTGGTAAATTTGAATCGCACCCCGGTATTCTTCACAATATTGCATCCTGATGATAACTTCACCTCGTTCCGTATAAACTCAGGGGTCAGCACGCCATGTATTTATTCTTCGACTGAAGGAAAATTCCTCCTGTGAAACGCAGATCGTGAAACAGTAACAGAAACCGGTGCGAAAGATAGAGACTCTATTCAGAAAGCACAAGTAGCTGCGTAACTTTATGGGGAGGGAACTGTTTTGGATGAATAATGATCAGGGAATATTTCTGTGACTGAAAAAACTATCCGGCTGGCGCGTTCCAACCACCCCAGCCGGATTTAAAGAGTTAATTTACCCCTCTACCAGACAGGAGGGACATGCAGATTGACTCCCCAACTGATAGGGACCCAGAAGTAAGTTATTATCGGTAATATAATTAGTGAAACCACAGTCAAGAACAATCCCGCTTTTGCCATCTGCGGTATGGTGATGTATTTGCTGCCGAACACCACAGCATTGGGGGGTGTTCCTACAGGAAGCATAAAGGCAAAAGACCCAGCTGTTGTGGCGGTTATCATAAGAGCGTACGGGTGCACATTCATGGCCATGGCCATGGCAACCATCACCGGCAGCATCATAGAAACTGTTCCGGTGTTGGAAGTCACATTCGATAGCGCTATTACCAGTCCAACAATCGCCAGCATGACAATAAACATCGAGGTGTGTTCCAACACAGCCAATTGATTCCCTACCCAGGAAGCGAGTCCGGTTTCGGTGAAGCCGGCAGCGATAGAAATACCTCCACCGAAAAGCAACAGTACTCCCCATGGTATGTTTAAAGCAGAATCCCAATCAAGCAAAAATTCACCTTTTGAAAAGTTAACTGGGACTAAGAATAAAACCAACGCTCCCAAAATGGCGATGAGTGGGTCACTTAATCCCGGGAAGAAATTCTGCAGGAAAAGGCTTCTGAATACCCATGTCAAAGCGACGACACTGAATACCACCAGGACGAGCTTCTCAGCCTTCTTCATATCGCCCAGTTCTTCGAGTTCATCACGTATAACCTCACGACCTCCACGGAGTCCCTCTAGCTTGTTGATGGGGAAAACTCGCACCAGATAAGCCCAGCTTATGTAGGTAAAGATAACTGAGATAGGGAAACCGTAAAGCATCCACTGAGCGAAGCTGATTTCCTGCTCCAAGACTGAGCTGGCAACAGATGCAAAAATCGCATTTGGAGGCGTACCTATCAGAGTAGCCACCCCACCAACAGTGGCAGAGTAGGCAATACCCAGCATCAGTGCTGTACCAAAAGAGAACTTCGTCGGTCTTGTATCCACATCGATACCCTGTTCTTTCGCCAACGATCCGAGCTGTATTATTACTGCAACACCAATAGGCATCATCATCATTGTTGTGGCAGTATTGCTGATCCACATAGATAGACCTGCAGTTGCTATCATGAATCCCAATATGAGTCTAGATGGGTTCGTCCCTACCTTGTTAATGATGGCCAGAGCAATACGACGGTGTAAATTCCATTTCTGCATGGCCACAGCCAACATAAAACCACCCAAAAATAGAAAAACATTTGAATTTGCATAACCAACTGCAGTCTCATCAAACGGTAAAACTCCCATTAACGGAAATAAGACTAAAGGCAGAAGTGAAGTTGCTGGAATTGGTATAGATTCACTGACCCACCAGACAGCAACCCACGCTGTACAGGCCAAAGCTGCTCTCATGTCAGCCGTAAAGGCCTCAGAAACTGGCAGCATGAGCAAAATAGCAAACAGTGCTGGTCCGGCCACAAGACCAATTTTTTGCCTGAGACCATATTCACGCGAGTCATCCGACTCAGGTCCGGGCCCTCCGGGCTCCGTTTCATCAGAAGTAAAGGATTTACTAGAAGAATGATTTTCAGAAGCGCCTTCCGATCCAGCAGAAAACAATGAGATTAGTGCAACCGGGTTCAACATACGCTTGGTACGGTCACTAACCTGCCAAAGTGCATCAGAAATTGCACCCAGGCTTGATGGCATAGTCACAGTTTGCCGCCTCCCTTTCTTGCAAATTTAGATTCAAAATAATATAAACTTTAGCAAAATGATAAAAAATATAAGATTAATATCTGGTTCGTTATTATACCACCTAGACCATCACTTGCAACTCTTAAGAGTTCTTATTGCTCAAATTCACTACATATATGGCCATAGCTACAAAATCGAAATAATATTATCTATGTTTCATAGCATCTTATATATAACTAATTTGACATTTCCGTAAGATTAAAATAAACTGTAGTATACCAAAATGGGCGCGTAGCTCAGTGGCAAGAGCGCGTGACTCACATTCACGAGGTCGCAGGTTCGATCCCTGCCGCGCCCACACTGCTAAACCCCTGCTAAACCTAATAAGCGGGGTTTTTTCAGTTTTAACTGCGGGTGCTTAAGGGAATTTGCAGCAACTGTAAACATTCGGGTAAAGCAGATTAGCTTCATTGTGCCTACATTTTTCAAGTAAATGGTGATTGAACTACATAGTGGTTTGCTGAGAACCGAAACACTTTTATTCACCCGCCAAAGATCATGTTACCCGCCGATAGACTAAAAAAAACTAGCATAAAACCTATAACGATGATGGAAATCAGTAAACTAATGGTCTGACCTGTATTATACCATAGCCGAACCCTCAACCAGATGCCAGGGAATCGCAATAGGTCTCTCCATCCCCATACTTCACGCTCACCAACTGTGAGCGAGTATTTACCCGTATCATCATCAGGATGAAACACCCCAGGTAATAAACCCCGGGCAACAGTTGTTTTCTGGCATTTTGACAGAGTAAATACTGAGTCTGGGTAAAGGGTTCAAAAAACTCTTCATGTGCGTCTTCTGGGGGCACCAATACAGCACCATGCTCATATGGTAATTCAACTGAAATTGAGTCATCTAAGGAGAGTTCAGTTCCTATGATAGCAAACCATTGAACAAATTCCTGCTCCCCTCCCCGTTTGGGAACTGTCATCTGAGCATAAAACTCAATACCTCCTGAGGGAACTGTAAACCTAAAATAATCTACTTCGCCCTCTTCCAGCTGGCCATAGATTGCCCAGGACACTTCCGGGTCAATGATTTCCACCGGGTCTGCAAGTGAGGGTGAACTGTCGACAAAAATCGGTCTATGTGCCTGAACGGTGTTGAAGGAGGAGAATATAGAAATAAAAATAACCCCTATAACTACAGCAAAGCAGCGTATGTTCACTTTTCGATACACACCTCCCCATGTAAGAAGTAAAATTACCGAAAATCCCCTCAAACATACTTCAATCGAAAGGTAGAGAAGAAGTCCCTTACGTGAGAAGAAATACTGGAACTGAAAAGCAGGTATCAATCTTAGCGGCACTGCCGCTGTAATTACGGTAAGAATAGGATCTCGTAAATATATTTCACTTGAGCTTCGGCGACCAGATCACCCAGATTGACTTCTTACTCCTGGGATGGTTCCACCAAATCAATGAGGTATTTCCAACCGTTATCATGGATCTCGAAAACAGGCTCGCGGCTATCTCCCCACCGCTTCAGAGTATCTCTGACGTTCCATTCAGTCATATATCTGTATATCTCCATCTTGTTATCCGTCTGATTATAATCATGTCTTCTGTGAACGTATAGCACCTCATCAACCCAGTGAAAACGATAATCTTCGATCATTCTGAATAATATGCGCTTGTCTTCCAGATATCTTCCCTCGTACGGATCATCAGTTGGCCATCCGCCTATATCGCGAAGGGCCGAGGAGTGGTAAAATCTGGGCCATACAGAAGAATTCGACATTAGAAAATCAAGGCGGTCCTCGTATTGTCTCCCTTTTTTGATTAAGGAACTGGACAGTTCTGGTGAGCTGGTAGAAGACTCCTCAACTACTATCCTCATGTTCCCATGCACTACCCCGACATCCCGGGGTAACTCCTCCGCTTCCTTTACCAGCCGCTCCAATGCATGAGGGGGGAACCAGTCATCACTGTCCAACTGCACTGTATAAGGGGTATCAACTTTTTCCAGACCAATATTGAGGCTTTTTGATTGTCCCAGATTCTTCTGATTTTTGAGTACCTTTACCTGAGGGAAACCGGTGAAATACTTCACTCCGTGTAAGCTGCCATCCGTCGAGGCATCATCCACTAAAATGACTTTCCACTCCGAATACGTTTGTTGGAATACACTTTTCAGTGCATGCCTCAAATATCTGCCGGGGTTGTATGAGGGGATCAACACAGTTACTTTTTCAGACACCGCTGTCCTCCTTTCGCAGGCTATCATTGTAGTCTCTGACCAGCTTCTCGAAATACTCCTGACAATCAATCAATTCTGGACCATCTATTATCAGATCAAGAGCATGACCAAAATCAATAACAACCCTGCCGGTAGCTTCTGCAATGCGAAGAACAGCAATAGTTACTGGCACACCCGCGGCTAAGAGAGCCAGGTCAAACTGCGAATGATAGTTGAGATATCGACAAAGGCGCTCCACATCTCCAAGTCCCTCAACTGTCAAACTTTGCACTGAAACTGCTCCTTTATCTCGAATTATTTTGGTAGCCTCATGGGCCTGCCGACCGACCAGAACCACCTTCAATCCCCTCAATAGTTCATAGAACCGTCTTTGTTGAACCATGTAATGAGTTACAAATATTATAGTTATCAAAAATCTGATTTAACTGAGATTGCCATCGGGCGCTGTGATGTGCTGTGCCCACAACATCTGCATTTCTTACTGCTCGAATGATCCCCCTGACTGCACATTCATCAACGTCAGTAATACCACTGTAGTGCCGGTAACGATCGAAATCGCTAATATCTTCACCCCACACAACCTTCTTTATGGCAAACATATCAGCGTGACCGACCCTGACCACAGAAAAAGGATTCCCGTTCCTGACAGAACGCTCGATGCAGCTCAAAATCTTCTTCATGTCCAAGTATTGGGGATTACTATCCATAATCTCACCACATTTTTGTCCAATTTTGAACTCTTCGAGGTTCAGTGTATGCAGTTTCTCCCAGACTGTGCGTCATGTTGTCCTACTCGCGTAGTCGCTTCAACGATCACGATAAGAACCTCTGCAACGCCGAGATCATAAAATGTAACGACGAATTTTGGGTCCAGCAAAAGTTACATCAATACAAAACAGTCTTTAATCACATTTTGAGCAAAAGATCTTGAGGGATTTTGAATGCTCTTTTTTGTCACTGAAAACACACCCCAAACCAGAAGACTTGAGATCTATCAAAGAACCGTGCGAGAAGAATTAAGAGACAGGGGAATCGCCTATAGAGAAATCTCCGTGACTGAAGGCTTTGACGGGGAGCGGCTGGGGTCGAAGTCAAACCGTCAGGATATATGGTTTTTCGCTGACATTAACAACCCTTTCTTTAGCAGAACATCCACTTTGTCTGGTGAAGTCCTTGTATCCGTGCATTCCCCAAACCACATAACTGAGAGGAATATACAACTCCTCAAAACGTGTAGCAAATTTTTTGTGGATTCATCATGGAGTGTTAAACGAATTTGTGAAAGATATCCGGTCCTTGGGAAAAAAAGTGTGATCTCCGGCTTCCCGTTTTCCAGATGCAAACTTGAGGACCTCGATACTGTGAAGACAGAGGAGGATCTTGTGATCTTTAATCAACATTTCTGCGCAGATCGTCTGCACGTACTGCAGGTTTGGCTGACCCAGAAGCTCGCTGACGAGAACTATCGAATACACCATCTGTGTCACAAGAACTCTCTGAAAGAAATATGGCACGACCGAGAGGCCAGAGTTCTTCTCCGTGAGGCACGTAAACGCGGCCTGCAACTGGTAATATGCAATGACGACAAGCAATATTATGACCATCTAACCCGCGGAGCTATCCTCACCAGCACTTGGATCCATGGAGGCTTATCTGTAGGGATTCTTGAAGCTGCTGCTTTAGGAGTCACACCGTTGGCGCCTGCTTATGGACCATATTTAGAATATTTGCCAGAGCAGAACCTCTATTCACCGTACAATCTTGACCACCTGATGAATAAGATATATTCTCCCCCACCTTCCCCTGAAAGACTCAACTTGACCAATCCAGCCACAGTAGTTGACACTTACATCAAAGCCATGGAGATATCCTGATGTTTTATTTCATGGGCCTTAATGAAACCTCACACAGCTGGACAGGGAACTTTACCAAT
>CAZRFK010000094.1:0-6300 GCA_964599275.1 uncultured Clostridia bacterium
TACTGTCGATGGCCCACAAACCCATTCCACGCTTCACTGAATGACATGTGCCCCCATCTGCATCCTCGCCGCAACTCTGCGTACCTGGTCCGGTTTACCCGTCTGACAAATCAACCGTGGGGCAAGTAGCGCAAAGGTAAAACTCATTTCTCTGTAGTCGTCAGCCTGATTCTGTAGATAGGTACCATATTCAAATCTCGGCCTGCTCAGAAAGCCAATCAGATTTCCCCTCCCATCAGTCCTGGACTGACTGGCCCTGCTCAAGCGGTCCTTGATAGACATCGCCCATTCTTCTGCCCTGCTGCTGGAACAACTCACGATGGTTCAACACCACCCACACATCCGCTGACCTGAGCAGGTTATTTTTAACCTGCAGCGGGGCTGGCGGAAAATATACCGGCCGGTGTTGATGATCCGCACCACATTCTGCACCCATATCAAGGTCCGAAAGGGCGACACCATGTTCAAACTGGCCAAGTATTACTGCGTGAGCGTTCGCAAAATGATGCACTACAACCCTCATATCAAACATCCAGATAAACTTTATCCCGGGGATGTGGTCTGTGTCCCCTCATATTAATCCGGTGAGACATCTGTAAATGAACAGGACAGAAATGAACAGGACAGATAAGAAGAGATTAGAGAGTCAAAAACCCCCAAATCCAACCCCTCCAGCGATCTGTAAATCCCCTCCTGAATGGACTGTCATATCGAAACCTGCAGGGTTTATTCCCCTCTGCCCTCAACACCCTCGCACAATCTGAATCGGGCCAAATCCTTGTTTTTCATAAACCCACGTCACAATTACCCATGTAGCCCGCGCTGTGATAAGCTGGACCTGCCTTCAATTAGCCGTAATATGGACAAACTTTTATCAGACGGGATGTGCTATAAATGAAAGCAGTAGTGTTGGGTAACATTCAGGACGGTGGGCTTCCTCACCCCCTCTGCACCTGTAAACAATGTGAGGCAGCGAGGGAGTCTTCTGACCATCTGTACCGCAGCAGTCTGGGAATATGGAATCCTGAGACGAATAAAACCTTCATACTCGACGCCTCTCCCGATCTACCCCAACAACTGCAGCTGCTGAAAAATCACACTGAACAGAAAAATACAGATGGGCGTACCCTGGCTGACGGCATACTTCTGACCCATGCTCACACCGGACACTACATGGGATTGTGGTACGCAGGTAAGGAGGCACTGGGAGCACAGGCCCAACCAGTTTACTGCACTGACACCATGCACAATTTCCTCTGTGCAAATCAACCCTGGGCCAACATGCTCGAAAACGGTTACCTTCAGATAAGAACTGTTATCCCCGGTGAGGCTTTTCCCCTGGATAGACACCTGACAGCCCTACCAATTGAAGTACCTCATCGGAACGAACACTCCGATACGGTGGCTTATGTGGTTCGTTCACCGCATCGGGCACTTCTATATTTACCCGATCTGGACAGTTGGCAAAGTTTTGAGAGGCAGTTCAACTCCCTGATGTCTGAGGTGGACCTGGCTTTCATCGATGGAACATTCTTTTCTGAGGAAGAGCTGCCGGAAAAAACCGCAAGAGGGTTCGATGAAGTTCCCCACCCCCCCATGACTCAAACAGCAGCTTTATTTGACAAAGGCAAGATTGACAGATATGATGCAGAACTTTATTTCATACACCTCAACCACACCAATCCCATGCTCAACCCCAACTGCAGACACAGTAAATGGCTGAAACGCAGCCCTCTGAAGTTGGCCAGACAAAGTCAGGAGTTTGAACTCCTATGAATACGAAAACTGACCCCGTAATTTAAAAGAACCATCGCAACTTAAACTGTTGTGCCGGGGAACACCAACGTCTCCCTTTTGGATTGAGCCGTTTGCCGCATCCACACAATATTTATCCAGTTGATTGCTGAAATCTATTCATATGAGATCTTGAACCCGGCGCAACCTCCGTCATCAGCTTGACCAGGGGATCAAGACAGGGGCCTGTCGGCTCCAGCACAGTCAAAACTGCTTCATGTCCCATCTGTTTTTCCCTTATCAACTCTGCCAGAGACAGTAAATGCTCCGTAGAAGTTGTCGGGATCCTTGATGATGAGACTGAAGAAAGTACAGGGAGAGAAAGATTTAGATGCTATCTATCTCGGATTTTCGCCAGAGATGTCAATCCGGCCATGCTGCACCTCCATTTTTATTCAGGTTGCCCTTTTCTCATAAAAAGCATCAATAACAGGCACACCCATGTAAATAGCCAGTACCAGATTTGCTTGCTTTCTCTTGGGCCAAAACTAATATTGAAGTACCGGCATCTGCTGTGAAATAGAACTCAGCCTCCTGCGTTGGCGAGTTCATAACACGAGTATCTGTGACAAAAACAACAATACACCGCTTACAAACCGATACTTATTTACACATCTTCCATGCTCCTGTCGATGTAGAAATTCAGCACATCTAATCTGTACCATCCAACCATTGAATATATTAGATAATCCTTATATGGTTATATGTGTGTGCAGAGAGATGCTTCCTGGTTGGAAGTATCATACCGTCTGCGCTCTGGATATTCTGCAAGCAATTCATTCTTATTGCACAAAATAACTTGATAGAAAGCAGGTGTATACTGTGTCCGAAGAAGAACACGAACTTGGTTTTTTTGAAAGATATCTCACGCTGTGGGTGGGGCTGTGTATAATCCTGGGGTTAGTTCTGGGGCAGGTTGCCCCCCAGCTGGCCGATTACATTGAGGCATTTGAGATAGCAGGTTATCCTGTACCCGTAGCAATCGTGTTATTTTTGATGATTTATCCAATAATGGTACAGACTGATTTTGAGGAAATCATAAAGGCAGGAAAATCAACCAAGCCCATAAGTCTAACTCTGATCCTCAACTGGGCGGTAAAACCGTTCGCCAAGGCGTTTATAGCCTGGCTGTTTATTCGTGTGATCTTCAGCCAGTTTATAGGCTATGAGTTGGGCAGCGAACTGATTGCCGGGATGATACTTCTGGGCATAGCCCCGTGTACAGCGATGGTTCTGGTCTGGAGCTACCTTTCCAGGGGAAACATGGGTCTAACAGTAGTCCTGATAGCCATCAATTCCCTGTCGATGGTATTTCTTTACGGTCCCCTGGCAGTTCTTTTGCTTCCGGTGGCCGATGTGCCCGTTCCTCTCGCAAGGGTGGCTTTCGGAGTTCTGACCTACGTGGGTTTACCCCTGGTGGCCGGTTATTACACCAGGAAAATAATGTTGGCACGAAAGGGCAAGGAAAAATTTGAAGAATTCACCGAAAAACTTCACTTTTTGTCACCGACAGCCCTGCTGATCACCATCGTGGTAATCGTTACCCCCCAGTCGGACATCGTGCTATCCAACCCTCTAATAGTGCTGTTAGTTATTATACCTCTGAGTATACAGATCTTCGCGATCTTCGGCTTAGGTTATGTGTTTGCCAGGAAACTGGGCTTTTCATACGAAAATGCAGCTCCCTCCGCCCAGATAGCAGCCAGCAACCACTTTGAAGTGGCCATAGCCATGGCAGTCACATTATTCGGAATTGATTCGGGAGCCACTTTGGCGGCGGTAACCGGGATGTTGATAGAGGTTCCCATCATGCTGCTTCTGGTACAGTTCTGTCTGCGAACGCAGCACTGGTTCGCAGAGGATGAAAAAGAAGCTGCCTAGGAATCACTGAGCAATTCTGTAAGGTATGTCCCTCCATTTCACTGTAGTTAATACAAAAGAGCAGGACCAGCCCCGGCAACGCTGCTGGGGCTGTAGTCCTTATCAAATGGCAAACTCCCTTTTACGTCACTTACCGGATATGGTTACACCCTCCGATAAAATCCACGGTGCTACAGCAGATCCAAAATCGACGCTTTCTTCGGATATCCCCCGGATGTTTTCAAATACTTCCAACAAATTGCCCGATATCATGGTCTCGGTGACGGGGTATGCCAGCTGGCCATCTTCAATGTAGAAGCTGTTTTTGGCTACTCCAGAGAAATCTCCGTTGGGGTTGGGAGTACCTCCGGAATATCTGGTGACCAACAGTCCCCGCTGCACACCACCTATGAGCTCCTCCAGAGCTTGCTCCCCGGCGTCAACCACGTACGCTCCCCCAGCTGTACTGGCCCTCTCGCGGCCGGTCTTGTTGGCCCCGTACTGATCCAGCAGGAAGCTGCGCAGGACGCCGTCTTCAATGATAGTTACATCCTCAGCCGCAAACCCATCGGGAGTAATGAAGTAGCCATCGCAGATCTCTTCTGATGTGGGTTTTGAGTGTACAGTCAGCCGGGAACTGGCCACCTGCTCATTAAGACTGTCCTTCAGCCGGCTGGTACCGGAGATCAGTGCCTGATTGCCCAAAAAGAGGTACCCGTACATGCTCAGAAGCGACACCACGGTCTGCGGTACTATTATCACATCACCGGTGAATTTTCCATCAAACGGTCTTGCCTGCAGGTGCTGCACCGACTGGTGGAGGTTCTCCTGGATAAAATCAAAGTCCATGAGCTCCCTCTCCAGTTCCGAAAGGGATAACCCCAATCCGTTGAATGAGGTGGTCTTTTCACCATCCTTGGAGGCAAACCACAGATGTAGATGGTACACTCCCTGGTCTGAGGAAAAATCCACTCCGTTGGAATTTACCAGGCGCCTGGTGGTGCGTTCAAAATCCAGTACCGACTGAATCAGCATTATCTCCGGATATGCATCCTCCAGGTCGCCCAGAAAACTGGTCAGCAGCTGGTGCATCCGGTCAGGATCTGGCTCACCAGGGCCCCTGTCAAACGTCTGCGGTTGCTGCCAAGGGGCGATATCATACGCCTCGTCCTCACTGGAGGTCGCCACCAGGTCCTCTACCCGCTCGAGGGCATCGTCAATTGCCTCCCGGTCGGTCTTGTTTACAGAGGTGCTCCCTTTCTTGTTCCCATCGATGCCGATCAAGTCGAGTTCCGTGTTATACGTGGTTCTGAAAAGGGAAATCTCATCTGAATCCACATTCAATTCGTGTTTTTCCGCCTCCTTCAGAACCACCTGCGATTTGTCTGACCCCTTTTCACTGAGGGCGTCCATGCAGTACTGTAAGACTTGCTCATCTCGCACCATCATCGACCTCCTATGTTGACCCTGCATGTGATGGCCGGTCCACCCATGCCCACAGGAATCACCTGCTTTTTGCCGCACATTCCGGCACTGTTCCACTTCATGTCCTCAGAAATCATACTGACGGTTTGCAAAACATCGAAGGCAACACCAGATATGGTGGTATCCTTTATCGCCCTGCCCAGCTTTCCGTCCCTGATCTCGTACCCCTGGACAACCCCGAACATGAACTCACTGGTGGTGTCGGCCTGTCCGTTGGAGGGCTTCATCAGGTAGTATCCATCGTCGATGGAAGATATCATCTCATCCAGCCTGTTTTCCCCGGGCAAAATGGCGGTGTTGCGCATGCGTATCAGCGGTTCATCGGAAAACTCATAGGCCCGGGCGTTGCCAGCGGGTTCGTGCTCGAACTGCTGCGCAGTATCCTTGTTGTGCAGAAAACTCTGCAGCACTCCGTCCTCGATAATCTTCACATCTTCTGCCCTGCTCCCCTCATCGTCGATGAAGATCGGCACCGGACAGCGTTGTCCCCCACAGGTGTTGGCAAAGTCTACCAGGGTGACCAGCTCGCTGGCCACCTTCTCTCCCAGGTAATCACCGGCTACCGAGCCGCCCAACACCATGTCGGCCTCGGTTGTATGGCCTATGGCCTCGTGCGCCAGGATGCCCGCCAGATCGGCATCCAGTATGCAGTCGTGGAGGCCGGCGTCAGGGTGAACTCCTTCAGCCTTTTTCTGCAAATGTTCATGTATGCGGGCAATTCCCTCAAAAAGATTGCCGGGATCACTGAAATGATCCTCAAACTGTCCCAGACCGCCAAAGTTGTCCGAAAGTTGAACCGGTTCTCCATCTCTGCTGAGAGTCAGACTGACACGGATGTGCGTCCGGGGCACCATGCTGCAGCGATAGGCTCCGTCGGAATTGAGCACCGATTTTTCCATGTCCAGACTGCGCAGACTTACCCCCCTGTCAACCAGCTCCGGGTAAGTGTCTGCGATGTGGGCATCAATCTCCCGGATGAAATCCATGATCTGCCGGCGGCTCATTCCCGGCTTCTCACTGCTGAAATCATCCGAAGACTGCGGTGCTGATGCTTCAAACGCCGGTCTGCTCCTGCTCAGCCGTTCATCGAGAAATTCTGCATTCTGCCGCGCCGACTCCACCACCTTCTTCACCGACTGTGCAGTTATCTCGGTGTGCGAG
>CAZRFK010000095.1:0-6239 GCA_964599275.1 uncultured Clostridia bacterium
ATTTCATAGACTTCATTGAATGCGTTAATCATAATATTGCGCAGACGTTCGTTGATGTCTTCTTCCGTCCAGTAGAAACCGTAGTTGTTCTGTACCCACTCGAAGTAAGAAACGGTGACTCCACCGGCGTTTGCCAGGATATCAGGTATAACATTCACGCCCTTTTCCTGGAGAATTGTGTCTGCTTCAGGTGTGGTGGGGCCGTTAGCACCTTCACAGATGACTGTGGCCTTAACATCTGCGGCATTTTCCGAGGTAATTTGGTTTTCTACAGCTGCAGGAATCAGGATATCAACGTCCATAGTGAGGAGTTCATCATTGCTGATTGATTCGGCACCAGAGTAGTTAGTAATGGTACCAGTATCAGTTGCAATCTGCCACAGCTCTTCTGTTGGTAGGCCTTCAGGATCATGGAGTCCTCCGTAAACATCGCTGACAGCTACGACTGTGGCTCCAGCCTTTTCTGCGAGGATGGCTGCATGACCGCCGACATTACCATACCCCTGAACAGCAACTGTAGCGCCTTCCATGTCCATGTCCAGACGATCCAACATTTCCAAGGTTGTGACAATGCATCCGCGTGATGTGGCTTTGTTTCGGCCCAGTGCTCCACCGAATTTAATCGGTTTCCCGGTTACTACTCCCAGATCTGCAGGGCTACCGCTGATCTGACAGTATTCATCTACGAACCAGGCCATGATCTGGGGATTGGTGTTAATATCAGGTGCAGGTATGTCGCTTTCAGGACATATATAGGGAGCAAGTTTGCGGACGAAGCTGCGAGTCAACCGCTGCATTTCACCATCAGAAAAACCTGTAGGATCAACAATAAGTCCGCCTTTTCCTCCACCGTATGGGACATTAACAACAGCGCACTTGATAGTCATCCAGGTTGCCAGGGCCTTGACCTCATCGGCATTTACATCTTGATGGAACCGGACTCCGCCCTTGTATGGTCCGAGAGCATTATTGTGCTGGCCGCGATAACCGGTGAAAGTTTTCACCTGACCGTCGTCCATCTTTAAGGGCACAGTTACTTCAATAAATTGCTGAGGCTGTTTGAGAATTTCAAATGCAGCGGGATTCAAGTCCAACTGTTCACACGCTTCCTTGATCTGCTTTACCACAATCTTGTGAGGATTCAGTTCTTCACTCACTATCTTTACCTCCTTCAGGGTTGGGCGTTACGCCCACTATCTGAGTAGTATGTCATTAGCAACATTCACCGACGTTATAGCACACAGGTCGAACATTGCCAAGACTAGATTGTTAATTATTCAGCCATTTCTAATCCGAGTTTGAATGCACGTTGATTTATGTCTTCGGTGCCTTCCGGAACGCGGTTGGCTACAGCATTGAGTGCAGCCTCTTCAGAAACGACTTCTGTATAGCCGACCAGTAGTCCCAGCGCCAGCATATTGGCCACTATGGTGCGCCCCAGCTCTTCTTCAGACTTCTGAGTGATGGGTTTTGCAATGACCGAGCTGTCCTGCGCATCAACGTTGGTCGAGTCTACCATTATGGTGCCGTTTTCAGCCAGTTCATCTTTGTATTTGTCATACGCTTCCTGACTCATGCACAAAAGGAAGTCAGCTTCGGTTACTTTGGGATAATCGACAGGAGAATCCGAGATGATAACCTCGGCACGACTTGCACCTCCACGTGATTCAGGACCGTAGGATTGCGACTGGGTGGCGTACAGACCATCAAATGTCACAGCAGCTTCTGCTAGAACTATCCCTGCGAGAATTTGTCCCTGTCCACCTCGTCCGGCCAGGCGAATCTGGGTAGTCATTGTTCTCCACCTCGCTCCTGCTCCAACCGTTGGAGTATCTGACGGTAAAGATCGGTATATTCTGGGGTGTCCTCATCTGCGAACTCGCCTATGAGGATTTTGTCTTCCAGTTCTTCTGCCGACATATCCTTGGCCCGGCTAACCGGGACTGCGCTGTCTCTTTGCCACTTCAACATATCCACTGCAGAGCCGATCTTATTTGTTCGGCCGAAATAGACTGGGCATTGAGATACCGCTTCAATGAAGGAAAAGCCATTTTTCTGCAGTCCGCTGGTGATGTGATTGATAAGAGGATTTATGTGGTAGACTGTACCTCGTGCCACATATGAAGCACCAGCTGCTGTCACCAGATTGCAAAGATCAAACTCCGGATCAATATTGCCGTATGGAGCAGTACTGGCCTGACTCTCAGTTGGGGTCAGAGGGGAATACTGTCCCCCGGTCATACCATAAATGCTGTTGTTGAAGCATACCGTTGTTATATTGATATTTCGTCGGGCGGCATGAATGAGGTGGTTTCCTCCAATTGCTGCGGCATCCCCATCTCCGGTCAGCACCAGCAGATTAAGTTCAGGGTTTGCCATTTTGATTCCGGTGGCGAAAGCCAGCGCCCGCCCATGGGTTGTATGAAGCGTATTGAAATCCAGATATCCGGGGGCTCGTCCCGAACAGCCTATTCCGGACACAACAACCGTTTTATCCTGATCCCAGCCTGCTCTTCCAATCGCCCGAACGACTGCTCCGGTAATAGCACCGTGTCCACAACCAGGACACCATATGTGCGGCAAAGTCCAGCTTCTGAAATATCGGTCTCTTACATCCATATCAATATACCTCCCGAATTTTGTCATATATCTCAGAAGGCTTGAAAAGCTCTCCGTCCGTTCGATTAAGACCGATCACCGAAGCCGAACCGCCCATTACACGCTCTACTTCCAGTTTGATCTGTCCGAGGTTCATTTCTGGAACCAGCACAACGTCAGCGGTGTCTGCAAGCTTTCTCATCTCATCTTCGGGAAACGGCCACAAGGTAACAGCGCGCAGCTGGCCTACCTTCAGTCCTTCGCGGCGGGCCTGTCTTACTGCACTGCTTGCTGCTCTGGATGGAGAACCGTGGGAAAATACGACCACACGGGCATCTTCAGTGTCGGTATGTTCGACCCATTTATATACCTCAGGGTAACGTTCCAGTTTGCCCATCAGTCTTCTCATCAAATCGTCGGCGACCTCAGGATCCAGATTTGGAAATCCGGTCTCATCGTGAAACAGACCGGTGACGTGAAAGCGGTACCCTTCACCGAAATTAGCCATTGGTGGTATACCAGAACCGTCATCGTCATAAGGTTGATATTCTGAGGGCTCAACCGTCGGTCGTTTTCGCTCCTCCAACACTAGGTCCTCAGCAGCGGTAACTTCCACTCCCTCCCGCATGTGCCCGATTACTTCATCAAGCAGTATTACTACGGGAACGCGGAGTTTTTCTGACATATTGAACGCCCGTACAGCAGCCCTGTAAGACTCGTCAACTGAGGCCGGTGACAAAACTATTACCGGGTGATCCCCGTGTGTTCCCCATTTGGCCTGCATTACATCACCCTGCGCTGGAGATGTAGGCATGCCCGTGCTGGGTCCCATTCTCTGCACATTGACTAGTACCAACGGTATTTCGGCCAGACAGGCAAAACCGAAGTTTTCCTGTTTGAGTGAAAATCCAGGACCAGAAGTTGCGGTCATAGATTTTTTCCCCGCAAGTGAGCCGCCGATAACAGCTGCCATACTGGCAATTTCGTCTTCCATTTGAATAAAACTTCCGCCAACTTCGGGAAGTTTTTCAGCGAGATGTTCAGCTATCTCACTGGAGGGGGTTATTGGATATCCGGCAAAAAATCGGCACCCGGCCGCGAGAGCACCTTCTGCCACCGCCTCATTTCCCTGCATGAGTTTCATTTTACCTTCACTCATCATCTTCACCCTCGACCACTACTGCAAAGTCCGGGCAACGGAGCTCGCATAACCCACATTCTATGCACGCCCTCAGATCTTCAATTGTAGGAATTCCATCTTTTTTGGTTCCGAAAACATCGCGGGGGCAAAACTCCACACAAATTCCGCAGGCTTTGCACCAATCCTCATTAATGGTTATTTTTACTGTTTTCTCTGTCTGCTCAGACACTGTGTCACTCCTCTCGACTATCGCTCTTTGATAAAACGAGATGCTGTAGAGTGTTGACTGAACCTGCATCGGGTTTGTAAATGAATTCAATTATTTCCTGTTGTTGGGCAGTGTACTGCTCAACTTCCTGACGTCTACCGGGTGACACCACCACAGTTTCGACTGACTCAACCAGTTTTTGCACAGCTGATGGTTCAGGCGAGGTCTCAACCTGTATTTGCAGATAGTCAAGTCCGGACTGAGCCAGTGATTTGAGAACTCGCTCTGCAAAGTTCTGTGAGGAACACAGCAAACCAATCTCCTCGTTTTTGGGAAGCTGTGCTATCCGCACCATGGTTTCCATCTCTGGATCAAGAGCAATCCCAACCACTTCAACCTCATCACCTAATAGCCCCCGAACCTGCTCCAGATGAAAGAAAGTAGTCACCACCAGATCCATCAACTGCAGTCTGGTCAATGTGCGTTGTGAACAGCACTTTTCAGTTAACTCAGACAGGAGGATAGGAACTACCTGCACCCCTGCACCCAGCTGCAGTGACTTGCTGAAGTAGTCAAGTTGTTCCCGGTTGCACTCTATGAAACCGACAGACACCTGGGATAAAATGGAGCGTCTGACCTGTATTCGACGCTGCAGGGTTGTTTCCACCGTCGCAAGGTCGAATCCTACATTCAGAACCCGTTGTAAGAAATTATCAGTCATCAGTTCGAGGTGCTCCTGCGAAGGGGTCTGACCGGGAGCGTCGGTTTTCTTTTGTGAGCTGCCAGGGACCTTCTTAACAAAAGTACCGCGCCCCTGTTGAGATTCAACAAGGCCACGGTCAGCAAGGTCTTTATAAGCCAGGCTGATGGTGTTACGGCTCACATCCAACACCTGGGCCAGCTCGCGCTCTGTAGGCAGTTTAAATCCGGGATGCCACAGGCCAGATTCAATGAAACTGGCAATCTGGTCACGCAGCTGAAGATAAAGGGGAATACCGTTGTCGCGGTTAATATTTAGCGACTGCATCGCAGCCCCTCTCATGGTACGGTCAACTAGAAAAGCCAATATTGGTACAATGCCTGTTCTAAAATGGTCTTAGCCAACTCCGTTTGCAAGTGCAGATCATGTACCAGATAAACATCAATGCCTATTATATGTTCCACAATTGGCTCGCTTAGCAGGTCCATTATAAACTGCATTGGATGTCAGGTAAAGGAGTATAATGGAACAAAATCTACTTGTAGTCAGTTCTGTTCAGCCTCGTATTCAGATTGAAGGCCTGCTACCGCATTTTTGTTCATCGTCAGTAGAATGTCGTCAGCTACTTCCAGCGTTACTTCTTCTTCCCGTAAGGCCCTGATGGTTCCGTGGATACCGCCTATGGTAACCACTTCATCTCCAGTGCTCAGTTGATCCAGCATTTCCTGACGTTCCCGGTCCCGCTGCTGCTGAGGCCGAATCATCATAAAATAGATAAGACCTAGAATCACCAGCCAGGGAAGAAATCCCAGGATTGGATTAGTTGTGGCAAAAATCATTACACGTAAACCTCCTTTGAACTCCATATCAATGGATGAAATCCGCTATGGACACAGTAACATTTCTATTCACATTTATATTCACTAACATTGTACCACAAAGATACCCCTGACTTACGATCTTACGATCAACCTCCTGCTGTCGGTGACACCAGCATTATTTCAGTGTCATTTTCTATAAGATAATCCCTGTCCCGACTTTTACCATCGATTACAATTGCGGCAAACAACATTGGGTTGACCCCCAGTTGCTCCTTCAAAAGCTCAGATACGGTTTGAGGTTCATCCAGCTCAACTTCAATACCATCAATGTCCTTATCCAGAAGGGCACCCACATGACCATGCAGTCTGATCGAAACCTTCACCAAACTCACCTCTTTTCGGAAACATCATCAACATCAGAAGTATTGTTGTGTGGTTGGAACAACCTTACCTCTTTTATGCTATATGATGGCGTTTTCAAAAGAAAGATTGTTAGATAATTAGCCTTTCCCGCTGTACCCCCTTCATGGTGATTTGAGGAAGATGTCGGGTGAGTTATGTGGAAAACTGAAATTGCAACCTCAGTTCCACTGGTTCCTTTACACCTACATATACCAGTTTTTCCTTTATCAGTGTTTTAGGCCGCGGTTTCGCCCATAGATAACCCACAACAGTGACTGTCGGTTTAGTGCAGATTCCGGCTTCAGGCCGACTGAACCAGACTCCTCATCTGATCCAACCTGTCCTCTTTGATGCTCCCGGCTGCCATGG
>CAZRFK010000096.1:0-6216 GCA_964599275.1 uncultured Clostridia bacterium
TCTTTATTATGCAGATATACAGTCAGTTATGACTGCTTCAAGAGTGTTATAGGCAGTCTTATTCAAATGGTAAAATGAGGCTCCTTATATGCCGTGAAAAGCAGGTTCAATACACGATGCGGGGAACATACTGCCCCCCGCGAAGAGGGGACAATAAACTAGTTGGTGCATTGATAAAATTCTTAAGGAAACCCAACGTAAGGTGGCAGAAAAAAACCGGCAATCAACCCGTCATTGCCGTCAGGAGATAGAGCATGAGGGTGAATTGCCGGTTCATCAATACATATAGCGCTGCATGAAATCAGGCTCTCTTCATTCTGCGAAGATAAACCCCTTTTCGTCGCTGTATTTAACCATTTTGATTCGTCATCACTATTATCCACTCAGTCAAGGTGCTCGATCTGGAATTCTGACCAGACGCTCTTCTCTGTGTCGGGATTGCCCAATACGCGAAAACCCGTGCGACTCGTCGGGCACCACAATCATCTCGACCTCTTTTTCCAGCACCACCAGAGCCATATACAGCTGTTCTGCCTGCTCGAGAGGACAGCGATGGTCGTTTTCCGCTTGAATGATTAAAAGTGGCGTATTCATATCCTTGACATACTTATGGGCGACCGCTCAAGATAGTGTTTTGCACTCTCCCAATTGGACCGGGGGAAATCGGGAAACTCCCACTTGCTATTTGTGTGACCATAATCGCTCGTTCCCCATTGACTGTAACGATTGGAAGTGGTGACCTCCGTAACTGCTGCCTCAAAGCATTCGTTATGATCGATGTTCCAATTGGTCATATATCCGCCAAAGGCCGCCCCGGTAACTCCCATTCGCGATTCATCCACAAACGGAAGAGACGATACATGGTCCACCCCGGCCATTATGTCGGCGTAATCGCCACCTCCCCAGTCATGGTGAGTGGCTTTGCAGAAATCCTGTCCCTGTTCTCTGCTACCCCGGGAATTCTTAACGGAGTCACACTATAAATCACAATAAGCGGGTACGGTTCCCCGCAAGCATGTTACAAGCATATTATTAATATCTTTCTGGGCGCTTTACAAAATATTCTTGGATGTATACATCAACCAGGTCATCTGCAGATCCTTCATTATGAATTTCACTTCACAATATCAGAACCAAACTACCAGAAAAAAATTAACGTAGTACTGAATAACGGGTAAAGCTGCCACAAGGGATAATGCCAATATAGTGCACGCAGCAGCTGCTCCGAACCTGGTCATAACACTATCGGGACCTGCAGATATTATTGGAGAAAGCAGAATTATCATCAGAGATGGAATGGCCTGCAGGCTCAATAGCGGTATAACAATCGGGAAAAATATAACCCACCAGAGCGAGGCATCGACTAATTGCAGCCACCGGCTGGTACCAAGAAACAGCTCATATGAAAACCATCCATAAAGCAGCCCACCCAGCATCATTCTGACTGTGCGCACAAAAAGCGAATCTGCAGAACTCTTGAACCACCAATTAAATAATTTGCTTACTCGTCTCATGTCTGAGTAAAGACACCTCGCTCGAGAATGCTCTGAGACTACTGTTTGAGCCTCGGATCTAACACATCACGCAGCCAATCCCCCAAAAATGTAACTCCCAGAACAGTCACGGTTATAGCAATACCCGGGAAAGTGGCAAGCCACCAGCTTGTCGATATATAGGTACGTCCCTCGCTGAGCATTATTCCCCAGGTTATGGTTGGCGGTTGAACCCCCAAACCCAAAAAGCTTAATGAGGCCTCCGAAAGCATCGTGCCACCAACGCCCAGGGTTCCAATCACCACGATGGAGGCCATCACATTAGGCAGCAGGTGCTTAAATAATATCCAGAAGGTATTCTGCCCCAGGGCCTGAGCAGCCTGTATAAATTCTTGTTTCTTGAGAGAAAATACCTCTCCCCTGACAAGGCGGGCGTAGCTGACCCACCTGGTGAAACCTAACACCACAACCAGGGTCAGAACACCTGCATGCTCATGCCCTATAGCCGCCATGATTGTCATTGTTAACAGCAAAGGAGGAATAGCCATAAAGGCATCAATGAATCTGCTTATTACCGTATCATACCACCCCTCCAAATAGCCAGCGATCAGCCCAAATGTTACTCCAATCAGGCCCGCAATTATGATAGCTGAAACACCAACTGCTACAGAAACTCGACTTCCATAGATAATCCGCGACAGCAAACATCTCCCCATGGTGTCGGTGCCTAAAGGAAACTGGGCCTGGCCTTCTGCATTCCACATGGGAGGAGAGATGCGGTTGGTGAGATCGTGATCGTAGGGATCATTTGGAGATAACAAAGGGGCAAAAACGGCCATCAGAAGCACCAGAATCACTATTGTTGTTCCTATCAGACCCACTGGACTCCTTACAAGATTTTTTAAATTGAACCGTGAATCTGATTTCCTCGGTCCAGAATCCTCCGGACTCACTTCCTGGTTTGCTGCACCACTTTGCATTTTTAAGCCCCCTTATGAGTACTTGATGCGTGGGTCTATCAAGGTATAGACCACGTCAACAAGGAAGTTTGCCCCGATGACTATCAGGGCGTTAACCATAACCACTGCCTGGACTATGGCCATATCTCTACCGTACAAAGCCTGAACAGACAGTCGACCGATGCCCGGCCAGGCAAATACCGCCTCGGTCACTATTGACCCGCCCATGAGGACGGCAATCTGAAGTCCTATAATGGTCACAACGGGAATAAGAGCGTTGCGCAAAGCGTGACCATAAATGACCGTCCTTTCGCTCAACCCTTTACTCCGTGCAGTACGAATATAGTCCTGTCTGATCACTTCCAACATACTGGATCGAACCAACCGGGTGATGGTTGCTGCCAGAGCGGTACCAAGAGCTATTGTCGGCAGAATCAAATGAGCAAAAGATCCTTTGCCTGAAACTGGTAACCACCGCAGGGTTACGCCAAAAATCAGTATGAGCATCAAGCCCAACCAGAAGTTCGGCATTGAGCGTCCAGTAACTGCAGCCGCACTCGCAATCAGATCCAGCATTGAATTCTGTTTGAGTGCAGAAATGATACCAAGAGGTATCGATATAACGATCGCAAATATCAAAGCTGAGCTAGCAAGCTCCAGCGTATTAGGCAGATAATCCATCACCACACTCAAAGCTGGCGCCCTGTAGCGAAATGACCGACCAAAATCCCCGCGAACTGCATCCCTTATGAACTGCCAATATTGGATGTGAAGTGGTTGATCCAGGCCTAGTGCCTCCCGCATCACCTGAAGATCTTCTGCGGTGGCATCCTCCGGCAGCATCAATACTGCAGGATCACCTGTCAATCGCAACAGAACGAAAACTACGATGGATACTATAATAAGAACTGGTATAATCTGCATTATCCTGCGAAGTAAGTAGCTAGTCACGTAATCCTACGCCCTCCCCTCCTATTTTCAACACAGTCACAACTCTGTTCCTTCCCATGCTTCATGTCTAGAAGTAAAGTTATTTACTGATCTGAATGGATAGGCGGGGCTTAAGCCCCGCCTACCATCTCGGTATCCTTTGAATCTACAACTCCAATTCATTCGGTTATTTCCATTTCAAATACCGGCAGCAGTTCATCAGGTCGGGGATCCCACTGCACGTGATCCGCAACTCCGAAGTTGTTTTCTAACTGGAACAGGTGAATCTGTACGCGGTCTTCTGCTACCATCTCGGCGGCTCGCTGGAACATCTCTTCCCGCTTATCACTATCCATCTCAACAGCAGCCTCGCCTATCAGGGTGTCGAATTCCTCATTGTCATAACCGTATTCAGGCTCTATGGGATCCTCACTGTCTACCGACCATCTCAGGCTGTTAAAGGCGAGGAAACCATCCCACAGGGAGTTAGCAAATCCTACCATTGTCAGGTCCGGGTGCTCCCGAGCACTGCGACGGTCTGCCCAGGCACCAAACTCGAGAATTGTGAGGTCAACTTCAAATCCTACATCCCCCAGCATACCCGCAATTGCCTGCCCAACTTCAGCATCCATTGGATAACGATCCCTGGGCACCTGGAAGCCTATCTCCGCAGGATTGTCTTCATCATACCCGGCTTCTTCCAGGAGTTCTCTGGCTC
The DNA here is from genome assembly GCA_964599275.1 of uncultured Clostridia bacterium. Taxonomy (GTDB): domain Bacteria; phylum Bacillota; class Sulfobacillia; order SLMV01; family SLMV01; genus PUMD01. The sequence goes on from CAZRFK010000096.1 coordinate 4,101, forward strand.
GATCCGGATCATACATGAAGGTATCATGCAGGTCAGGGTTGTGTCCAAAGTTACCAGGAGATACCCGGGTTCTTGTAGGTATCCCTACTCCAACAATCTCGTCAATCAGAGTCTGTTCGTCAATGGCAAGTTCAACTGCCTCTCTGACCAGAGGATCACTAGTGGCGAATCTTTCCAGTTGCCGCACAATTAAAAGCATAACTCGTTGACTGTTTGCCTGGAGTCGGCTGACGCCTTCTTCTGCATCAACTCTATCCCATTCAGCAGGAGGAATATGAGTGGAAACATCGATTCCACCGGTAACCAGTTCACCTATACGGGTGGAATCTTCGGGAATGGCGCGGAACACAACGCGATCAATCGCTGGCTTGTCCCTCCAGTGATCTTCATATGCTTCAAGAATCAGTCGGTCATCTCTTTGCCATTCGACAAACTTGTACGCGCCTGTGCCAATGGGACCTTTTTCCCATTCTTCCCAGGCTTCATCCATGTCATCGAACTGGTCAAAGAAGTGTTTCGGGAGAATGCCGGATCCCAAGCGGCAGAGTCGGTTCAAAAGGACCGGCTCAGGATCATGAGTGATTATGTCCACGGTATGCTCATCCACTATCTGCACTTCCTTGATCTGGTTGTACTGGCCGTGTTCTGTCAGCGTCTCGTCATTGGCTACGCGTTCAAGCGTAAATTTTACGTCCTCACCTGTGAACGGTTCGCCGTCATGCCAAGTTACACCCTCGCGAAGATAAAATCTCCAGGTAGTGTCGTCAATCAGTTCCCAGTCCTCGGCAAGTGCGGGTTCGAGTTCCAGGTCCTCATTTCTCCAGATCAAATAATCAAAAATGTTGACGTGAACCGCCTCTGTAGCAGTATTGTTGTGATCGTGGATATCCCAATCCTGAACGTCAATCCCCTGCGCAATCATGATCTCTGTTTCTTCAGGTTCGTCAGGATCATCAGTAGGTTCTGCTTCCTCGGGTCCGCAGGCCATTGCCACTATCCCAAAGGCAAAAACCAGAGCGATAATAAGTGCAAATTTTTTCGTATTGGTAAACGAGCTCATATAATAGCCCCCTCCATTTAAATCTTTCAGTAAAAGTTGATAGCAACGGATTCTTCCAAAGACATGAGATGACCGGTATTGCAGGTTCAATGATCTTCGATTTTCACGACATTCCATCGCTTCACACTAGAGATGATGCAATCTTCGATCTGATGGAGACCTTATCCTCATGCATTACGTTTTCTTCTATGTTGCTCCGACTAATTCCTGCATGATGATGAATTAAATTACGATAAGACTGCATTGAAACCTTCCTGTGTAGTTTGCAGTAACCTACAACGGGCTTTTCTGTTGTTTTTCATCATTTTCATCAAATCAATCTTTTCTACAACATCCATTTCGAAAACCTTCCCGCAGGCCTCAAACAAAAACTCTATTGTACAGTCGGAACTACGTTGCTTGCTCCCCAAAATAGATTCCTCCCTGTCAACAAGAGACAGGGAGGAACTGTAAACCGGTTAAGATTGACCTTAAATGGTGCTGCTTAACGGTGTCGTAAGGCTTCCACTGGTTCAAGTTGGGCGGCAGCAAAAGCAGGATACATTCCGAATAAAACCCCCACTCCTACAGCAGCGAAGAAAGCCACACCAGACGCTGTGGAGGTCATCAGAGTTTCAAGACCGTACCTGGATGCAAGACCAGCACCAACGTATCCTGCTGCTACCCCCAACGCCCCTCCTGCTAGACTGAGGATGAGTGCCTCCATCATAAACTGATAAATCAGATCTACAGGGTGTGCACCCAGGGCTTTACGGATGCCGATTTCCCGAGTGCGTTCTGAAACAGAAACCAACATGATATTCATGATCCCGAGTCCACCTACCAGCAGGGCCACAGACGCTATTCCGGCCAACATCATGGTCATAACTCTGCTCGCCTCACTGGCCTCATCCACCAGAGCATTGAGGCTTGTTATAGTCAGAGGAGGCCCTTCTGGTTCGGGGTGACCTGGATAATGAGGGGGATGATATTGAGTCGTATGTGCAGCTCCGTAGGAAGCTGGTGCACCAACGCCCTCTTCATCATCATCTTCGAACTGTTCCAGGTTAAACTGAC
>CAZRFK010000097.1:0-6175 GCA_964599275.1 uncultured Clostridia bacterium
TTGCAGCGCGACTTTCTCCTCCTAATGCCCCCACCTGAACATCAACTGCCTGCATATCCTCGCTGGTAAGAAGGTTCAGATCGTAGTTTGCGGAACTATGCTCACTGGAAGCATCGTTCATGAGTAATCTCCCCTTTTTTTAGAAAGAATAACCGTAGCATAAGTGTATCAGTTCACCTTTGAGCGAGTCAAAACAGCCGAGAAGTGGGCATTGCAATAATTTTTTGTCAGTGTCATTATTGCATGTGGGAGGCAGTGTAATTACAAAGGATTTTGCCAGGTTTTGAAGAAATTATAAGGGAGATGGTTTCAAGACTGGTTTGAAATGAATGAACTATGGTCGGTCTGCCACAAGGTTAGTGTTTCTAAAATGCGGTGAAGGGTTGATGGTTATCTGTTTCAGGAGTTCGAAAGTTTCTGGTTTTGCTGAGGGTCGGGGGTAAAAAGGTGAAAGTTGCATTTTTCAACGACACATACCGTCCATACATGAGCGGTGTTATCACAGCAATGGACCGCTTTGCTTTTGCCTTGAAAAAAGAGGAATACAGCGTTCTTATGGTTGTTCCTGGACAGTGGACTCCTCCCTGGCGTGACGAAGAAAATGAAAACGTACATGAACTGCCCTCCATTCCAGTTCCCGGTTTTGATGGGTTGCGGATATGTACTCCCATTCTGGGTGAGGGTCATCTTACTATAGCTGATAAGGTTGATGATGACATAGATATTGTCCACGCTCATTCCCCTTTTATATTGGGTAGAATTGGAGCAAAGCTAGCTGAAAAAAGAAATATCCCCCTCGTATTCACCTGTCATAGTATATACCCTCAATACTCCAATTATTTTCCGTTAGTCTCCGAGTTGGCTGCAGATGTTCTGCGTGACTACATGGCTGATTACTGTTCGAGGTGTGACCTGATTTTGGCCCCATCAGGATATGCAAAAAGCAAACTGCTGGAATGGGGAGTTACCCGACCGATTGAGGTCCTTCCTTCTGGCGTACAGGTAAAAAAAATCAGACAGAAAAAAATGGAGATAGCAGAAAACGAACATGCATTCAAGAGTTCGAAATACTCCTCACTGGGACTTTCGGTCGATGCGAATCTTATGTTGTTTGTTGGTAGGCTGGATACACAGAAAAATATCAGTTTTTTATTCGATGTACTGAAGACCCTACCAGGACATGATACAGAACTGGTGGTGATTGGTGAAGGACCTGCCCATCAGGAGATGGTTCAGGATGCAGAGGAGGCGGGAGTTGGTAAAAACGTTCATTTTACCGGAAAAATAGCCTTTGAAGAAGTGATTGAGTGGCTTTGCGTGGCTGATGTTTTCTGTTTTCCGTCCGTTTTTGAAACACAGGGTCTGGTAGTTGTGGAAGCAATGGCAGCTGGCCTTCCTGTCGTAGCGCTCGACTCCCCCACATCGAAAGAACTTCTGACAAACGAAAAAGAAGGATTTTTAACATCTGACTCAGCAGGGTGTTTCGCCAGAAAAGTTAATCAGCTTCTTGAGGACCCTATCCTGCACAACAGGATGTCTGTACAGGCGGCCAAAAAAGCAGAGGAGTATTCTATAGAGATACTGACGTCCAGATTGATAGAGTTTTACAGCAGTGTTGCAAAGCAGAAAAGACAAACTACAGGAGATTAACGTGTAGCGTATATGATCAATCCAATTCCTGCCATAATCATAATAATCCTCCCCAGACTGAGCTGCCTGGCTCCACCGTAAAGACCTAGAGTTCCCACCAGTATGAGGATTGCTGGACCTACCGCTCCCAGGGCTGCATTAATCCGTAAGGCAGCGCGAATGTCGTTGTAATAGAGCATGGTTACTGCTGCCGCAGCCTCCAAAAAAGAGGAGAAAAATCGCAAACCTGCCATTCTCATTACCGTTCTATTAAACACGTGGTTTACCTCCCATCAACTGTTTTTGTCAGTGAAAGATTATTGTCCAGGTTCGGAAGTTATTACTCTATGAACCTGGCGTAATGTCGAATTCCCAGCTGTGAGTACTTTTTGCCTGGTATGACTGTATAGATTTCATAAAGGAACAAGATTGAGCTTGAAAATCTGCTGTGATGGGTGGGAGAGGTATGTTAGCGAACAATTTACTTTTACTGAGTATGCTCATACTTGGGCTGATAGCAGGAAATCGTCTGGTTTCTGCTGCCTCTGGATGTTTACTTTTGCTGCAGATACTGCAGATGGAAAACCTCGTCGTTTTGTTATCAGATAAGGCTATAGATTGGGGGCTTATTTTACTTTTGATAGCAATTTTGGCACCAATTGCCGAAGAACCTCCGCATTACGAGCAGTTAGTCCGACAACTACGTACTCCGGCCACTATGTTTGCGGTGGTAGGAGGAGCAGCAGCGACAAGATTGCAAGGCAGCGGGTTACATCTACTGCAGGAACAGCCGCAGATAGTTTTAGGATTACTGATTGGTACAATTGTTGGTGTTTTCTTTCTTGATGGTATACCGGTAGGACCCTTGACCGGTGCCGGGTTAACGGCTGGAATAATGCTTCTATTTCGTCTGATTTGAGATATGAGATCAATTTTTCTGTAAAATGTGAGATGGCATCATTTTATCAACCTGTATCAACCATGCTGCAATTCCGCATACAACAGCGGCAGAAACGCTACCCGTCAGCAGCAGAGTAGTTCGGCTGATATCTGCGAGAATTCCGAAAAGAGGTGGCCCAAGCGCAACTCCACCAAAACGCACTGTGCCGTAGAAGGCTGTTGTTAAACCACGATGCTGTTCTGGAGCAGCACTCGTGATGAGGGTGTTCAGGGCAGGTAACACCATACCAGTTGCTATTCCCAGGACACCCAGCACTGCTAGCAGGGCCCAGCGTGCAGTCAGGAAGTTAGCTGTTAGTAAACCGGTAGAAAAAAGAGCACAACCTGTAACAACCGCCAATTTGAGGTAATCAGACAGCTGTTTTTGCATAACTGTACCCACAGTATACGATGTTGCAGCCATTGCTCCTACTGGTACTGCAATGAGTAATCCGCGCATGAGGACTCCCAATCCGTACTGCGTCTCCAGTACGTCGGAAGTGTAACTCAAAACACCGAAAAGTAGCAGCAAAACCATCAGTCCGCTCAGTAAACAGGTCAAATAAGACGCTGTTTTTGTGCTTAAAATGTCCTCCAAATTGTTAATATAGGATTTGAAGTTCTCGTGGTTTTGTTCGTAACTTGCTTCGGTAGTGATCCACCAGACTCCTAGAGCGATAGGAAGGCTCAAGCCCCCATAAACAAAAAAAGGAGCGTACCATGTGATCAACGCGGCAGCTGAACCAGCTAGAGGACTGACAACTTTACCTATTCCGTTCCAGGATTCCAAAAGACCCAATGCTCTTGATCTTTCACTGCTTTCATAAAGATCTGATACCATTACCATGGCAATTTGATAGGTTCCTCCCGCACCAATTCCCTGCAGTACTCTTGCAGATAAAATCGGAACATATGATTCTGCCAGAAACATTCCAGCCGCACCTGCTGTCAATCCTCCCAATCCGTAAAGGACCAATGCGGGAACGAGAACTAGTTTTCGTCCATAAAGATCGGCAAGATAACCTGCGAATAGTATTGATATGCTGGCCGGACCCGAAAAAGCAGTTATCAGTAATCCCGCTTCGAACAGGCTGACATTCAAAGCTTCCATGATTTGAGGAAGTACAGGAATTAGCATGGAGTTACCAAGAACCATAATGAAAGGAACACTGCATAAAGTCCACAAAGTTTTCGTATGCTTTTTGTCATTTGTCTCACCTGATTTAGCCAAAAATAATCCCTCCATTTCCGGCTTTTATTTTTCTCTGAAACTAGTTAGTCCATTCTGACATTCCTTTGAAGATTCCGTACTTCCGGTGCAAAGAACAACCTCATATGTTGGTATGAGGGAACTGCTAAGTCGGGTTTGCCCATATTATCGACGAAAATTGGCAGTTCAGAGCACACGGGAGGCCAAGATAATGAGTATATCCCATAATTCAAATCGAGCCTGGAAAGGGATAGTAAGTCCACCTTATTCTGAGCGAAAGCGAAAACCGCGCAGCACAGGTGTGACCATGGTGATAGATAAAGGAATGGGAACACATCATCTGAAAGAATTTCTTGAAATGTGTTCAGATTATATTGATTTTGTGAAATTTACTTTCGGAACCTCTGCCCTTTATTCTGAATCTACTCTGATAAAAAAAATCGAGATGCTGCGTGAGGAGAGCATTCGAGTGTTTCCTGGCGGAACGTTTGCCGAGTTGGCGCTCTTACAGGGGAAATTCTCTGAATATTTGAATTACGCGGAAGAAGTCGGGTTCGATGCTGTAGAAATTTCCGATGGTTCTATCGAATTACCTGCAGATCATCGGCTCAGTGCAATCGTTGAGGCAAAGAATGCTGGATTTGAAACCATTACTGAAGTAGGAAAAAAACATCCTCATGACAGCCGACCTGTTGAGCGTTTGATTGAGTTGATCCATACTGATTTACAGACGGGGGCTGATTACGTAGTACTTGAGGCCAGAGAATCGGGTCGTGAGGTAACCATCTTCGATGCAGCTGGTAATATACGCGGAGATGATCTTTCATTATTGCTTGGTACCATCGGAGATAGTAAACAGGAAAAACTCATCTGGGAAGCACCAAGATCAGCCCATCAAAAGCAGTTCATTCTGCAAATGGGGCCAAATGTCAACCTGGGAAATGTAGCACCTGAGGAGGTTTTGGCGCTAGAAGCCCTGAGACTGGGTTTGCGCGGAGACACCCTGAGAAGTTATGTGAAAGATAGACCCCGTCGACTCAGGGTTTGATTGTTGATGTAACATGCTCACTTCTATAATTTTATATTGTTTACTCAAAATTTTTCTACGAGAAACAATTCACTAGACCAGGACCGGCCCTGGTACATTATTTGGGGCCGGTCCTGATTCCATTTGCACTACAATTTTTCGACAAAAGTGGAAATTGAAATCTTTCTTTGTTAAAATTAACGTTGTATAGATACAGTTCCTGATTCAAATAAGCTGGTGATGGAAGGATCTCGTCGCTGTCAGGAGGAATTTCAAGTGAAACGGGTTGTGAGTGTTAGCCTAGGCTCCAGCAAACGCGATCATAAGGCTGAAACAGAAGTTTTAGGCTATCATATAAAAATTGAACGCCGGGGAACTGATGGAGATATCAAGCGGGCTGTTGAGATGATCACCGAGTTAGATGGGGAAGTGGATGCTATCGGATTGGGAGGAGTTGACCTTTACATTGTAGCGGGGGGTCGACGTTATACTCTTGCTGATGGAAGAAAAATGGCTGAGGCAGCACAGAAAACTCCAGTGGTAGATGGCAGTGGACTGAAAAATACTCTGGAGCGTCGGGTAATCGAAAATCTTGCCAGCAGCGGTGAAATAACTTTTAAGGATCGCCCTGTCCTGTTGGTGTCAGCTGTTGATCGTTTTGGATTGGCTGAAGCCATAGATGCACAGGGGGCTGAACTGATAATAGGAGATGTCATGTTTGGTCTGGGCGTTCCACTGCCTTTCCGGTCACTTAAGAGTCTGGACATACTTTTGAGGGTTTTCAGTCCTGTATTCTGCCGCCTGCCCATGGATATGCTGTATCCCACCGGTGGAAAACAGGAGGAAATTACTCCTAAATTCAGAAAGTATTACGATATGGCTGATATCATTGCCGGTGATTTGCACTTTATACGACGATATATGCCTGAAGATCTGCAGGGCAAAATTATTATTACAAATACTGTAACTGAAGATAATGTAGAGGAATTTCGCAGCCGTGGAGTAAAGATGTTGGTTACGACAACTCCAAAGCTTCAGGGCCGTTCATTTGGAACTAATGTGTTGGAAGCAGTGGTGGTGGCCGCATCAGAGAGGACTTCAAAGCAGTTAACGGAACAGGATTACGGAGAACTGTTAGAAGAAATGGATATTCAACCTCGAATTGAGCGCTTCCAGTAGCTGAATCTTTATAAATATTTGAAGGAAAAGAGGTTTGACCACGTGGGTCAGTTTGCGTTTATGCTGCATCCTTTGGATCTGAGTTATGTTATCCATCAGTATCCTGTGACACGATATATACCGGAGGGGATTTTGAAATGGGTGTTGAAACATGCACCGCCCCTTAAATTATCGCATATAACCGGAATAGA
>CAZRFK010000098.1:0-2775 GCA_964599275.1 uncultured Clostridia bacterium
TTTTATAGTTGTTAAATTGTCCTGACGATTCATAGGCAGTAATTTCGTACACCTCCAACCGGCTCAACGGGATGTAGCCAACCATTCCTCTAGCTCCAACTCGGGCCCAACCATCTTTACTATCATAAATAGTTACGGTTTCTTCTGTTGACAACTGAATAACAATTTTAGACTTTTTATCAGGTTCCTTTCGCAAAGCCACAGTCGGTTCGTCATCTGCGGTGAAATGCGAAAACCATCTGTCAATAGTATACATGGCAGTACCTTTGAGCTGTTCAGACGAACGTATTGAGGCTGTAGCTATTGAAGAACCCACCCGGTTAATGACAGCCCGTTTTTGCTGAGCATAGTAAGTAAAATTTAAGTCAGTTATCAAAGATATAAATTCAGCGGGTATATACGGCTCATCATCGACAAGCTCAATTGGAGCGATAAGTTCAATCGATTCATCATGGTTTAAAGATCCAGAAGAGCTCTCAACCTCCAGGTCCAGGACCCCCTGCGGTAGCGTCCAAATTACTATCCCTTCACTGCTTTCCCAGTAAGCATTAACACTAAATTCACCTTGCAAAAGCGTAAGAGGAACAAGCAGTTGATCATTTGAATTAACCTGAGGGGCCCATTCTTGTGGTAACAGATAACCATCATATATAAATTGCGACTGACGTTCTGAATTAACCATATCATCATTAGGTCTTGTCTGCCAAAAATAAAACCCTAAGATAGTACCGGAAGCCATCAGAAGAATAAAAAAGGCTATCACGACTACTTGCAAATCATAAAATCTAGAACTTCTATCTAGCAAAATCATCACTCCCTATTCACAGCTAAAATATTATTTAAAAAGATTATTTAATCAGTTCTACGATACTAATTCTGCATACAATACTTCGACACCTTTTTAAAATAATTAGTAACAAAACAAAATTAATAACAAAACAAAACGATAAATGACTCCTGTTTCCATGTTCGTTCATAATTAGACGGATAATGTCTACATTGCAGGACAAAATAAAAATGCTGCAAATAGGCTACTTCATGGAGGTGAATAGGGAATGTCGCAATATCCAAAAGAGCGGCAAGATGCTCGACACCACCCATATGATCCATACTACGAGCAGCAGCCCAAAAGACAGGTTGAAGCACAGAAGTTTGATGAATCTGTTATGGATCCTGAACTACTCGAGCACCCTTATGGACCTCATGTAGCGCAAAAACATCAGCATCCTCACAGTCCAGTTGATGATAAGCCAGAACATCTGTTATTTCCACCACATCGACCAACAGTCCAGGACAGTCCTCCTCCTTCACCGGAGGCGGCAGACAGAGATCCAAGACGAAAAGGTCCGAGAAAACACCAGTAATTCCTAACCAGCAGGCGCATCTTCGCACGCGAAGATGCGCCTGCATTACGAAGATTATTTCTATCCTGTTTATTTCCTTTTTTTAATTACAGCTTGCCCCCGAACATTTGTTCGCATACAATATTAACAGCAAGAACAAATGTTCGGGGGTGGCTGTTAATGAAAGTGCTAAAAAACCGCAAAAAACAGATCCAGATACTAATCCTTACTGTGCTTATCTTAGTAATCTCAATTCCCAGATTCTCGAGTCTATCTGCATCAGTCCTGCAAAATAGATCCTTGGAAGAACAATATGTCTTTGAAGAAGTACAAGTAACCCGTGGCGATACCCTGTGGACTATTGCACAAACATATGGTCCTACCTGTATAGATCTACGTAAGACAGTTCATGTAATAAAGCAAAAGAACAGACTCTCCAAAGCAGTAATCCATCCTGGCGACAAGTTGTTGGTACCGATTGAGGTACGCACTCAAACCAGATGACCTGACCCACCTAATACACCGAACACTTGTTTGATTGAATCTGGGAGTGCTGATATACTAGATGAAAGTACCTCATGAAATTGACATTACTCAAAAAGCAATAAAGGAAAGCGTGGTGCAGTATGACACAAGTTGATGACCTTACACAACGACAGCAACAGATTCTTCGATTTATCGAGCAAACCATCAGTGAAAAAGGATATCCTCCAACAGTAAGAGAAATAGGGCAAGCCGTGGGTCTTAGTTCACCTTCAACTGTACATAGTCATCTATCAACGCTGGAGAAAAGAGGGTTCATCCGGAAAGATCCGGACAAAGGTAGGGCCATTGAGGTAATCCATGATGAATTTGACCGCAATGACGCACCCGTCGAACCCGACATCATAAAGGCTCCCCTCGTTGGTAGGGTAACTGCCGGTGCGCCAATTCTTGCAACCGAAAACGTGGAAGATATTGTTCCGCTGCCAAAGCACTTGGTCCGCTACGGTGATGAAGACCTGTTTCTTCTACGCGTGGAAGGCAGTAGCATGATTAATGCTGGCATCCTAGATGGAGACTACGTGATTGTTCGAAGACAGCAACAGGCTGACAACGGTGACATAGTAGTTGCCTTATTGGATAATGAGGCCACAGTAAAAAGATTCTTCAGGGAAAGTGACCACATAAGATTACAACCGGAAAACGATGGCATGTCTCCAATTCGCAGTCGCAATGCCAGAATACTTGGAGTAGTGGTCGGCCTACTGCGGTCATTCCGCTGATAGCTCAGATTATCTAATATTTAAATCGAAGTTCAGATAAGACGATTTAATTGTTTTTTCAGTTGCCTTTACCTGATTGAATAATGTTGAATAATCTTTTCCTGTTCTAATTCTACTTTAATCCGCATGATGTTTCAGTTTTCCTTCTTTACTTTACTTTTCAATAC
>CAZRFK010000098.1:2875-6128 GCA_964599275.1 uncultured Clostridia bacterium
TACTTTTCAATACGAGCCTAAATATCTTTCCATTTCCCAACGGTGCACCTGACTACGATATTTCTGCCATTCGATGCGTTTAGCTTGGATGAATCTATCTGATATGTGCTGGCCCAATGTTTCCAAAATCAACTGATCCTGCTCAAGAGCATCAAGAGCCATATCCAGGGTCCCAGGCAGTGAATCAACTCCAAGTTCTCGTCGTTCCTCAACATCCAATTCGTATATGTTCTCTTCCACAGGTGGAACAGGCTCAAGTTCTCGTTCAATACCATCCAAGCCAGCCCTGAACATTACAGCCAGAGCTAAATATGGATTACAGGCGGGATCTGGACTACGCAGTTCAATTCTCGTGCCCTCTCCCCTACGCGCGGGAATCCGGATTAGAGGAGTTCGATTGCCTTTCGACCAAGCAATATGAACGGGTGCCTCATAGCCAGGCACCAGACGCTTATAAGAGTTCACAAGGGGATTGGTGATCGCAGTAAAAGAACGACAATGTTTCATAACGCCAGCGATGAAGTGTCTACAGACATCACTCAGGCCATCTGCCGAATCCGGATCATAGAACGCATTCTCGCCGTCTAAAAATAAAGACATGTGAACATGCATACCGGAACCGTTTATACCTGCTTGTGGCTTAGGCATAAAAGTAGCATGCAGATCATGTTTGAGCGCAACTGTGCAAACTACAAAACGAAAAGTTGCTATATGATCTCCAATGGTGAGAGCATCAGCATACTTGAAATCAATCTCATGTTGGGCAGGAGCTGCCTCATGATGAGATGCTTCTATTTCAAAACCCATCTCCATCAGAGTCTGTACCATGTCTTCCCTAGCTTCTTCCCCACGGTCCAATGGAGGAAGATCAAAATATCCTGCCTGATCGTGACTTTTAGTAGTAGGAGAGCCATCATCACCACGCAAAAAGAGAAAGAATTCAGGTTCCGGACCCGCCTGTGGCGAAAAACCCATTGTCTCCGCTTTCTCAACGACATTTTTGAGCGTTGATCGGGGGCAGCCCTCAAATTCAGCTCCATCAGGCCAGGTAACGTCACACATGAGCCGAGCCCTGGTCATTCCCGTAGCTGAATTCCAGGGAAACACTGCAAAACTGTCCGGATCTGGCCGCAGCAGCATGTCAGATTCATCTATTCGGACAAATCCTTCAATTGAACTACCGTCAAATGAAATATCTCCAGCCAAAGCTTTGTCCAACTGAGTAATTGGGATCGTGACATTTTTTATAGAACCTAGGATATCAGTAAACTGTAGTTTAACTAATCTAACATCCAATCTTTCACATCTGTCAATGATCTCCTGTGTTCCCTCATGCATTCATTTTCGCTCCTCTAACTTCAATTCTTATTCAACTGCTGATGTGTTCTATCAGCTAAAACCTTGTCCAGAGTCACTTTAACTTTCACACCGCTCTCAAGATATTCTTCTTCATGGATTTCGCCGTTGCTATGAAGCTCATCAATAATCTCCATCTGGCTATAGGGAACTTCAAAAGTTTCTTGAACTCTACGTTGCTCTACCAGGGAAGCCATCTGCCTCTTGAGTTCATCTACTCCTTCTCCGGTATAAGCAGATAAATTTACTGGACGAGTAAATCTCCTAATTTGCTCCCAGTCAAGGTTGTCGATAAGATCAATTTTGTTTAGCACTGTTATTGTTTCAAGATCTAATACTCCCAGATCATCAAGGATTGAAGTGACAGTCCTGGTCTGATCTAACCAGTTTGGATGTGATACATCCATTACGTGAACGAGAAAATCAGCTTCAGTAACTTCCTCAAGGGTTGCACGAAAGGCCGTCATCAACTGCTCCGGGAGATCTCTGACGAATCCCACCGTATCGACGACACAAGCCTCTATCGAGTGAGGAAGATCAAGTTTTCGGGTGGTGGGGTCGAGGGTTGCAAACAGCTGATCCTCAACCAGCTGATCTGAACCGGTAAGACGATTCAGTAAAGTAGACTTCCCAGCATTAGTATAGCCAACCAGAGCAAATATGGGGATTGCCTTTTGACTCCGTCGGTCTCTCTGTAATTTTCGGTGTTCTCGAACATTTTCTATCTCATTTCGAATATCTGTCATGCGACGTCTCACACGACGCCTATCAGTTTCCAGTTTAGTCTCACCTGGTCCTCGCGTTCCTATCCCGCCTGCCAGCCTTGATAATTCTTCCCCCAATCCGGTCAACCGAGGAAGAAGATACGCAAGTTGAGCAAGCTCTACTTGTAATTTACCTTCTTTGCTGTTGGCTCGCTGAGCAAAAATGTCCAATATAAGACGTGTCCTATCAACTATCCGGCAAGGAATGATTTCTTCAAGGTTGCTCTGTTGACTCGGACTCAATTCGTGGTTGAAAACTACAAGTTCAAGCCCCATAGATTCAACCGTATCGCGGATTTCCTCTGCTTTACCTTTACCCACAAAAGTTGCCGGATCCGGAGTGGAGCGACTTTGGGTGAATTCCCTTTTTACAACCCCTCCGGCTGTATCAATCAACAGTCGTAATTCTTCTCGCCGAATATCAAGATTTCCACCAAAATCTTGATATTTCTCAAGCAGTTCTTTAGTAATCAATGTTACACTGGCAGCCTCTTCTTTTCTCTTATCTCTACCGGTATCGTATAGCATTACTCAATCAACTCTCCTGTAAGTGTAACGTGAATTTCAACCTACTGTTGAACTCTCTATAACTACAAGGTTTGCGCTTAATAATACTTTATGACTTAGCTTATTATAACGTAAATAAAAGTAAAAATAATCCCTGCAGAATGGATGGATACTGAAACTTCAAGATTAATACCGGAAAAACTCTCCCGGCGTGAATTATTATTCCTACATTCAGTGTGGGCTTCACCTGGCTGACACAAATCGAAGCCTGGAAAAGCCCACACTGGTTCTTTCAAATGCAGATTGAAGTACGAATGTTCACTGATATTCAGATTTTAGTCCATTTTCAGCACCTTTAACGCGATTTTTGCGAACTAGAAAGAAGAAACTCCCGCACCTGTCTTATCGAACCTCCTGACTTGGCGGATAGAGGTAACACGGCTGCCTCAGGGAATTCTGACATCAGCTTCTCTTTGCCAATCCTCGCCCACGGTAAATCCATTTTGTTTGCAACAATTCTGTATGCAGGTGTAGAGTAACTGTGAGACCCGAAAGAACCGTTTCTCCTGTTGTTGAGCCAATTCAACACCGAACTACCATACTCTCCAATTTTCGGTGATTTTTCA
>CAZRFK010000099.1:0-6082 GCA_964599275.1 uncultured Clostridia bacterium
TGGCCTACAACCTGGCGGATACATTCTGGCTGGGGCGACTCGGTACTGAAGAACTGGCAGCCATCTCCTTCGCCTTTCCTATAATATTCATAGTGATATCGGTTGCCGGTGGTTTCTCCATTTCCGGCAGTACGCTGGTTTCTCAACATACCGGAGCCAAACAGGGGAGAGAAGCCAGCCACGCAGCTGGGCAGGTCTTGATGTTTGGACTCATCTTATCCACTTTGTTGGCGCTGGTTGGACTTACGTTTGGAAAACGAGGTCTGGCCATGATGAATCCGGAGCCTGAAGTCCTGGAACTTTCCTGGATCTACTTCCGGATATTATGTGCGGGTTTTCCCTTCACTTTTGTTTATTTTATCTTTCAGGCTGTTTACCGCGCGGTCGGAGATACCGTTACTCCAATGCTCATCAAGGTGGCCACAGTCACGATAAACATAATTCTCGATCCAATCCTAATCTTCGGAGTTGGCCCCTTTCCCCATATGGGAATCGCAGGAGCTGCGGTAGCCACCATCGGCACCCGGTTTCTGGCGAGTTTTGTAGGGATCGCACTGCTTTTCACTTCCCGGCGCGGTGGTCTTCACCTCAGGCTGTCGGATCTGATTCCCGATTGGCGGGTCATCAAGAAGGTCATCCAGATTGGTGCTCCGGGTGCGGCGAGTATGAGTGCCCTCGCCCTGGCCCGAACATTCATGACTGGAATCGTTGGGAGCTTCGGCACCGCAACTGTAGCTGCCTGGGGAGTGGTTAACCGTCTGATGTCAGTGTTCCGACTGCCGGCAATGGGTACGTCCCGGGCTACCACCATCCTGGTGGGGCAGCACCTGGGAGCAGATCAGATTTCCGATGCTGAGGAATCAGCCTGGACCTCCAGCAAGGTCACTTTCGGGGTGCTGCTTGTCGTGGCATTTGTGGGACTGTTTGTGGCGCCTACCCTGGTGGCCATTTTTGATTCCACCCCGGAAGTGGTCAGGATAGGAACAGAATACTTCCGCATAGCAGTTTTCGGTTATACATTCCTGTCGGTTCAGCAGGTTCTGTGCGGCGGTCTCCGGGGCGCTGGCAATACAATGGAAGATGCCGGCATCAGAGTGGCAACTCAGTGGGGAATTCAGATACCTTCCGCCTACTATCTGACCAGCATCATGGCCAGTTCGGGAATATGGTGGTCGGTGTTTCTTTCACGGCTTTTCGGAGCAGTTCTGTCCATATTCTGGTTCAGCCGCGGCACCTGGAAAGAGAAGGTTATAGATGATGTCCCGGCAGCAGTGCCTGACGACTGAATCTGGTTGGTGGAGCATCAAATGAAGGCGGTTGACTTTTATGTGGATCCCTGTAATTGTATCTTTTCTATTCGCTGAGCCCTGTGCCCATTTAAGTGTGATTACCTGTCTACAGGGCAGAAGCTGACTTCCCTGCACCAGCGCAGCAGCTGAAACTCAGCTCCGGGCTTACACGGATGACCAGACCAATTTCAGTGAGAACTGAGCTGCTTTTCATCTGCAAGGGTGCGGCTCTCAAACGCGGTGTTGTGTGGGGAACCCATGGCTACCTCAAGGGTGCGTTGTCCGGGTCTCGCAATCCAGGACCACAGAGTTACGGTGGCGAAATCCACGTTTGGGTTGCCCCTGGCACATATTCCATCCTCCCGGTCGGCCAGTATTTCTCTGGTCTGTCCGATGTCCAGCTGTCCGGAGTTGGCCCTGAACCATCTGTGAAGGTTCTTGAGGCGTTGCCTGCTCTTGAGCAGTTTTGGGCGGGCTTGATGCTCAGGGATGGATTGAAAGTGGTTGGTTATTGCTGCAAAGTCGCCTGCAGGCTGTTTGAGCAGCCGCCCAGGTTCTATTTCCAGCTTTTCGGCATGTCCGTGCGGGTCAGCGAGGAGGAAATTGACTGCTGATCGGTGAGGTATGTTCTCCAGGAAATCACATGCATCTTCTGCGCTTGAGCATGTCTCCAGTATCCTGCGGACAGCCAGTGTAAAACTCAGACCATCGCCGTTTTCTCGAGCTGGAACAACTGCGGTGGCTACGGTCAATCCGGTTTCGTTAATCCCTCCGTATCTGCCGATGGGATGATTGGTGAAACCAAGGTGAGAATATCCGCGGACGGGATGAGTCTGGACAACCCTGGCGTTTTCAGCTGCGTGCGGCCGATAGTCCCAATTCCTTCCGAAGAGGGGGAATTGACCAATGGTGTGATCTTCGGATGCCCAGAAGGCAGAGCAACCAACTCCTCGAGAAGCTTCTACTGCCAGGTGCTCTGCGGCCTCGTTCCTGCTGTAGTCAAGCCCTTCAGCCAGTCCCACAAACTCAGATGACAGTTCGGGAGCGTAGTGGTCCAGCATATGAATGAACCGCTCAGGGGACATCGATTGTCTCCGTCTGTCAGGGGGGCAGATTGACTGGGGTGCACACAACTCCCTGATTTTTCTGCCAGTGCTCAAACCCATTCTGTAATGAGATCCGCTCAGATACATCAGTCTATCACCGTTGCTCTCCGTTAGGTTGGTTGTGTAGTCCACCATAGATATTATCTTCTCGAACAGACATGCCCTGTCAAGCAGCTTACCCATTGATGATATTCAATCCTATCACCTGGATGCACCGGAATCTGTTTATATGCCTTAAGGTCCACAACACTCTGCTCACATGTAAAGATTCAAAGATTATGGGAGTGGCACCACCTCGGGCACGAAAGGAGGATCGCTGTAATGTATGGCGAAATCGAGATCAAGCAGAGGATAATAGACTGGTGATGACCAGGTTGGAGTTGATGAACAAAAAGCAACCTACCTGGTCCTGGCAGTCCAGGGAGAAGGGGAGCTTTTATGGTTGCTTTCATTGTGCTGACGCTAGTTCTAATGAACATCGCATTCTTTTTGTTGTCACTGACGGATATGAGAAGAAGAGGGGAAAGCCGCCCGGGCTGGTTTTTCCGGTTCCTGCTCCTGGGCCCGCTGGCGATCACCTGGTACAAAACCTACAGAAAGCCGGCAGACCATACAAGTGAGACTGTGGAGAGGAATTTATATTCTCTGGCCGAGAACCTGATCAAACCCTGGAGTATATATGTGTTGATGGCCCCCCTAATAGTCTTCGGCCTGGTGATCTGCGGAGATGTGTATTCGGGACACATGAATTTGGCGCACATACCGGAAGGACTGGCCTGGTTTGCTGTGTTGTTTGCCATTCTCGTGATTCCGATCTGGCTTGTATCACTTCTGGTGTTGAAAATCATCATGCGCATGAGCAGGCCCGGTACGCCTGATTCCTGAGAGATGCACGTTCCGATTATGGGGAGTAGAGAGCCCCTCTACTTGGAATTAATAATAATAGATAATGAATAGATAATGATGTAAAGTCATGACGATAAAATAGATTGAAAGGAGTGCTCAAAATGATAAATACCAGATCTACCCTCACTGCACTGTTTTTGGTGATGCTTCTGACAGCTGCCTTTGGAGTGAGCGCGTGCAGGGTTGCTGAGCCGGAGGAAACAGGAGAGGATGTGGAGCAGCTGCAGGGGCGGGTTGAGGAGCTTGAGCAGGAAGTTCAGCTTATGAAAGACAGGCTGGATGAACTGGAATCATCACAGATGGTGGCCCAGGACGGCCGGCTCAAGGTGGTTTCCTATTTCGGCTTGAGCGGAGAGGACAGGTTTTACACAGTTCCCGTCCTGCGTCCGGCTGATGCTGACGTGGATCTGAAGACTGCTGCACTGCAGGAGATGATTGCCGGCCCGGATGAAGAAAGCGTATTGAGTCCTATTGCACCTCCGGAGACTGAGATACTGGGACTTGAAGTTGAGGATACAACAGCCACTGTCGATCTGAGCAGTGAGATTACCACTTATGCAACAGGTTCTGCCGGAGAGAGTCTGGTTATCGCCGGGATAGTAAACACACTCACCGAGTTTCCCGATGTGGATGAGGTTATCATTCTGGTTGAGGGTGAAGAGGGTGTGAGCCTGGGAGGGCATTTTGAGCTGTCAGAACCGCTGGAACGCTTTGAAGATTTCATTCCTTAAACGCACTGAATTTGGGAATGTTATGACTCAGTGTGGGTGGTTTCAGTTATTTATTCAAAGGAGATTTCGCTGGATCGGGCCTATGACCGTCTGCCTGAGCGGAGTTGCTGATGTGTTAAAAACAGTGCTGTATAGGTCATTGTCGGGATTTTCCCGGCAATGACAGGTCCCAGGTTTCGTGAGCAACTGCTGGCTTTAAACCGGGTAGCAATAGCAGGATGTAAGGCAGTTACAACTGCCGTATTGCCCTCTACACCCAACACCTCGGGTGTTTGGAGTATGTAAGCAGGCAGCCCGCTCAATGGTGAGATTCATTTATTTAATTTCGCTGCCGTCTTCATCAAAGGCAGTTACCTCTCGAACAGTTATTTTTTTATCTGTTATCCTGGGTGGACCAGAATCCGCTTCAAAATCGATGACTTGTTAATCCAGTATCCCGACAAAGAACTGGTGCTTCTCTGCATCCAGGGTGACCGACCTTCCGTCGCTGAACTGCACGGTGAATTCGCTGACTTCAGGTTGGTTGACCCAGCCAATTACAAACCTGTAGCGATGTACTGTCAGGTAGTCGGTCCCCGTTTCGGAACACTCCCAGAGCTCGTTTCCCAGGTTCTTGGTCTCGGTCACCACCTTTACCGGGTCACCGTCGGGGTTAACCACCTGTCCTTCAGTGGCGTCAAACTCTCTGAACCCGCCACCTGTCGATTCATCGTCGCTGTCTTTATATTCATTCCGGCGTACAACCCCCGCTTTCAACCTGAGGTTATCATCTGCCTCCACCTCATACGTGGCTAAGGCCAGATAGCTCACATCAGTTCTGTCGTACTCCCACTCGCCCTCTATCACGTTGTCCTCATCATCCAGCGCCTCAAGGTACCAATCGAAGTCTCCCAGATAATGCGAAGTGCGGACTTCCCAGTTGTCACCAATAAATTCGGCGTCTTCACCTGGTTTTTGAGAGCGATCCAGCAGGGATGCTCTTTCCCACATCTCATTGATATCATCGGGAAGTACGTCCTCGCCCTCAACTGGATTACCGTAAATAATCACTTCCTCTTCTGTGGCAGTCTCACCGCAGCCTGCTCCCAGCATAAAAACCGTTACTATCGCCAGACAAAGCAAAATGGGAACAATCCGTTTCATATATCCGACTCCTTTCAGTGAAGACCCAAGTTCTCTATGACTATTTATAGTTTTATTCTTTATCTTTTACTGAAGAAAGTGTTACTTTCGATTGTGTTGGAGTATTTCTTGCCACGAGTAGGGTTCATTTCTTTGCTGCAACCAAAAGCTCTGTTTCAATCAGGTGCCATAATTGCCCAGGATATTGGATGTATGACAGCATCTCACGTTACTGTCAACAGTGAGCAGATCTGAGGAACCAGAAATAAGGCGGCTGGCTGGTGTGAGAACCCACTTACAGTGATGGAGGTGTTTTCAGGCCACCAGATAAGACCCGACGTATTTTCCAATGCAGTGAAGGATAAGAGGTCCAGTTGTTCAATACTGTTATATAGTGGCAGTTTTACGGATTGTCGAGGGCGATTATAAATGAAGGGAATATGTCACATTGTTGCCGGCCAGGATTAACTAACCTCCTGTGCATGAGTGCTACATACGGATTCAGTATTTGGCCTTCAGTGGTAATCTGCATCAGGTGGTCATAGTGGGGGATGTCTATGAGTGATTCAAGATCCAGTTCGAATAGCGACTGGAATTCCTTTTGGAACCTGCTTTCGTTTCTGAACAGCAAGAGGTTTTTTTTGTTGGTGGCATTGTTGATTTTAGCAGTGACGACGGTGATAAAACTAACAATAGCACAGATGAGCAGAACGGCAGTGGATGCTCTGCTGCAGAGGGAGAGAGAAACGTTCATTTTTGTGATGGTGGCCTTGATCTGTCTTGGCATTGCTGATGGCTGCAAGAGCGGGATATGGAGATACCTGCGGGCGTCATATGCTGGTGAACTCGCCAGCAACATGCGGAGTGCGCTTGCTGGCAAGGTGCTGGATCTGCCGCTTCAGCGGGCTGAAGAGTTTTCTGCTGGAGA
>CAZRFK010000100.1:0-4800 GCA_964599275.1 uncultured Clostridia bacterium
CTGGGAAGCCACCGCTCACTTCGAGGTGGTAATACCGTTTGATCCGCCGGAAGCCGAACCTGAACCAGGCATAAGCCTGACAAAGGAAGCCGATGTTGATTCAGTTAAACCGGGCGATACCATCACTTACAAGTTCATAGTGGAAAACACTGGCGAGACAGAGCTGAGCAGGGTGCTTCTGCGGGATGAACTCTTCGGCACTTCCTGGGTCAAAATGGTGCGCAGTCTGGAACCTGGAGAGTCAGTAACCTTTGAGGAAGAATACCTCGTCCCAGCAGACACTGAAGAAGACGAGATATTCAACATTGCCACCGTAACCACTGACCAGGACGTACAGGCGGATGACAGTGTGCTTGTTGAGATAATACATGAAGAAGAATTGGTAGTTGAGCAACCTGAACCAGAAGCGGGCCCCTTACCGGAAACCGGCGGGCAGCCGCTGTTGTACGTTCTGGCAGGCGGGCTGCTGATGCTGATGGGTGGATTGATGGTGACAGCTAACCGCAAACGCTGATTGATATGACTGTGACTGAAAGTTGATTAGCAGCATCTCCGCATGGAGGGGAGTCCTCACAGGGCTCCTCTCCTCGCATTTTCACTCCAGATTCACCCTCCAATAATATAATCCATGCCAAAAACTCCCATTATCGGTCTGACCTACCCCCCCTGATCATCTTTACCAGGGAAGCTTTCTCACTATAAACCGTACCCCGGTATTCCGGCCACCGGGCAACAAGCACAAAAACAACAATGAATAACACCTGTAGTAAAGAGCCCGGAATAACGGCTGCCTCCCCGTGCGGAAACCCGGGATGATGAGAGGGAAACAAGTTCTCTGAAATGACATCATAAAACGAAAGCACCACATCCAGATCGGGAATCACCGCCCAGAACGCACCCCACCACGCTGACCGGTCAGGCTTGCAGAATAAGGCAACCAGCCCAGCGGCAACTACAAGGTCCATGACAGTCCAGATTGGGCATTTGAAATAATCCCAATGCGGTATCCAGTCCAGCACTATGTGACTTCTCAGAGCCGCTGCTGTCAGCATGCCGTATCCATTTGACCAGTGCAGATTCAGGTAGTATGTATGCAACCCACACTTCTGACCCCCCATCCGATAGAGTCCTGCCTTGTGTAGTTCACCAATCGGTTCTGGAGGTCATTTGATGTTATTAATTTACGTTGGATAGATATGCGTGGACCCCCCATCACAACAGAAGGGCTCAGAATTAAGTTGATTTGATGGACATCTTCCTTGCTTGAAAGAGCTCAACTGCCAGGTTCGTGTTATGTCCTTTTACCCGTGCAAGAGGATGGACATGTAGGAGATGCCCATAAGATCACGATTTACTCGAGCAACTACATGCTTGATATCTAGAAACACAGCTTCTAAAAAGTGAAACGACTGCCCAGGAAAGTCCCGGTACAGCCGCAACACCTGAATCCATATCGTTTTGACTATATTTTCAGTCTCACCGGCTCCGGAAAGGTTCAACACGTCCGGTGCCAGGGAAGTCTGGAAGGTAAGGCTGCACAACAGGTTCAGAAATCTCCGGCCAGAAGAAGACGCGGAAGTCGTACGTACCTTCAATTTCATCCCCTGAAGATGCAAAATCAAAAGACTCTGATACCGTAAACCAGATGCCCTCCTCCATCTCAGTGATGAAATTCTGCACCTGCTGGTAGGTACCAGACAGCATAACTCTCACCTGAGCAAAATGCAGCTGTGCAAGTACGCCGCTGACGCCTTCCAGATTCTGCACATCACCGTAATCTATGCCCGATATGCTCACTTCAGCTGCTCTCTCAGTCTCCTCCAGGTACACCAAAAACTCCGGCTGGAATGTTGCCTCGAGGATCTGCATATCCATCTGCTCCATGTCCTGCTGTATTTCAGAAATCTCATCCTCTATTTCATCTTTTTGCGCGTGTACTTGTCTGGCATGTTCCAATTCTGACTCGGCCTGACTTGCTCGTTCCTCTGCCATGGCCACCTGTTCTGTCAACGGGACCCATCCATAAAAGTAAAATGGTATCAACGCCAGAATCAGGACGAAAAAGACAAGCCACCACCTATGCCTTGGCTCTATCATCATTCACCGCCCCCATCCCAATCTGCGTTCATCCGAAAACCAATTCGCTCGGGGGTGCCCTCCGGCTGTATGCGGCTCGGAAAGGTAACCGTAGGCTCAGGTAGGTATTCGATGTCATCCCGCAGCACAGAAGCAAAGTGGCTCACCTGATGCAGGGTATCCGCCACTCCCGTGATTATAAGTCCCCCGTCTTTTTCCACATACAATGAATTCAGCGTTACCGCTGACGGAACCGAAGCAGCCACATCCTCCATCACCATATTGATATCCACATAAAGGGCGGTTCCCATGATCAGATCCTGCCTCTGTTGGTATTCTGCTCTGGTCGCAAGCAGCTCCTGTTCCAACTGCAGCGCCTCTTCATACTGTTTTATCTCCTGCATAGCTTCCTCTTCGGCCGCCTCGTAATTGCGCAGCAGTACAACTTGATACGCGGTCAGGCCAGCTACTCCAGCAAGTACCAGGACCAACAACAGTACTCGAATCACCCTGAAGGCCTTACGTTTGCGCCGGTTGAGATAATCCTCGGGCAGAAGGTTAAAACGCAGGTATCTGGGAGGCGTTAAATCATCATCTGCACTCTTTCGGTTAAATAGAGACTTCATTGCACGACCCCCCATAAAGCCAACCCGGCGGCTGTAAGATAATCCACTCCGGAGATGCTTTTCTCTTCAGTCCGGATGTCTCCAACGCACTTGACCACCGGTTCTCCCTCTTTCCACAGGAGAGAATCTGCGCCCTGGTCTGCAAGGAATTCCGAAATGTGTTGTGCAAGTCCGGGCATAGCGGCGGTGGCACCATACAGGTACATACAGGCTATCTCAGTGTCTCGAAAATCTCCTGTGAAAAACTGCAGGCTCTGCAGTATCTGCCGGCTCAGCTGCTGAAGGGGTACACGCAGGTCATCAAAAAGGGGTGACCTCCAGGACTCTTTTTTCACCAACCCCAGCTCCTTTTTTAACTCTTCTGCAGCATCTGGTTCCAGATCTCTAGCATCTGATAGCGCTATCGACATGTCCCTACCCCCCACGGGGATGGAGCGGTTCAACACAGGAACAGGCCCCCTGAATATGCATATACGGCTCTCGGTGTAACCCAGATCCACCAGCACTGATGCTGCATCCATGTGCGGATCTTTCACCGGTTCATCCTCCCCCATGCCCTCAATATTGAAAGCCGGATGGATCAGAGCACGGTGAGCAGCCACCGAAGAAACATCAAAGGCCACAGGCCGCAAACCAGCCCCATCTAAAGGTTCAATGAGCTGTTCTATTCCCTGACGAGAGGTGCCGGCAAGTACCACCTGAACGCTGCTATCTTCCTCGTCTACATCAGTCAAACAAAAGTCCACCAGCAAGTTGTCAGCATCTATTGGCAGATGCCGCGATGCTTCCATCTCAATTACCTGACTCAAGTCATCGTACGGCATATGGGGGAAGGTAACCAGGCGGGTAACAGTGCGAACCTGATTGGTGCCCACAGCAACCTGTCGATTTCTCATGCTGGCCGACTTCCACAGTTCACGCAGCACCTGCTGCAGGTGTTCTGGCACTGGAGTCTGCCCATGCTCTTCTTCTCCGTCACCCTCCCCCAACAGGTCTGCACACCCACTGGCGGCGATCTGCACTTCATCACGCTGGGACTGGATGTATACTGCTCGCACGTTTCGATGTCCTATATCCAGTCCCACCAGAGATTTTTTCGCCATTATAGCTCCCTCATTTCATTTGCCAATCTATCAGTTCATTAGTCATTAGTCATTAAAAATATGAGTAAAAAGCATGTATTGACAGATATGAGTGTTGAAGACTGGATCTGTACATGGCACCACAATATCAGTATCTCATAATGTAAGCGAACCCAGCCCTAACTTACTGTCGGTTGGCTCCATAAGATTACCTGGGGCCATTGTTATTGTCAGTCTGCACCACTATGGGGTAAGGGGTTTCCTTACAAGTCAGTCGTCAAATTCCTTGCTGTCAGATTCCTGATCATAAGTGGTGGTCACCGTCAGCCGAACGGCATCTGTCTCCCTCGTGTGCGCAAATTATGTTCCCCGCTGGCACTTTCTCAGCTAACGGAAGTTGTTGCTGAATCAAGTACTTCTCCTTCATTATCAAGCAGCTCATTTTTATCTCGTACAGAGCACCATTTTCATGGAGACTTCCCATTCAACGTCGGCTCTGAACCAGGAACCGGTAGTGCGCGTGTTGACTTTAAATGTTATCATCTTGGGCCTGGCCAGTTCTTCCTCTTCCCAGGTGATAAATTCTCCAACTTCTCCTTCGTCAGTACCGACGTCATTTTCAACCATCGCCCGGAAATAGTAGATGATGTCCGATGTCAGCTCATCAATAGTATGCTCAAAGATTCCGGTCTCTTCCAGGGGCTGCTTTGTAGTGGAATATTTTAAACCATCATCGCGCTTTCCCCACTCGAACCAGGCTTTGACTGAATCGGCGCCTCCCAGGTCCGTGAGTTCTCCTTGAGGGCCGTGCTGATATCGGTAATCTCACGAGCCCCTTTGGTTTTTAACTCGGGCTCACCGATGAGGGTCACGACCATGAAGTCAGAGTCGGAAACACCGTTTTCCTGATGTTCAGAGGTCAGGGTAATCGTTGCGCTGTCTCCCACACCAGCATAAGCAGTTATCGTTACTTCTACGTTTACTTCCTCTGTTGCCCGTGCATCTACCCTTATATC
>CAZRFK010000100.1:4900-6049 GCA_964599275.1 uncultured Clostridia bacterium
GCTTTGAATTCCCCGTCATCCGATGCTACGGCCAAATCGTAAGTGTCGTCTTCGGTACCCGTGTTCTCCACCTTGAAAGTATAGGTGTACGCTCCGTGACCGGTCTCCACGGCATCCTCTAATGCCGAAACACTAACTCCATAATCGGGTTCTTCGTCGTCCACAGCACCTACTGCCCAGTCAGCACTCACCAGTCCTCGCCCTATCCCCATTCATCTAGACCTTCCAGCTTCTCGGCCGTGTCTTGGAGTATGCTCCTGACTTCCGCGCCAGTCAGATTTGAGTCCACCGCCCATACCAAATCTGCCACTCCAGCCACACGTGGATAAGCCATGAAAGCGCCTAACTTGCGGTCGTAATCATTATCGAGCTCTGTGCTATGAATGCTATCCCCCGGAGCAATGAGTTCGACGGCATCTCCTGTGCTCGACCCTGTACCAACCCACTTCCAGTACCAGTAGGCTCTCTGGTCCTCAGCATCGAGGATGCTACTGCTATGACCGAGCCATATTTCGCCGGGTAGGTAACATTGCCGCCGGGACGAGTGGGCTCGCGCCAAACGAATCTCTAATAATCATCGCTGAGGTTATGGTCAATAGCCACATAGTAAAAACCCTCGAACTCTACAATTTTTACGTCATAAGCTGTGAGTTGCAGTGGAGAGACAATAGATCTCAGATAATTACCTAGCTCCGTGATATCTGGCTGTACTGCCCCGGCTACTCCACCCATAAGTCCCAGCACCGTCATCATCGATACTGTTAGTGCTATAAACAATTCTCAGATGTTCAGGAACTTCTCTGACCTCCTTAGGGCCTACCTGCTAACTAACCTCCCTCTACGGATGCGAGACTACAGTCCGAACGACAATACCCATCAAATGTTCTTTTCTATTTCTACACCTGACCGGTATATCCTTCATTTATATCTCGCCTATCCAGAACCCGCAGTTCCCCGACCTCCACTCGAAGTCTCCCTATTTCAGATTCAGTGCTTTCCACTTCTGACCCGGCTGGGCAGGTGTCGCCATCAGGGGGATAGCCGTACTTGAGATTGAGCAAGTCTTTCGCCTTTCAGGAGCAGCTGTCTTCAAATAATCTGCTATGAAATTTCCGATCTGTAAGGTTGATTCGCGCGGAGATTTAGTGG
>CAZRFK010000101.1:0-1880 GCA_964599275.1 uncultured Clostridia bacterium
GGTTACGAGGATGAAGAGGGCCCAAGAATGGTCATGACGCCCTGGTTTGAGTATGAAATTCCGTTTGAAGAAGCTGCGGAAATCGGTACCCGGAAAGTAATGGCTGAGCATTCAACTCTGGGACTGGTGATTACCACGGATGGCAGCTTTGGCGACCTGGGACGAGACAACTTTGTTCCTGCTGAAAATCAGGTCATAGAGGAAATGAAGGATATAGGCAAACCATTCATTGTTTTGATGAACAGTGCGCACCCCGAACGTGATGATACTAATGAATGGTGTAAGAAGCTGGAAGAGCAATACAATGTAAAAGTTATGGCAGTTAACTGCGATGAACTTACTGCTGAAGATATTGAGATGATTATGGAGCAACTGCTTTATGAATTCCCGGTCAGAGAAGTGCAAGTTGAGCTACCCGAATGGGTTGAAGAACTGGCAGCGGATCACTGGCTGCGGGATGATTTCGAGGCATCCGTCCAAGAAGCTATCGGTGGCATTCATCGTCTCAGAGACATCGAGGATGCTCTGGGAGTTTTAGAAGAGCCCGACTTCACCAGCGGTGTTGACCTGACTAATTTGGAGTTGGGCAGCGGTATTGCCAGTATTGATGTGACTGCATCGAACAGCTACTTCTACCGTGTTGTTGGTGAGATGAATGATGTGGAGCTCGAAGGAAAAGCTGGTCTTCTGCGGTTGATGAAGGATCTGGTCATTGCCAAGGAAGAATGGGATAAAGTCTCAGCTGGTTTATATGATGTCCGGGAAACTGGATACGGTGTTATTACTCCCACCATGAATGAAGTGGAGTTCGATGAACCAGAACTCGTCCGTCAGGGCAGTCAATTTGGAATAAAGCTGCAGGCCAGAGCGCCTTCGCTGCATTTGATTCGTGCTGACATTTATACAGAAATCACTCCTATGGTCGGCAGCGAACGGCAGTCTCAGCAGCTGGTTAACTATCTGACCGACAAGATGGACAAAGATCCTACTGCTATTGTGAAGACTGATATTTTCGGAAAACCCATTGCCGACCTGCTCCGCGAAGGTATAGAAGACAAACTGCTGGAGATGCCCCAGGATGCCCAGGAGAAGCTTCGTGAAACCCTGATTCGAGTACTCAATGAAGGCGGCGCAGGGCTGATTTGTATTATTATCTGAGAAAACCTCTAGGGAATATGCTACTTGCATTTTACCTATGCAGTGATCGATCTACTTTGTAACATTGTTGGGTATGTTGTGATTATTACAGAAATTATCATAAATCTCACACTGAGACGGTGGCCCACCCTTAACAGGTGGGCCTGTTTTTTGTCGATGAGTAAACCGGGTTCCATTTTGCGATGCGGCTTGTTCCTCAGTGAGACATGTCACTGTGCAGATTACCTTTGAGTTTTTTATGCTTAGCTTTTCAAAATGGAATTCGGTGTTGTGTCGGTGTCCAAACACAATACGACAAATTTGGCCTCGCATGATTGTGTTAAATGAGAGGTTTATGGGAGTCATGGATTGAACCATTCGGAAACGGACTCAGAGCCATTTATTGAACCTGATGAAGCGAATATGTCCTCATATTAATAGTGAGCTGCGTGACCCGGTGATGACACTTACTCCCTGCTATGGGATAACGACTATGGAAAGCCTTCAAACGGGAAATTCGTACGCGCGGTTTAATTAGGGGACCAGCCCCAGCAACGTGGGTGGGGCTGGTCCCACTCTATCGATCAAATTCACAGATATTGTCGCGGGAACTCTGCTCGTACCGTGACCAGAGGATCGACAATCTGGCTAATATTCAGAGAACCAACACAGCTGGTGAGCATGTAGGCCTCATCAAAAGTCATTCCGCAGCTGTCAACCAGGTGACGTACCATCTGACGAGT
>CAZRFK010000101.1:1980-5785 GCA_964599275.1 uncultured Clostridia bacterium
CCAGGGGTACCGCAGGGAATGTTACCTTCAGATGGTGCCACGCCAATGACTCCCAACATGGGTCTTTTGGGAAGTCTGATCCCCGGTGCAAATTCAATCCAATCTTCCTTTATTTCCACTATTCTGGTTACCGAGTTGGGTACCTCTTCGGCCAGGGCACCACTGCCGGGAACAGATAGAACAATGCCTTTTTGTCCGACTTTCAGATCCAGGATCTTGACAACAAGAGCATCCCCAGGCTCTGCTCCTTCAACTGCCAGTGGGCCGGTAGCTGGGTTTATGTGATCAAAATCCAGTTCATCCATGGTGTCCTGTTCGCTTTCTATCTGTCCGCCAAATGCATCCTCGGCATCGAATACCACCACATCTTTGGCTTTGGCCTGCTGTACGGGCTGTTTGTCTGGGTTAAAAGCGTAAATATGCTGAGATTTTGGGATGTTCAGCACTCTGTTGGACAAAACAATCACCTCCAGTGATATAAAAGCTCTAAACTTCAATCTGATAGTGTTGACATTTAAGCCTACAGGGCAATATTTCTCGCCATCTGATGAACGCAGGGAGGAACCTCCTCAGGATCTCCCAACTGTACTTCCGGTTTACAGATTGGTCCATGGAAATCTGAACCCACAGTAACAGCCAACCCAAGATTGTTGGCAAGTTTGGTAAACTCAGAGGCCTGACTGTGGCTGTGCCATGATGTGTACGCTTCTATTCCTACTAGTCCGTTCCTGGCCAGAGAGCGTATCAGTGAGATAATCTGTTTGTTCGAGGAGAATTTCAGCAGTGCTCCGGGATGGGCCAGGACAGACACAGCCCCCAGTTGCTTGATGATGTCTACTAAATGATGCGGTGATAATCCAGTGATTGGGACGTGAGCCGGACAACCCGGTGCGAGATAATCCTGGTAAAAAGATTCCCAGTCAGGATTTTCTGCGGGAAGATATTTAGCAAGTCGAGAATTTCCCGGGTTTTCCTGCAGTAGTGTGGTCAGGGTTTTGGCGGGACGTTTTCCGTTTAAGTTGGCTCTGCCTAATTTAAAACCGGCTGACTGAAGGCATAGTAGGCGTTTTTTGGTCTGCTGTCTCCGGTGTGACTTCAGGGTTCTCAAAAGTGTCTGCATTGGGCTACCTTGAGGGTCGAAGCCATAAGCCAGCGAGTGTGCTTCCATGTTCATCCA
Source organism: uncultured Clostridia bacterium (assembly GCA_964599275.1). Classification (GTDB taxonomy): domain Bacteria; phylum Bacillota; class Sulfobacillia; order SLMV01; family SLMV01; genus PUMD01. The sequence goes on from CAZRFK010000101.1 coordinate 3,158, forward strand.
AACAGAGCACAACTCAACACCAACCACAATGGACACAGAATGATGACGGCGGGTGGATGGTTTCTCATATGTTTTTACGCTGTCGTGATCGCAAAACGCCAGTGTATCTATCCCTCGCTCAGCAGCCAGAGATAGAATATGATTTGGTGCGTAATCGCCGTCGTCACTGAAGTGAGTGTGGACATGAAGATCTGTACGTAAAATTGCTGCTCTCCTCTCCCTGCAGTCGGATGGTTTTGACAACCACATTGCAACAGTATATTATCATGAAGACAGGTGATTAGGAATTGCAAAGCGATGACGAAGATACGCTTTTTGCCTTGACGAGTCTTACAGAGAGGAAGCCCATCGGCTGAAAAGCTTCTGACTCGCGGCCAGAGAGTACCACTTCTGAGTGCTGGTGTGTAAGACTATTGGAAGTTGAAGCTGGCCGGTTGTCCGCCGTTTCAGGGCCTGAGAGGTCTGCACGTCTTCGTGTGGGCAAGGAAGGTGGAAACGCGAACTCCTCGTCCTTCTCGGGCGGGTTTTTTTATATTTATGGGAGGTGAGTGTAGTTGAATAACAACAGACGAGACTCGATGAATCTTATCTTGCCGGACGGTTCAGTAAGACAGTCAGAAGCTGGAGTTACCGCTCATGAAGTGGCCATGAGCATTGGACCTGGACTGGCCCGGGACGCTGTCGCAGCCAAGATTGACGGTGAACTTATCGGTCTGGGGCAGCAGATGAACCATGGGGGTCATTTTCAGATCTTGACCTTCGACGATGAAGAGGGTAGGGAAGTTTACAGACACAGTGTTGCACACGTAATGGCGCATGCAGTGAAACGTTTATATTCGGATGTACAGCTGGGAATAGGTCCGGCTATAGATGACGGTTTTTACTATGACTTTGATATGCCGCATGCACTTTCTTCTGACGATTTCAAAAAGATTCAAAAGGAAATGCAGAATATCATTGATGAGAGTTACTCTTTTGATCGAGAACAGATACCCAAAGATGAAGCCATTGAATTATTTGAGAAGATGGATGAACCCTACAAGGTAGAACTGATTTCAGAAATGGAAGATGAAGAGATATCCATTTACCGCCACGGTGAGTTTGTGGATATGTGTCGTGGGCCCCATCTTCCGTCAACTGGCCGGATAGAAGCTTTCCGCCTGTTGAATGTGGCTGGTGCGTACTGGCGTGGAAATGAGAACAGACCTCAGCTGCAGAGGATTTATGGTACTGCTTTTGATGAGGATTCTGCCCTGAAAAACTATATCCAGAGACGGGAGCAAGCTGAAAAACGAGATCACCGCCGCCTGGGGCAAAAATTGGATCTGTTCAGTGTCCATCCTGATGCGGGTTCTGGTCTCATTTACTGGCATCCCATGGGATACCGCGTTCGCGAAGTTATTGAACAGTTCTGGCGCGATACTCATCGCGAACGGGGATACGAAATAGTGTCCACTCCTCATATAGCCAAACAGGACCTGTGGGCTACCAGCGGTCATCTGGATACCTTCCAGGACGACATGTTCAACCCAATGGATGTTGATGGCGTTGATTATCTGTTGAAACCAATGAACTGTCCATTCCACATTAAGATGTATGAGTCAGATATGCGCAGCTATCGGGACCTCCCCATGCGGTGGGGGGAACTTGGTACAGTTTATCGGTATGAGCGTTCAGGAGTTTTACACGGGCTTTTGAGGGTGCGAGGATTCACTCAGGATGATGCCCATATCTTTTGCCGTACCGACCAGGTGGAAAATGAAATCATTGGTGTTGTGCGGCTGGCTCAGTACATGCTCACAACCTTTGGATATGACGAATATAACGTGAAGCTTTCCATTCGCAATCCTGAAAATCACGAGGATTATATTGGAGATGAAGAAACCTGGGAAGAGGCTGAAGATTCACTGCGTAGAGCACTGGATAGAATCGGCCTACCTTATGAAGAGGATATTGGTGAGGCAAAATTTTATGGTCCAGCTATAGATATAGAAATGATGGATGCACTCGGTCGTGGCTGGCAGGGTCCCACAATTCAGCTGGACTTCAACCTTCCTCAGCGATTTGATATGGCATATATTGGTAAGGATGGCGAGGAACACCGACCGGTAATGATTCACAGAACCGTTCTGGGATCGATGGAAAGATTCTTCGGTGGACTAATTGAACATTACGGAGGAGCTTTTCCGCCCTGGTTGGCTCCAGTTCAGGTAGTGATAATTCCGGTAAGTGAGGATCACCGTAAATATGCTCAGGAAATCAGGTCCGAGCTGCAAGCCCATAATATGCGGGTAAATATTGACGATCGTAATGAAAAGGTTGGGTACAAGATTCGATCCGCGGAGGTCGAAAAGGTTCCCTACATGTTGGTTGTAGGTGACAGGGAAGTGTCAGCTCAATCTGTTTCTTTGCGCACCCGTAATGAAGGCGATCTTGGACCACGTTCCCTGCAGCAATTTCGTGAAGAAGCGTTAGCGGACATTCGTAACCGTCGGCTTGAATCAGCAATAAAGGAGTAATAACTCTCCTGGCTGAAGAATCTTTATCAAAGAGATTGGGCGAACCACCGACAGGTGATAGGCTGTAGGTGGTTCGCTCAAAAGTGTTTTGACAAACACACTCTAGGAG
>CAZRFK010000102.1:0-5651 GCA_964599275.1 uncultured Clostridia bacterium
GGTCACATCATCCTGGACACGTCGTATCATCTCAGAAACCAGACAGCCACCAAGTCCAATTCCCTGATAATCGGGATGAACTTGAATCCATTCTAGGGAGGCTTCAGGAACGGCAGGGTCCAGTTCACCGATGGCCAGAGCAGCTGGTCTTTTATCTCTCTGGTCTACAATCCAGAACCACAATTTAGGAGCGAATACTGGATGATTTCGCCATTCATTTATTTCTGATGGTCCGGGGTTGAGCTTCGGGTAGCAGGCGGCTATTAAATCGGCTGCCTGTTGATACTCCTGTTCATTGTCAAAATCAACGGATGTAAATTGCAAACCAACGGGCAAGTCGACCTCCTCCACTGAAGTTCCCTGATATTGAAGACGGAAAAACTTCTGATGATTGTAAAATTCTTCTAAGGGAACTGCATGGATGTAGTCCTGGTGAATGAGAACCAGATTGAATGATTGGTCTTTCCCCCAAACATCACCGAACAGTGTCCTTTTCTGGTTCCAGTAAAGATGAAGGGTGCCGTCGTGAATCATTGTCATTTCAGTAACTGTGCCGTCTTCTATTTCGAAATGTTTAACTGTAGGTTGGTGCTTGAGGGTTTTCCACAGGGCATTGGGGAGGGTACGGCAGGGTTGCTGTTTGTAAACTGCTTTTAGTGCTTCGTTAAATCCCTTCATTCAATAATCCTCCTCGGACCGTGCGAGGATTTCTCAGGTGCCGATGTTCCTGGTCATTTTATTGTCAGGTGCCTGATGTGTCAAGAAATAAGACCCAGGGCACCATTTACGATGAATCAGACACCTATACATTTTAAAATTCGTAAGTGCAAAATGTTTGAGATCTGTCAGGAGTATCTGAGGTATAGATCGTATCCCCCACAGGTTAAAAACTCTAATGGTGCAAATCATCCATACAGTAGACATCAGTAGTGCTTGAAAGTGCTTGAACCATGATCAGATTAACAATATCCATGAAGCTCATACATGGCGCATTTTGTGCGGTGGCGATTCTATACACTTCCATAGCTGCAATCTGCAGGGGTTTGCATATTAATTGTATTTGAAGAGGATGGCATTCATCGAGGTCGGTTAAGTAGATTTGTACCAGATAGTATTAAATATTTCTGCATGTTGTCGCTAAAAGCCCAGGTGTTGCGCTGAGCAGAGCATGAGGGTGATAATGGTTGTTGTAAACTGATAACCTAAGTGATAAGCATTATTTTAGATATAGCGTCTTTAGATATATTCAGATACTCAGTTGATTGAGTCAGGTGTTCATGTTGTGAAGTAAGCGGTGTTGGAATTAACTTGTTTCCGGTAAAGGTGCTTAAATAAATATGGGGAGGTCAGTAAGTGGGAACACTTGGTAATGGAAATGTGGATGCAGGTAAAGCCTTACGCTCCAGGAATGTAATGGCATTGGCGCATGCAGTACAGCATGTTTTTGCTATGTCAATACCCCCTTTACTGGTTTTTATTCAAGCTGATCTGCAGTTTAGCTGGACAGAATTAGGGGTTGCGGTTGCCGCCGGATATATAACTAGCGGACTCATACAATTTGTCTCCGGTTTTCTTGTAGATAAGTTTGGGGTCAAGAGGGTCCTTGTTGGCGGTTTTTCATTGCTGCTGCTGGGGCTGTTCTGCCTGTCGAGATCGCACACCCTTCAGATGATGGTATTTTCTCAGATTCTTTTTGGGATAGGAAATTCAACTTTTCACCCAGCCAGCTTTGCTGAGGTCTCTAAAGCAACCAGGCACCGAGGATTGGGAATGGGAATGGCCTGGCACAATATCGGGGGCAATGTTGGTGGGGCCGCCGCTTATTCGATTGCAGCCCTCCTTGCGACCTGGCTTGGTTGGAGAACTGCAATTATAGTGATGGTTGCGGGTGGAGCTGTCCTCACAGTGATTTTTGCTGCATCCTATCGGGAGATGCCCGACCTGGAGGTAGAAGAAGATGATGTCGGGGACATTGATGCTGATAAATTGCAAAGCGAAGTGGCCGCTGCTTCAGATCAGGCGAATGAAGAATCTGATTCTAATTCAAATCTGTCAGATGTCCGAAAATGGCTTCCGGTTATCCTCGTTGCCGCAGCTGCATTATTATCAGGAGTATTCAGTCGCGGCTTAAATACGTTTTTACCCACATTTTTGACTACTGTTAGAGGCGCTTCTGGAGCAGTTGCTGGCATGCTGTCGACCATTTTGCTTTTGTCTGGTGCAGGAGGCTCGTTCTTGGGGGGTAAGCTGGGAGATGAGAGAAATCGAAAACAGGTGGTTTTGTTTTCCTCTGTGATCACTGCCTTGTTTGTTTTTGTGCTTGTACGTTTTCCCCTTACCGGATTGCCGTTGATTTTAGTATTAATTGCGATAGGGTTTTCTCTGTCCGTTGCCAGACCTTGTTTGAACGCTATAACATCGGAAGTTTCTCCAGGTGGTAAGACAGGCACGGCTTTCGGTGTTGTTTTTGGTGTTATGTCTCTGGGAGGCTCTGGGATTACTCCTGTAATAGGCTACATTGCAGACCACTTCAGTTTACAGTTGGGATTTGTATTGTTGGCGGTAGCGTTCTTACTTCATGGATTGCTCATGCAGAAGGTTAACACCAGTAAGGATAATGGAAATGGTGAGCTGGAGAGGACTTGATAATCTTGAATCATGATGCTGCTAAGCCAGGTGTTGTGACAATTCCAATCAATAAATGGGAGTGATTTAAATGTATAGAGGAGAAGCAATTAAAGGGGACAGTAAACGAGAATTTTATCAGGAGTTTTTACGTCATGCGGAAGGACTTTTGGCCGATGAGAGAAACTGGATTGCAAATCTCGCAAACATTTCTTCTCTCCTTTTTTACCAACTGGACGAGTTAAATTGGGCAGGGTTTTACCTGCATGACGGTGACGAGTTGGTATTGGGGCCGTTTCAGGGGAAACCCGCGTGCACGCGAATTTCTGTAGGACAAGGAGTTTGTGGTACAGCAGCACAGAAAAGGAAAACTCAGCTGGTGGCTAATGTACAAGAATTCCCGGGACATATTGCCTGTGATCCCGCATCCAAGTCAGAAATAGTAGTTCCTTTGCTAAAAGGTGATGAACTGTTGGGAGTTTTGGATTTGGATAGCCCGGTTTATGACAGATTTGACGAGGAAGATAGTAAGCATTTAAATGAATTGGTCGATTTGCTGATCCAATCTTCTGATATTGATGCACTCATGTGAAGGTCAGCGAAGCAGTTTTTCTGAAGGTTTTGTTGTCTGAAGTGTTGTCCCTGTCCATGGTCGCAGCCTGGGTGGGGGCTTTTTGTTTTCCTCAACTGAACATCAGATTTTAACCTCACTGCTTTGGTTTCAGATTGCTTTACAACATCCAATTTGAAGTCCGGGTGGGACGAAAACCTATACTGGTCTTGTCTTCATATCTGCGTGCTCAGTCATCAGCTGCGAGGTCAGCTTGCTGCCTTTTTCGGAACTTCTGATAATCGCGAAGATTCCAGAAAGCAATGAAAAGTCCCACGCTGCTTGCGAGGGCTGCTGTCACATGTGCTCCCACCGGTCCCAGCAAGTCGAGAGCGACGCCACCTGTGACTGAACCTATTCCCATGGCTAAACTACGGCACATTTCTTTTACTCCCATGATTTGTCCCATATTATGACTACGACCAAATTCAACAGCCATAGCTTCTGCAGCTGGTACTGATATTCCGAAACTTACACCGATGAGCACTGAAACAGCCAGCAGCTGAATAAAGTTCTGTGAGTGAGGAACTAACAGAAAACCAGCTGGTGCCAGCAGCGAGCTGAAAATGGCAAGTTTCTTGCGGTCAAGCGTATCAGCTAGAGTTCCGCCCTTTTTCTGTAGGAGAGCGCCAACCAATGCTCGCGTGGTAATAGCAAAACCAACCTGCGCGCTGGAGACGCCGAGATACACCTGAGCAAACAAGGGCAGCAGGGCGGAAAAAATTCCATGACCTACTCCGACTGAACTCCGTATGAGAACCATACCTCTGACCAGTTCATTCTGCAGCAATTTTACGGAATCAACGATAAGCTTCATTGGTGAAGGCCGTTTTTGTGGAATTTCAGTTGCTGTGTCTTCAGCAGTTTGCTCTGGCACAAATACGATTACAAGAGCAAAGGCAATTCCACAAAGAATTCCCATGGCATAAAAAGGAACAGTGAAACCGAAGTGGTCAGCAAAAAGTCCTCCAATGATTGGTCCGCCGGCAAATCCTGCAAAAAATCCCGTGTTCAGGATTCCCATGACACTACCTTCTCTATTAGGGGGGCTTATTTCACCTGCATACGCCCTGGCCACTGGACTTATCATCGAAGAGAATACCCCCTGCAGGATACGCAGGTAAAAAAGATGCAGGACACTTGCTGCCCAAATAAATCCCAGCGATACAAACAAGTATCCCAACAGGCCACCGGCCATTATTTTCTTTTTGCCTCGATAGTCAGCAAGTGAGCCGAAGACAATCATGAAGGCAGCTCGCAAAAAGGGGTTGGCGCCAAATATGAGACCAATCCAGGTTCCTGAAGCTCCCAATTGATCAGCATAAACTGGAAGGAGGGGGACAATAAAACCTACCCCCATAGCCATACTGAACATGGCAGCTACCAGAGCGAACAAATGTCTGCGGTATTTATAGTCAGCGTCCAATTTGAGCAACTCCATTGCTCCTGATTTTGGCATTTCAGCAGCTGAGAGACAACTCGATCATTAGAATTGCAATTTATTACCACGAATACTATCCTGCTAGCCAAAGTTGCATTCTGAGACAAGTTCCCCATTGAACTTAATTATTTAGCTATACTAAGAATAGTTCACGCAGTAACCAGTTTGTCAAGGATCTATTTGTGGATTGAACAGCAGTAGAAAAACATCTGTTATATTCCTAAAGTTTTTGCTGACATTGACGATACATAATACAGTAAGGGTGGTTGATTGGTGCAGTTATCAAATTTTGATTGAGTTTTATGTTAAGATAAGAGGAGGAGTTCAGGATGTTGAAACGCTCGATAGCTTTACTGCTTGCACTTTTGCTGGTTCTTTCATTTTCCACAGTGGCGATGGCCAACGGAGCGGTGATTCGGGCTGACGAAGATGAAGGAGTTGAATGGGAACCAGGAGAAGATGGAGATCTTTTTGTGTCAGACCAGGCAAATCATGATGTGGTTGATAATCCCATCAACGTAGCAGGGGATTGAGCCAAGAAGTCATAACTGAATTTCTTGCAGGCTTGCTTTCTTGTTAGTCTTCCCAGAGCATGGGACCACAAGGCAGGCCTGTTACATTTATGTTTGCAGTTGCGACTCATATACTCTCTCTGCTGCTTTGATATTTTTCTTCAACCTCCAAAAAGGCCTTCACAACTCCGGGTGAAAACTGCGCTCCCTGCAGCCTTTTGATTTCCTGTAAGGCTTCCTCGCGGGGGACATTATCCTGATAGGGTCGACCGTGTATCATGGCATCATAAGCATCAACAGCAGCCAAGATCTGAGCCTCCACCAGGATTTCGTCTCCTTCGAGTCCCTGGGGGTAACCGGTCCCGTTGTAACGCTCATGATGCTGATGGACAATCTCTGCCACCCTCGTGAAAAAGCTGGAGCTGAGGTGGTCCAGGATGAGGTCCCGCCCCCATTGAGGATG
>CAZRFK010000103.1:0-4249 GCA_964599275.1 uncultured Clostridia bacterium
ATGACAGGCACCAGTCCCATACAATAGAGACTGGTGCCTTTTTGCATTCAATCGATCCAAATCCTCTTTTTCATCGCAAAAAGTTAACGAGAAAGCACTTCCCCGGGAAATTCATCACGTTGGTCGTCCCCCTGTACAACTACCTGACCGTTTACAAGTACACAGTCAATGCCGGCAGGAAAATTATGAGGGTCTGTGAAGGTGGCACAGTCCGTAACCTCTACTGGATCGAATATAACGATATCGGCACAAAAGCCTGGCAGTAAGAGACCACGATCCCACAAACCCAGGGTTGAGGCAGGTAGAGAAGTCATTTTACTTATAGCTGTTGATAGGCTCAAAACTCCCTCATCACGTACATACTTGCCCAAGACTCTTGGAAAGGTTCCATAGCTACGTGGATGCGGCTTACCCTCACTCAACGGTCCTTCAGGAGCCCGCGCACTCCCGTCTGTCCCCACCATAACTATTGGAGACTTCATGACTTCACGTACGTCTTCATCATTTATAGCAAATCGCACTACCCCAACATTGGCCTTTTCTTCTCGAAGCAGCTGCAGCGCAGTCTCACGGGGATCTTCAACATCCCGCTCCTCGGCAATATCTGCTATGTTTTTTCCTTCATGCTGCTTATTTATGTCTGAGGAAACGTGAGAGATAAGCACATCTTCCCAACCATCAGGGTTCATTTCTTCTTTTATTTGGGTGCAAACCTCATCGTTTTCAAGACGTTCTAACAGGACGTCTCTACCCCCGTCATGAGCCCAGGAGGGCAGGCTCGCTGTAAGGCCAGTAGCCGAAGCTGTATAAGGGTACTGGTCCGCAGTAACTTGGACTCCATCCTCTCGCGCCTGATTGAGCAGTTTCAATGCATCCCTGACGTCGCCCCAGTTGTCCTCTCCCATGGCTTTTAGGTGTGATATCTGCACACGGCATCCTGAGGCTGCACCTATGTTTACTGCCTCCTGCAAACTCTCTATTAATTTGGAGCCCTCATTACGAATATGGGTAAAATACAGTGCATCATTATGAGCCAGAACTTCAGCCAGACTGATAAGTTCATCTGTATCAGCATATACACCCGGAGGATATATGAGGCCGCTGGACATACCGAAACTACCAGCATCAAGACAATCCTGAAGCACTTCTTTCATCTGCTGCAATTCTGATTCAGTAGGCGCCCTGTCGTCTTCTCCCATTACCAATCTTCTTATGCTTCCATGGCCAACTACCGGAGCACAATTGACAGATATCCCCCGCTGTCGCAGCATATCTAGATATTCATCCATCCCCGACCAAGCAATGTCCTCCACATCTAACTTATCAGACCACTGCTCTTTAATGCGCTGTAACCGCTCAGGATCTGCGGGAGCAGCTGAATTACCACACTGGCCAATTACCTCTGTCGTGATGCCCTGTCGAATTTTGCTCTGCGCTTTCCCATCCGCAATCAAGTTAAGATCTGAATGAGAATGGATGTCAATGAAACCGGGGCAGACAACACGTTCATCAGCATCGATAACGTTTTCACTCTGCTTGTCCGATAAATTCCCAATTTCCACAATATAACCATCTTTTATGCCCACATCAGCTCGTAACCATGGTCCGCCTGCTCCAGAATACACCTTGCCATTGACAATCACCTGATCAAACATCTGATATCACCTTTCCGAGATACGCCTCGCAGAAAAACTCAGCACTAATAATGTTATTCCTCTTAAGGCAAACTTATCCTGCAGGCAGTAAATTAACTGTAGGAATTTCTAGTCGGAATACTTGATGAAAGCATCGTACACAGTGCTGCGCGGTAAATCATGCCCTCTGGCCACAGTTCGTACTGCTTCACTCAGCCGGTAACCGCTGTCGCAGAGTAACTCAATCTGCTTGAATACCTCCTGGCCGATATCGTGATTTTTGTCCGAACGGCGAATCAGGGGCGGGAAATCTTCGGGTGGCTCTTGGTCGGTCGATATTATTCTGAAATCAACCGGTGCAACAACAAGGGAAAACTCACCGCGCAGTTCAATCTCTCCGCTTCGAAATTTATCGGCAAGTTCGAGAGGAAATGCACAGACCGTTTCCTCATACATTTTAGTCATTTCCCGGGAAATGCTTATCAATCTTTTGCCTAAAACTTCTTCTATCGCCTCGAGGGTTCTTATCAGTCGTTTGGGTGACTCATAAAAAACCAGGGAACAGTCTAATAGCGCTACCTCCTGCAGAAACTGGTGAAGTTTTTCTCCGCGCGGGGGAAATCCTGCGAAAAAATATGCATCAGTTGGAAGTCCGCTGATTGATAAAGCGGCTACCGCAGCACTGGGACCGGGTATGGTCAGCACCTCTATCCGAGCCTGCCGTGCCTGTCTTACCAGGTAAAAACCTGGATCTGAGATAGCCGGCGTACCAGCTTCTGAAATGAGTGCTATATCACTGCCATTTTGTAGGTGCTTCATTAAATGTGGGGTGACATTTTCCTTGTTGTGATCATGGTAAGAATTCAACTTGTTGTTTATTCCATACCGTTTGAAGAGCTTTTGGGCCCTTCTTGTGTCCTCAGCAGCAACCAGCTCAACCTCCTGCAAAACACTCAGGGCCCGATGTGTAATGTCCTGAAGATTTCCTATTGGTGTAGCCACAACATAGAGGACGCCACCTTCATCTTCTGATACCACCCTGAACTCTCCGTTCTTTAAACTCCCGGTCACGAACCATCTGTCTGCTTCTCATTGTTAACTTCTATTTCATCAGCTGCGTAATCATCCACTTTTCCATCCTCGTCATGACGCACAACTACGCGCTTTTTAAGATGATTACACCGTATTACTTTACCCTTCCCATCTTCGGTAATCACTTTCTGGCCCTGATCCGGTAGAATTTTTTTCGCTTCTTCATACGTTTCTTCTTCAAACTGCAGACAGCACATCAATCTTCCGCACAACCCCGATATTTTCGCCGGATTTAATGATAGATCCTGCTGTTTGGCCATTTTTATTGTCACCGGTGAAAAATCTGAGATGAAAGCAGTACAGCAGCACCGTCGCCCACATTGACCAATTCCGCCAACAATTTTGGCTTCATCACGAACCCCAATTTGTCTCAGCTCAATGCGGGTATGAAAAGTAGAAGCAAGATCTCTGACCAGCTCCCGGAAATCCACACGTCCATCTGCTGTAAAATAAAATAGCAGCTGGCTGCCATCAAAAGCATACTCAGAGTCAACTACCTCCATATCCAGGCCGTGCTTTTCAACTTTCTTTTCACATATTTTTTGTGCTTCTTCGGCCTTTTCTTCATTGCGCTTGACCTGGTGGCGATCTTCACGAGTAGCTTTTCGTACTACTGGTCTTAAAGGACTAACTACTTCATCTGAGGACACTTCCTTACGCGGAGTAACTACTGTAGCATACCCCAATCCACGCGATGTTTTCACTATAACATTATCTCCCCTATTGACATCCAATTCTCCCGGGTCAAAATAGTACATTTTGCAAGCACGCTTAAATCGAACCCCTACCACTTCCGGCACGGATTTCACCCCTCTCTATCATAAACTTTTTGCGTTTTTTTCAGCATTTTAATCAGTACAGCAAAGTTAATTATATTGCCGATGTATAGAATGCTGCAACTTGATAAGGCACACTTCCAAGGTTAACCGCACATTTGCATTTGCATCCAGGGCCTGTATCGCAGAGCATATTGCATCAACACACTCTGAAAAAACTATCCAACATCGGGCTTCAACCAACTTCTGCCTCAACATGGCCACCAGGGCAGTAAGATTTCTTTTAGCTTCAGATCGATCTGAAGCTAAATTTTCTGCCCACCTGTAAAGGGTTGGCGGAGGTAATCTGCGTTCAATTAAGAGGTTAGTAATCCTTCGCATTTTATCCCGGTCAGCACCTTCTTGGTTAATTAAACGTTCCGCCAACTGGACATCAGCTGCAGTAGTCATATACAGATTTTTTTGGGTCTTATCATCCTCAATACCGATCTTTTCCATGCGCCGATTAAAAGAATCCAACGACAGGTCCTTGAACGGGATTCGTACACACCTGGAACGGACTGTCGACAGGAGAGAATCCGGCCTGCTCGAAAGGAGTATCAATACAGAATCTCCCTGTGGATCTTCCAGTGTCTTTAACATGGCATTCTGAGCTTGAGGAGTCATTGAATCGGCTTCAGGGATCACAATAACTTTTGCGCCACCTTGATATGTGCGACGCTTCACCGTAGGCCGTATTTCATCCCG
>CAZRFK010000103.1:4349-5640 GCA_964599275.1 uncultured Clostridia bacterium
AATTCTTCAACATCGAGTACAAACACTGTTGCGCCACCTACTGTAATCTCAACAGGTGAAGGAACGTGAGTTCCTCTACCTCCGGCAATAGGAGCAATGGGTGAAACGGTTTTTTCTCTGGGTTGGCAGTTTTCTCGTATTATTTCTAATATATCCTCAGTATCATTACAACTACAACCAATCAACAGAGTGGTGTTGCCTTTACCCAAGAAACCGCCGGTGCTTGAAAGCTTTGTCGAAGGGTATTCTTGCTCTGCAAGCTCCTGTAAAAGTGTATCTGCATCTCTGTCCTGGACTATTGCAATCACTAACTTTGAAATGCACACCCTGATTCCCCCTATTAAGTATTTGGGTTCTGTGTCTGTGATGCCTGTATGATATAATGTTATTTCAGCTGTGGGAACCTCTCGACAATAACCCGCTGGATGTTTTGAGCTGTGTCTTTAATCTCTGAAGACGTATCTATAATGACAATTCTTTGCGGAAAACACTCAGATAAACGGAGGTATCCCCGGCGAACCCTATCATGAAACCGCTGGTTCCGGGCTTCAATGCGATCCTCAGAAGCCCGATAATGAGTCTGCTGAAGATTCGGACCAGAACCCAGAACAAACGTCAAATCTGGTATGGTATTGTCTACTGCAGGACGGTTAACATCCCACACCAGTTCCGGTTCTAACCCGAGACCATATCCCTGATAGGCCAGGCTCGAATCAATAAAGCGGTCACAAATTACCACCTCGCCCTTACTCAAAGCTGGCTTTATTACCTGACGGACCAACTGAGCACGGGCAGCTGCAAACAAGAACATCTCCGCTGCCGGCTGTATCTCATCTTCAGAACTAAGTAATATTTCCCTGATTTCCTCACCAACAGGTGTGCTTCCCGGTTCTCTCACCCGCACCACTGAAACGTCTCGCCCTTCAAACCACTCACTAAGCAGGTCGGCCTGAGTAGTTTTGCCAGAAGTTTCAACGCCTTCAAACGATATGAACAAGCCTGTCTGCAAAACCGGATGATTGAATTGACTCACTCAAATGACCTCTCCTTGCTTTACATTACCTTTCAAATCAGAGATAGACTTTGCTCTCATCAATGCTTCACCTAAATTATACCATATAATCGTTCACATTAATATAACCCTAAAGCGATGCTTTAGCAGAGCTTGCTCTGAAAACTATTGATTGCCTTTATCCTAATACCTTCGTCACTTTTATCAATTTTCCTCCACTACTAACAACCAAAAAAAAAGACCCCCACTTCAAGTGAGTGGGGGTAGTATAGGATCCGG
>CAZRFK010000104.1:0-5599 GCA_964599275.1 uncultured Clostridia bacterium
GGCAGTGGGGTTTGCTGGTTGAAGCCCAGGAAGAGCTGGAGATTCAAAAACAGCTCATGCAGCAGACCCAGGATAAACTGCAGGAAAGAATTGCCCTGGCCGAACGTTCTGATGAGATAAGTCGAAAGATGATTATCCTGCATCAATCCTTACCTGAGGAGCCCAGAGAGAATGAGATTCTCCGCAAACTGGATGAGTTTGCAGAGACATCTGGAGTGCTGCTGTCGGATATTCGCTTTCAGGGACGTATTGAGCAGGATTCCTTCGTGGAGATGCCTCTACAGCTGCGTTTTACCGGTAGTTACGGGGGAATGCTAGCGTTTTTGGGTTATATTGATACTGCAGACCGCAGCTTTCGTGTTGATGAAGTCAGGGTCAGTACTGCTGAAGAGAGACAGTTGACTTTCGACGTCAGATGTAGCGTTTTTTATGCCACAGATTAGGAAGTGTGGTGAAACTGAATGAAGAGAGAAAAAAACGAATCAAGGCGGTCGAAAAGAAAATTTCATAAACTGAAATGGATTCTAGTGGGTGCGGTCTTAGTGACAGTTTTAATGTTAATTACATTTGGTGGTAGTGTGCTTTTTGAACGCACCCCAGCGGAAGCAAAAGATTCCTATCCCGAGAAGACCTCTGACGATCCTTTTCAGCCGCCGTGGATGATGCAGCCGGAACCGGAAGAAGAGGATGCTGAGCCAGAGGAAGAACTAGTCCTGCAGCGGTTTGACCTCGCCCACATTACTGCGCAGGAAGTTGAGGAGTTGGTGGGACAGATTGGGATAGAGGTCAATTTACTTCTCCTGCATGCCCGACCTCATCTATTCTGGGCTTATGGTACAGAAAAGAGCATGGAAGATCTCGATGAACTGATATCTGAGCTTGATCGGCCCGACAGCAGGCTGTCACTGCAGTATGAGATGATTCAGACTGAAAATGTTTCTTCTGACCGCATGGTTGAACTGCTTGAGGATGCCGGCATAACATTTGAGCGTTATATATTGTTCGGGGACTCCATTTTTGTGTTCGATGAAGAGGTCCTGGCCAGATGGGACGCGGTAGAAGAACTGGTCCGTCGACTTGACGGCCCTGCAGGCAGAGAAACCGTGGTTTTTGTGTACCGACTCAACTATCTGGCGGCACAGGATGCAGCTGCATTGCTGGAAGATATGGGAGTTCAGGGTATCAGAACTGAAACTTATACTGAAAACTATTCGCGATACAGTCGAGAGATCATTGTAATCACACCGCCAGAAAAGCAGAGCGAAGTAAGATCAGTATTGAGAACAATTGATCGCGCTCAGAGCCGAATCAAGGTTCCACTCACCTCAGCTGCAAGCCGCAGTCAGCTGCGGGCCAAGCGGGAGTTGCTGAATGATTTATCCGGAGTACCCACCGGTCGAATGCATATTTCAGAAGATATTGGGGATGAAGATAATCCACAGTATGTATTGTGGGCAGAAGTTACTCCCCAAAGGGCAGAGATGCTGCGGGAACTGCTGGAAGAGTTGTAATTTTCTTTTCGGTGATGGAGCTGTATGCAGATTGTGTAGATCTTGAATCTCAGAGTGTGTTCAGCTGACACCAAAAAACAGCGAGGTTCAGAAGATCGATTTTCTGAACCTCGCTGTATGCCAAAGACACGAGTTAGGGAAGTTATCTGCTCATCCAGATACAGTATGGGACAGGTCACTGTTAATGTTTACCGATTCAACGTAAGTCACCGCGACCGGGCAGTGTTCTTCTGTCAGCCGGAGGCTGTCCTGCAGCACTGTATCCTCCACCGGTTCTGCGGTTTCCACGTTGAAGTGCATATTGATTTCCTCGAAATAAGAAGAATCCCGTTGGCTGTATTTGGCCTCTATCTCAACCTCAATACGGTTAACCTCAACTCTCTTTTTCTGCAGTATGGCCCGCAGAGTCAGGGCGGCACATCCTCCCAGACTTGCTGTAAGAAGATCAGTGGGGGAGGGCTCCGGCCCGGTCATATGCACAGTATGGTTGCCCACCTGAGCGGAGCATTGGTCATCTTTTACTATTGTAGTTACCTTCTTTGCTTGCGGCATATTCTTGCACCTCCATATTTAGTCAACTGCTTATTACCCCTAGGGGTATCTCAATCTTACACGATAACATTTGTTTTTTCCAGCACCCTGGTAACTGAATCTCAATCTCCAACCCGGGCTTATATACGTGAGCCCTGTATTTAAACTGCTCTTGAAAATTGTCACGGTTATTTAGATTTGGCGAGTATGGTTGATCTATTAGAAAAATAAATTTGAGGTAACGCCAACACCGGTGACTTTTGATGGATTAGATTATATAATTCTAAGTTAGGAGATATCCATAATGATTAATCTTGGGAGGAATGAAGATGCCGACTTATGATTTTCGGTGTCAGAAATGTGCAGAGAAGTTCAGCGTTTTCACCAGTGTCAGCAAGCGCGGTGATGTCAAATGCCAGTACTGTGGTGACGAGGATGTAAAGCAGTTAGCTACTGGTTTTTACCACACTGGCTCCAAAAGTGGCAGGAGTTCTGCAGACTGTGCACGGGACAGCTGTACAACCTGTCCCGGTTGCTCTTCCGGATGACAGTTAATATCCAAGTATGGCAGGCAGGAGCTGGTTCCAGCTCCTGCCTGCGGGGCGTGAAAAGACCAGCCAGCGACGACTGGTTCGCTGGGCTGGGAGGCGAAAATTTTGGCCCTTCTCAAAGTAGCGAAGAGTGGTCGGTGACTTCGCTGTGTCTCGGCCGGGGTATGTGAGAGGATGGCCATAATTACGTCCCCCAGATTGTTCCAGCTGTATACAAGCGGGTTTATGCCCACTTACTATATATAATCGTCAATGAGGTGTATTTGTTTAGCTTGTTTCCCGTTGGAATTAAAAATCATATACTTCAGGCCCGGTAACGTGGGCAGTTGGAGGGCGGAAAGCCCTCCAACCTGCTTGATTGTTTCACTCCAATTCCCAGGGCTGCGGTGGGAACAGTGGTGGAGCTGGAGCTTCGAACCATTCTTCACATACGGTTGGCAGTTCTTCGCACTCCGGTGGAGGAGGACAGAACCCGTAGCTGGGGATGAGAAGCTGTACATCAAGGGCAGTTTTGACGACGATATACTCGCCTACCTCGCAGACAATTTCATCGGCGAAGATGTTGCAAATCAGACATTCCAGCACAGCCTCCACCTTGCATTCCATTTCTTCGGTTCCGAAAAGGACTACCGACTTTCTGTGTTTTACCCTTTCGGTTGCAGTCTGTTCATTACCGTCTTTATCGATGTAGGTTACTGTAACCTTGTACTTGTACTCGAGGTTAACCCTTACAAGTGGCGGGTCGTCCTGTATCTGGGTGATATCGCAATCCTTGACTTCGAAGTCATGAGTTTCGCACTCCACAATTTCCTGTGCATTTGCGACGTCAAATTCTACCTCCGGACAGCGCTTCTGTGAACACGCGTCGTATACCTTGTTAACTTGAACACAGACAGCCTCTATGGGACGAGGTATCTTACCGGGTGGGAATGGCCCTGGTTCTACCTGAGATATTCCCGGACGTTTTCTATGGCCAGCTGCTTCGACTTGTTCTTCCTGATGTTCATTTTCAGTCATTTAATAGCCTCCTTTCAACTCATTGACATAATATGAGGCTGCATGAGAAGTGGTGCATAATTCAGACATGTTTTTTGCTGCTGGTGGATATGTATTAACGAGGTGGTGAGCATGAAATCGGCTGTATGGCTATGGCCCGTGTTGAGCAATAGTAAAGCAGGTGTGTGGTACTGGAGTCTGAGTCAGGGCGAACTTGTTGGGTTGCAGTTGTCTAATCCGGAAAATGACCAGTTCCCCTGCCGGATCACCCTGGGGGCAGCTGATGGATTTGATGTGGGCTTCAGCCGAAAAAGACATTTACAAATACTACTGCAGCGGCCTTCTGATGGCAGCAAACGCCGACTGGAGTTGATCTGGCCGAACGGAAATAATGGCCGGTCGATGGAGATATTAGCTGAGGATGAGAGACAGTTTTTCCCACATTTTTTGCCCGGACGCTGCTTTCAGGCCGAAGGTAAGAATACTGCATACATGACTGAGTCCGGACCATGGGAACCGGGATGGCTCGCAAACGGGGCGCTGTATGCAGGAGGTGAAAGAGTCACTGATGTTGAACTGGCGGACATCACGTGGCTGGCTCCGACTGGGGCACCGGCTGGTGGGTGGTGGGGCTTTCAGGGGAGCTCATGTGACGAAACTTCGGTTGCCGGAATTTTGGGTCCGCAGCAGCGCGTTCTGTGGCGTGCCGGACCACGTATGGTACCTCTGGCTCCTGGGTATTCACCAGATATGAAACGACTGTATTATCTTGCTGCATTCTGGCGAGATAATGGACGGGAATTGGGCGTGGTTGGCAGGTTCTGGCCGCAAACTTCCGGACTAGGCAGACATAAGCGCTGGTCAAATTCACGTCTTCTGAGCAGCTGGCAGGTGGGTGGATCCGGTGAATTGGACTTAGGCCAGGATGTTAATTTTGAAGAAAGTACTTCTGGTGGGGCGATATCCTGTCCCGGGTTGAAAGAACAGTTGTTCTGGGTTCCGATAGGGGAAAAGGGAGGGTGTTTTCAGGATAATTTCGTACGGAAATCCATGCAGGCGCCGAAGAATGCAACCAGGATAGTGCCTCTTGGTATTCACGGTGAGCGTCTGAAGCCTGGCCCGGTGCGCCTGCGCGGAATCTGCTGCCCTGCTGCAGGGGAAAACTGGGAGTGTTTCTCTGTTGGTTGGGGAGTAAGACAGGGAAAGGAATTGTCCGTGCAGAGTGTTCCGGAGCGCTGTCCTTTCGGTCAGCTGATTGGTCTGGAACGGAAAAGACCAAAACTTCGCAGGAATATTCCACTCCGGTTGAAAAAGGACAAAAAAGGCCAGTTCAGGAATCATGATAATGAGAAGGATGGGCATGAGCGGTCAGTGCAATCAGATGCTGATTCTGAAGAAACAGCGAAATTGAAAGAGTCTGTCCGCAAGCTGGAGGCCAAAGTAAGGACTATGAAGAGAGCCATGAATGCATCACTGAAAGAAGTGGAAAAGCTGAGAAAGGAAAACGAGGATTTGATGAAATTTAAGGAACAAAAATAAGGTTTACTTTAATCATATTTGTCAGCACAGTGAAAATCAGCGGCAATTAAATCACCTCCCAGCTTTACTCTTTTAATCCCGTTTCTGACATCTGTGTAAGCAATTAGTGATATTGTAAGACAACGGAAGTTGTCTTACGATTATCATAGTTTCATTTTATAAGTATTAGGGAGGTGACAAAGTGCGCCAGTTGCGCAAAACACTATTTGTTGTAGCAGTTGTGGCATTGTTCGTATTGGCACTGGGCCCACAGGTACAGGCATCCTGGTACTGGAGTAATTGGAGTCAGGATTCTGTCGAAGAGGAAGATGAAGCCCCGGATCCAGAACCAGAAGATCCTCCAGAAGAAGAGACCGATGAACCGGATGAGGCTTCCGATGAAGATATTGAGCGAACTACGAGTTACAAAGGGGGATGGGCACGAAGATGGTTGGAGCCGGAGCCTGAACCAGAGCCAGAACCTGAACCGGA
>CAZRFK010000105.1:0-5486 GCA_964599275.1 uncultured Clostridia bacterium
GCCAGGTGAAGTCGTAACCTCAACAAGTGGTGCGGGGCTCCCAAAAAGGATGCTATGGCCAGACAACGAACCCACGATAGAAGCCTGATGACAGAGTACATTCCCGTTGCGGTTGGGGATGTATCCCTTCCCAGGGAGAGGAGAAGGTGTGAGAAGTCGGCATCTACCTTCTTCGTCATCGGGTACAGTGGGGGCCTAAGGTGTTCAATGATGAGGGGTAGATGGAACGGAACGTCTGAGAGCCGGCAGGTGGAGGGAGGAAGGTTCCTGAGATACCTGCGGGAAGTCAGCGGGTTCATAGTACCGGAGATGGTCTGCCGTTTGTATTCCTGCGGCAACGCGGGGAGAGGATAAAACGGACCGGAGCGAAGGGACCCAGTCGGGAACATTCTCGACGGAACGCCGTATGAGGTGAAAGCCTCACGTACGGTGTGGGGCGGGGGAAAGGCCGGAGATGAAATCAAAGGCTTACCTATCGCCATGATGAGAAAGAGGAAGTGGAAGCCGGAAATCCTGACACACTTATTCTGGATGCCGATGAAGGTAGTCTAATAGTCGTTTTTGACGAAATAATGGATGCCGACCAGAATGCTATCACGTACACAGATTTGGTTAACACCTACGGCCTGAATCTACAAAATTCCTGGCTTGGCATTGCTCAAACGAAAGAGGGTGAACAGGCCATTGAATATTCTTTTTCTGATCTTTATGAGGGCGGAATAGCAGTTAACGAACAGAACCAGACTGTGACATTTCCGCTTCAGAGTATGATGGATCTGTTTGCTGCTGCCGAGGGGCAACCCATGCTTACTTCATCACACGACGTGATAGGTGTTGCACTGGTTGGTGAACAGCAAGGACTTGTGGCATGGGAGATATTCGATACCGTGCAGTTTTCAGCAGCTGATAAGGCGCCAAACATGACATCGCTGATCGCAGCGTACCTGGCAGTCAATGATGTCTTTTCTGAACCAGTTGTACAAGGTGCTGACCTGATAGGGGACGTTCTGGCTGACGCGGGTATTTTGCCACTGGTTGATACAATTTCAGTTACAGATACCTCTGATGCTTCTGTGGTTGAAGTAACTGATGGAGAAGGGTCTACATCTTCGATTGGAATGGCTGAAGTGACCTTTGAGATCAGCAGCGGTCCGATAACAGATGTCTTTACTGTGGAAGTAGACGTGACATTTTCGGAGTTGTTTGCCGATGGGGAGGTGCGCAATTTCACTCAGGGTACTTCACACAGCACTATCCAGGCGGCCATTGATGCAGCTGATCCTGGTGATGCGTTATACGTGGGTGCTGGGAGCTACCCCGAGTCGGTAACGGTCAATGTGGAGGACCTCGAAATTGTTGGTGCCGGTGCGGATGTGGTCACCGTTGAGCCTGCTGACTATGATGTCGGGTTTGACGTACAGGTAAATAGTGTCCACATTACCGCGTTCGAGGTCACGGGTGATGGCCGACCCATTCATCTGAGCACGGATATCGCAGACGGCATCGTCGCTATCATTGATAACACTCTCAGATGCACCTCGGATCACTATGAGGGGATTCTTGTCGACGGAGACGTACACAATAGTGACATTATTTTAGAAGCCAATGTCATTGAGGCGGGAGATGAGGGGATTTTCGTCGCCGGGAACATGGAAAGTAGTGAGGTAACCGTCAGGGATAACACCATTGATGCAAGGTCTGAGGGTTTTCGGTGGCGAAGATATCGAGATCTAGATGATAGTACGTTGGTGATCAGAAGCAACACTTTCGTGTCCGAGAACGCTGCTGGGCTCTCCTTCCATTTCTCTGCGAATTTCACCGCATCAATCATCATGATTGAGGACAACACGATCACCGCAGACTCGGACGGGATCTCCATGAGGAGTGTCATCGACGACACGGAAGTGACGATTGCAGATAATACCATCACCTCAGAAGATTATGTCGGGCTGCAGTTCGGTGTTTTTACCGGTAGCACAGTGAACATTGAGGGTAATCATATCACTGCTCCTCAAGATGACGGAGTCAATTTCAGTGACATTGGTAACACTGTACTGAATTTCCAAGATAACATCATCAATTCCCTTTACACGGGGATGCGTTTCAACGGTGACATTGAGCTAGGTAGTGAAGTGACCATTATTGACAACGATATCACATCAAATAGTGAAATGGGAGTCAGTTTCCGCGATGCTGTGGATCATAGTGAAGTGACCATCGCAGCTAACACAATCAATGCAGCTGATGAGGGAGTTTACCTCCGCGACATTCTGCACGGTGAAGTGACAGTTAACGATAACGTCATTGAAGCAGGCGATGAGGGAGTTCGCTTTGAGTTTCGCTGGGATTACAGGGTGCTCGGCAGCACAGTATCAATTAGAGGTAATGAAATAACCGGCAGCACAGAAGGTATGATGTTCGGTAATGTTCAGGACTCTACAGATGCACCGACGGTCCTGACTTTAAAGGACAACACACTTGAAGGAAACTCACGCGGAGTGGTCTTTTACCAGGTAGATCTCATCAATGAAACTTCACAGATACAGATCACCGGGAATGATTTTATTGACAACCTGGGTGCTGGTCTTGGCTTTGAAGATCTAGGTGATCATTATACTGACAGCATCCTCAGTATGGGTGATGCCCAGTTAAATGTGTCCACCAACAGATTTGACGGTAACTCTATGGGAGTTACCAACAGCACCGGAGGCGACGTTGTGGACGCCCGCGAAAACTGGTGGGGTGACTCCAGCGGTCCAACCCATGCAGAAAATCCTGATGGAACTGGAGATGGAGTCTCTGACCATGTCATATACGAACCCTGGTATGTGGATGAGCAGATGACGGAGCTGTCTGAGTAACAGGGAGCTGGGATTTGAAATGAGGGCCTCCATACTTATGGGGGCCCTTACAGTGAAATGGTTCGGTGGTTGGGTTGGAGTGACCCTTAACTCACTTAAGCCTGTTTGATTGCAGTTATGGGAGCCACAATTTGCGTCAAAATTCCCATCGTATCGAGCTTTTGATCTCAAATGTTTCATGATCACCCCGAGGGGTGATTGTGTCAAAACTCAGTAAACTCTAGACAGGATTATGTTGCTAAAAGAAGTGGAGCGTCAAGCGCTCCAGCGTGATTCATACAGTTTCATAACATAGTCTGCACTACAGCCGAAGGCGTAAAGAACATGAGATGGCTTATTCCTAACCGGGGTAAATCTCTAAAAAGAATGGAGAGGTCCAATTGACCTTATCGTCGCGCTGCTGATCTTTCGATGGTGAAGAATGAGGACGACAGAGCCCATGGTGCGATATGGACCTGGATTCAGAGAGGCAGCTCAATGCAATTTGAGCTTTACTGAAACCAGTTAAAAGGGTCAATAAGGAGATCTTGAAGTATCTGAATGTGTTGACTGTGACTAAATCATTTCAGCAGGTGTGACAGACAGGTGTCATACCCCTGTGATTAAATAAAAATGAAATCATATTATGTGCCGACAATCTCATGTCTTATGGAGGGTTCTGAACTCGAATCTTGAAATTAATTAGTCCAGGTAAGGATAAATCAGCCAGAAGTAGTACCAGTTTTTGAGTAGTTGTCTGGACAAAGAGATCTGGTAGACATTTTGATTCTGGTGGTATTGTAACGTAAATAAAATAAAAAATTTATATTCGAGGGTAGATGGTAGACTCAACCGAGCGACCTTTAGAAATTGGCCAGGAGAGTAGGGAACTTCACCGGACTACGAAAATTTGTTGTCACCCATTCAACACAACCTGAAACAGTGCATCAGGCCGCAATTTTTTTGTGAGTATCGCTGCATCTGTCACCACGCGAGGATTGGTAATCTGGCAGATGGACAAGTGTTCGGACTGTTTCAACATTTCCGGTGCACCCGTTGCATCTGATGGGGGGGCAAAATGCATCTGGATTCTGAGAAGCAAGAATTGATACAAAAAAAGCCTGACTGCAGCAGGCAAGGAAGCAGCTGTCTTGAGATTTTCACCCTGGGAAGGTTCGTGGTCAGACATCAGGATATGGTTCTGACTGAGCAGGCCATGAGAAAGAAAAAGCTGTGGAGTTTGTTTACATACTTTCTTAGAAATGAGGACAAGCCCATTCCCTCTGCGACTATAATCGACGCTTTATGGCCGGAGGGGAAAAATGCTGATCCCAGGGGAGCGCTGCATGATGTTGTTTATCGGTTAAGAAACCTGTTTCGAAAACTTCCTTCCGATGATCTTATTGAGCTAGAGTCCTCGCAGAGCAGCTACCGGTTCAAACTGCCAGATGAGTCATGGTGGGATGCTGATGTTTTTGTTGAACTTTCGCAGAGAGCACAGGCCCAACACGAAAATGAATCTGGTGCTGCCATCGATACGTACCGGGAAGCTCTGTCAATCTACGAGGGGCATTACCTGCCAGAGTGGCCGCATGCCTCATGGGTTGTGCCCAACAGACAGTATTATCGGAGGGTTTATGTGAGCAATCTCCTCGGGCTGGTGGAGCTTCTTTCTGGTTTTAGCAGATATGATGAGATAGTTGAAATGTGCGAGGAGACCTTCATGGTGGATTCACTTTTGGAGACAGAGGAGCTTCATTGCTATTACATGGAGGCCCTTGCAAAGCAGGGGCAGGTAAAAGATGCTCTCCAGCATTATAAGTGGATATCAGAACGCCTTAGGGGAGAGTATGAAGTAGAGCCGTCCGACTCCCTACAGAATATGTATGAGCTGATCAAGACAGACAGAGAAGCGGTGGAGTCGGAAAATCTGGACATGGATGTGGCGTCAGTTCAGAACCGGTTGAAGGACCCAGGAGATATTCAGGAGGCGTTTCTCTGTGACCGGGAGGGATTTCGCAATCTTTACGAGCTGGAACTTCGCAGAAGTGAGAGGGCGGCATATGATGCATTCCTGGCTATTTTCACAATCACTGAATCCGGAGGACAACCTCCGAAAAGACACCCTCTGAACGGGGCTATGACCGTGTTGAAGGAAGTTCTGGTCACTAATTTGAGAAAAGGTGATGCCGTGTGCAGGTGGAATGAGGCTCAGTTTCTGGTCCTGCTGCCCGGATCCGGTCCGGAGGATGCAGCGAGCTGCCTGAGCAGAATAGAGAATGAGTTCAGCCGTCTGGGTGAACAGTTCGATGTTGTTCTGACGAGTGCTTTTGACTCAGTGCAGTTACCTTCAGAGGAACTCCCCTGAAGATAAGTCTGGTTTTAATTTTTAGTTATAATAGATAGATTATAGTAGGTAGAGTTTTCTTTCCTCGCAGCTGAGTTTGCGGGGATTTTTTCTTGTAAGCAATTATTTACTTACCTGCTTCGACATCCATCCGTTGAATTCGCCTACTCAATTTCAAAATCTGAGCGCTATCTGAGAGCAGTCTGAGATTCATCTGAGACCGGTGTGTTGTACTTAGTACTGTAATGAGAATTGTATCATCCTTTGCTGTTTTCAATGCCGTAGATGTTTTCAAGAAT
>CAZRFK010000106.1:0-5457 GCA_964599275.1 uncultured Clostridia bacterium
GTATGAAGGTGTGGAGCAACTGTTAGACGCGCAAGAACCGTTCCTCTTGTTATTGAGCCAATTCAACACCGAACTACCATACTCTCCAATTTTCGGTGATTTTTCATAATAATTCTCTATATCCAGTTCTGCAAACACTCTCTTCCATTGGTCGTGCTGGGATAATAACCAATACAGGCCGCGGTCGACTTCACAAATGTGAGACACACCTTCTTTGCCAATCTGAGAAGCATCAACAACATGCAGTACTGCATTACAGGAAAAAAGAAGTCTGAAAGTGTCTGCGATTGCATCACGAGTTCTCGGTTGCATGGAAACACTCTTTTGTAAACCAGGCGTATCAAAAAACATCCACGTCTGTGAATCAGTCAGGGAGACAACTGTTCTTTTCACTTCAGAAGTGCTTTCAGATTTCAATAAAGACCTCTGCAACTGCAGGGTCCGGTGTCGACTGTAAGAACGACCTGGCGACAACTCCACCGTAACTTCACTGCCAGCAGTGATGCTGGCTGTTATCTGTCTAAATAGCGAAGTTTTTCCTACTCCTTTTTGTCCCACCATAGCACAGATATTCACAGATTTGACTCCTTCAAATCATCGCTGGTGAGGGTCATCAGATCCTCTTTGGATACTGCCCCCTCACCTGCCAACCGGAGTGCCTGCTTTCTCATCGCTCTTTCAATAAGATTACGAACCAGCCGGGCATTTCCTGACTGTTTTTGTTGTCTGCTCGCCGATTCTAATATCGTGCGAAATTGTTCCTGGCCCTCAGTAGATAATTTATACTGCCTATCTCTGAGCATTATTTCTCCAATTTTGAACAGCTCTTCACAGGAGTAGTTTGGGAAGTCGAGGTGCATGGGAAATCTTGACTGAAGTCCTGGGTTCTGCCGCAAAAACCATTCCATCTCTTTCTGGTAGCCGGCCAGGACGAGAACAAAATCATCTTTTCGATCTTCCATGGCTTTCACCAGGGTGTCTATGGCTTCCTTTCCAAAATCCTTTTCTCCACCTCTGGCCAGGGAATACGCCTCATCAACAAACAACACTCCACCTTCCGCCTCATATACTTTCTTACGCGTTTTTTGTGCCGTGTGACCAATATACTCCCCAACTATGTCTGCTCTTTCAACCTCCACCATGTGCCCTTTCTCCAATATACCTGCGTCAGAGAATAAATGTGAAAGTATCCTGGCTACCGTTGTTTTCCCAGTGCCAGGATTACCTTTGAATATCATGTGTAGGACCGTATTTTCAATAGTT
Organism: uncultured Clostridia bacterium; assembly: GCA_964599275.1. GTDB lineage: Bacteria > Bacillota > Sulfobacillia > SLMV01 > SLMV01 > PUMD01. The sequence goes on from CAZRFK010000106.1 coordinate 1,264, forward strand.
AACCCCATTTTTTCACGGTACTTTTGAATGGTGGCCATGGCAATAATCTCACGCACTGTACTCTTCACTTCTTGAAGACCAATGAGCTCAGAGAGTTTCCCAGCTGCTTCTCCTGCTGGCATTAAAAAATCCGTATTTGTTGAAGCGGCTGAAGAGGATGACTCTGTGGAAGGCTCCCGCCTCGGCAGAGATTTTCTTTTTCTCTGCTGGACATTGTTTTCCTGTTTATCGCCATCTTTGGAATCTTGAAAACCTGATGAATGGCCTCGCAAAAGGGAAAATGCCTTGTCGGCAGAAATCTGCCCGCTCTCTAGTAATGATATGATCTTGTTGGGGGATACAATACCGGGCATCATCATGCTCTCCCCTCCGCTTAAACCTGTTGGTGACACTGAGTTAATATAATGTAAGCAAACTGAGGTGGTGAGATATTAAAGCGTCTGCGAAAATGCATTTGCTAGGTCAATTTTGCTTATCCGTTCGTCAATCTTATCCTGATCTGTAATGTGCAATCCCATTTTATTCATGCGTTCGAAAAATACTGAGCCAGCAAAAGTGTAGCTTTTGGTCCAACCCTCTTCGGATTTTAACTCTTCCCGGCCAAACGCTATGAACTCTCCTATAGCCGTTGTTCTAGGTAGTTGGAGCAGGTCTAATCCTGCAACTTGGCGTGCAGCATTGTGTCCTGCTAACGCACCTGTGCAGATGGCTTCAGTATGACCTACATAGATACCAGATTTTTCTCCTGCACAGAACAAATTATTCATCCCATCAACTTTGAGGTGATTGTCACGTGGAGCTATTGCGGTGAAACGAATGGAATTCCCTACGCCCCCTGCATAGGGATCCTCGAATCTGGCTTTCTCCAATCCTGGAACCTGGCGAAGTTCCTCAAGAGGCATATAGGGTGCCATCAACTTTGCATGACCTGTATCCAGCAGTATCAAGTTGTGGGCGTATTCCGAAGTAGCATACTGTTGACATGCTTTTGAAGCCAATTTGGATTCACGTACCAATTCTTCCGGTACCGGTACCAGAGCTACCCCCTGCTGGTGCAGTTCCTGCTGTATCTCCGCAGACAAGGAATCAGTGTTAAGCTTCCCTGAACCGCTCATTGCTCCAGGCACATCAACTCTTTTAACAGCTGCTCTCTCGGCGACACCCACCAGTGCGGTCAAACTTTTTCTGGGACCAAACGCAGGACACCTCTGAATGCACATTACACACCCGTTACCGTACCGTTGACAATTACCCATTGGACCGGAGGTTCCAGTGGCATCGACAAAAACATCAGCAAAAAATGCCTCTCCGGAAGCCTTATAAATGCGCTCTATTCCTGACCTGGATGTAACCGCATCAACAATCCGCGTAGATAAATGCAGATGTACTCCTGCGTCCTGTAATTTTCTTTTTACCGCAGGCTCAATTGCAGTAATATCGTATAGACTGGCATGCTCATGTCCGGGAAACTCGATGTCTTTGTGCCTGCTGACCTGGTCTGTTATGGCAAAAAGCTCTCCTCCACCTCCCAGCATCAGTCCTTCTTCGGCAGCTGTATACCGTCCATTATTTCGCATAATGCCCCCTACTAACCCTGTTCCCAGGAGCATGTCGGTTTTTTCAAACAAATGCACCTCTGCCCCGGCGGAGGCTGCTGACAGCGCAGCAGAACACCCTGCCCACCCGCCTCCAACCACAGCAACTTTATAAGTCATCAGAGAACCCCCCTTTCGGACTGGTGTTGACAGTCTCTTTCCTGAAAATTCGTTCTGGCGGTAAATCTACTTTACAACCTCGGAGCTCTTCTCCATCCTCCATTATGACCCCACAACTACCACAGGTACCCTCACCACAAACCATAATACTGTTATTTGAAGCTACCCATTCAGCGCCACTTGGTTTCAGGTTGGAAATCTGTTGGTGAAGGTAATCTCCACCAAGGCTGACAAGCAAATCACAGGAGTATTTTGGAATCACAGACATCAAAGAAATTCTCATATCGTTAAGAGGTGACACCAGCAGTTGAACTGAAAAAGCCTCTGAAGTTAAAGTCGACAGTTCATCCAGTGCGTATATCATGCCATTGTTGCTGGCCTCAATCACAATTGAAACCTCATTGCCGTTTTGCATCAAATAATGCGCTACCTTGGGTAGCAGCGATTGACCAGTTCCAGAGCTAACTATAAGGCATTCAGCATCGCTGAATTGAAGCAGACGGCGCCCCCCCCATAAGCCACTCAGGAATGGTCCCTTAACATCCCAGACGGCTTTTTCCTGAATCAATGCCCTGGTTTTGGGGCCTCTCACCTCAAATATAATTGACATAGTCTCCGAACCATCAATGGTGTATACTGCCATTGGTGTGGCATAGGATTCATTGTTGCGAGTGGACTTAACCATAATGAAACTTCCAGGTTTTTTCAGATCAAACATCCACTCTCGAGGCACCTCCAGCATAGCCTGAAAAAGATTATCAGCCAGCTGAGTCATCTTTTTAATTAGTAACGGGCGAAATTGTCTTGAGTTAACAGCACACCCTGAGCTGATGAATCTCTCGTGAATACACACCCCCTGCCAACTGCAGTCTGTACAATTTTCTTCTCCCTCTCCTCCCACCACTGGACACACCGGGCATTTGTTTGCTTCAGCCAGGACACACGGACACCAATCAGTACCAGCATCATGACAACCAAGCAAGTATTTTCTTTCTGAAGTCAAAATCTTGCCTCCTTTCGCTGGCGGCACACTACCAAAATATGATTCCCAGAAAAACATGTGTCCTGAAGAGGGGGCATTTTTGCATCGAAGGAAGGATTATGCAGGCACATTAAATGGCTCACCAAGACAAGTGGTTATAAGTCAGTCATAGTCGACCCTGAAACAGGATTATAGAAAAGCAGGTTCTGATGGTCAGGTATCGCCCTGCCTATCTCGGTGTTACCAAAAGAACATCCTGTTGAAACCATCCTCTTGTTCCGACGCTTCAGGTGGATCCATCAGGATAGGCATATAATCCTGTTTAAGGTAATGGTTGATTATAAGAAAACTATGGCAATGACGTTCTACTTTACCCGATGAGATAGCTCAAAAACAAATGGGTTGACACTCCTTCAAATGGATGTTGTATGTGCAAAAAAATTGAACCGATATTACATGCAGGAGAGACTTTTTCACGCAACCATTAGAGCTTTGCAGCTGAAAACACGGGGTGACTACTAACTGCATCCACACAGGTTATTATCTTCAACCAACGGGGAGTTGTTCAAGTAAAAGCACGAGTAATTTGCTAAAACACCTGTCCTATTTGCGCAGCAAATCTTTTATTATTTGGTTCATAGAATCTCGATGTGGCTTTTGCCAAAAAACATCTCACTTTCACGATATTGTAGAACCTCTTCCCCAAAGCAGTGATTCTGTGTCAGAACGGTCCATACCCCTCCATCTTCAGCAACCGTCCATTTCGGCGTTGAGGTTGAGGGGGCGGTTAACCCTCGTCCCCACACCACCGGACATGCGAGTGCGCATCCGGCGGTTCATGTACGTTTTCGAAGTTGTTGAGCCTCCGCGAGATGAACCCCTGCCCGTGCCAGAGATGCACTCGGCCCGCCGTCATTTTGGGCTTTGCCTTGTGTGGGAGACTCGCCCAGTCCACTGCGCCTGTTCCAAGGTTCGTGTCCCGGCGACACCGGGCCGCAAGGAACTGAACGCGTTACCTCCTCAGATCTTTTCTGCGGGGTTGAAGTGATTCCCTTCTGCAGTGGGGCCGAACCTACAGGTAGGCGGAAGTCCACCCTCCCACCCTACCTCTAAAGACACCCTCTCAACCCCTCAAACTAACACAAGCGTATCTCAGTAGGAACTTTCACCCTTTAGCATCCGTCCGTGCCGGGCGCCCACCACGCGGAAAGCCCCAGCGAAAAGCTGGGGCTTTTATATCCTGCTGCTATCTTGGGTTACATTCTCAATAGGATACAGAGATATTCGTTACCATTGTGGTGAAAAGTCATCGATTGTGATGAGACAGGTGTATTTTTGAGCGTTCCCGAATAGGAACCTCTCTGATAAGGCCATCCTTCAGATACAGTAGAAGGCCCGAAAGTTCACCACTATCCGAGCAATTACCCCCTACTCACACAAAATCCAAATACGCTATTCTGTCTTTGAGAAGTGATCCCAAATTACTCTCGGTATCTT
>CAZRFK010000107.1:0-5446 GCA_964599275.1 uncultured Clostridia bacterium
TCAGAGGGGTGGCCCAGATGTTTCACGTGAGGGAGTCCAGAGAGACATTTTGCCCATCGTGGAAGGTACCACTGCCATGACCAAACACGGCCCTGTCAAGACTGACCACATTTTGTTCATCGCAGCTGGAGCATTCCACGTAACCAAACCTTCTGATTTGATACCTGAGCTGCAGGGTCGATTTCCTATAAGGGTTGAACTGGACTCATTATCGCGCCAGGATCTGCGCCGCATTCTGGTAGAGCCAGAGAATGCCTTGACCCGACAGTACAGTGAACTGCTGAAGATAGATGAAGTGAATCTCCAATTCACTGACGAGGGTATTGACGAAATTGCCAGAATTTCAGAGCAGATCAATGAAAGCACTGAAAATATTGGGGCCAGACGGTTGTACACAGTGGTTGAGAAACTCCTGCAGGACATTTCTTTCTCAGCCCCAGAAGAAGTTCAGGGCGAGGTCATCATCGACGCCGAATATGTGCAGGAGAAGCTGGCAGACATTGTTACGGATCGCGATCTCAGTCACTACATTCTGTGATCAATTACTTAGCACGGTATAAGAATATACATTCCAACAAGTAGCAAGTTGACGGATAAGTGCTAATCCGACAAAATAAGACTGTGTTGGAGACGTGTTCGCAGAAATCTTTGATATTTTGCCCTAAACAGGCAAATTTCCTGATTCTGAGGCAGGAATCGCCGAGCAGGCGTTGAATATATGAATAAACAAGAAAAATTAGAATGTATTTCTGTTGTTAGTTGTTATTGGAGTTTGGTGTGTTATCTCACCATATCCAAGGACAGCAGGCTCATTGAAAAATTTAACCGTAAGAGCCTAGAGCTCCGATAAGGGCAAACCCAGTGAAAGCTGGAGGCGCAAAGCCGTGGTTCTAAAGCCAGTACTGCTGGTCACGATGGCCGGGCTACCGAAGGGCTGTTTTGTATTTGTATGAAACTTCTCCTTCCTTGAGGTTATCACTACCTCTTAGCTCCCCGAGATTTGCGCCTCCTTAATAGGGAGGTTTTAGAATGTCCTTCATCTCAAATTCCGATATTTCCACAGATATAGCTCAACGTTCTCTGGAGGGGCTGTGGCAAGCTCAAAACATTGCTTCTGCCAATATAGCTAATGTGGAAACCCCGGGATACAAAGTCCGCCAATTTGATTTCGATTCCTATATGGATGATGCGCTAGATGCCTTAAACAATGGGGAAACAATTGATAAGAATGCTTATGTCAGCACTGATCGGAGTACATCACTCAGAGTTGACGGCAGCAATGTAGATCTGGAGCAGCAGACAATAGCAGTTATGCAGAACGCAATGCGCTATCAAACCGTAATGTCGCAGCTGGGACGTAAGTTTGAGCTGCTCAATTCTATTGTGCGTGATGCATGAAGATCAGAGGGGGTCGAGGAGTATGTTTGATGTACTGGATATTTCCGGTTCAGCATTAACCGCTGGTAGAACGCGCATGGATGTAGTTGCGTCCAATATTGCAAACGTTGAAACCACCCGTACCAGTGAAGGAGGGCCATATCGCCGGAGAACCGTCGTTCTTGGCTCACAAAACTCGGGTCGGTTTGATGCTGTCTTGAAGCACCATATGGCACAGCTGCCATCAGGGCTTTCTCACTCATTGGACAGAAATGATTCCGGTGAAGTAGCTATCAGGCGAATTGCCAGCGATACAAACCAACCACAACTGCGTTACGCCCCTGATCATCCCGATGCTGACGAGGAAGGGTATGTTGCATATCCCAATGTCGATGTTGTGCGAGAAATGACCGATCTGCTGTCTGCCAGTCGTGCCTATCAGGCCAATTCCAGAGTAATGGATATCAACCGGGACTTAATTTCTTCAACCCTTCGCATGGGGCGCTGATGAGAAAGGGGATTATCATGAACCTGAACAACAATGTGTCAAATATTTACAATCAAGGGGCAGCCCGAACTGAAATAACTCCTCCAGTTTCTGAGGTTATATCAAAGGACAGCGGTGGAAACACAGGTGGGGATTTTGAATCCGTTTTCGCAGATGCAGTCCAGGAGCTTAACAGCGCCGAAGCCAACGCAGACAGTACTCTGGTTGAACTGGCCACAGGACAAACTGATGATATTGCCGGTGCTGTAATCAAGGCTGAGAAGGCGCAGTTAGCATTCGGTACGGCTTTGAAGATGCGCCAGGAGATATTGGAGGCCTATAACAAGATAATGCAGATGCCGGTTTAATTATTGGAGGTAGGTGAACCAGATGTCCGGATGGCTCGAGCGCGGAAAAACATGGTGGGATGAATGTCCCAGCTGGCAGCGTATTCTGGCAGTGGGGGGAATTATCTGTCTGCTTTTAGCTGTTGCTGGTTGGCAACTCCTATCGGCAGGTCAGTATCGTGAGATGACCCCTGTGTTCACTGATATAGATCTACAGGATTCTGCTGCTATAAAGGAATATATGGACGAGCATAATATTTCGTATGAAATAGTTGATGGTGGGACGGTTGCCGTTCCTGCAAACCAGGTACACGAGGTCCGTCTTGAGTTGGCTTCTGAAGGTCTGCCAAGCGGTGGTTCGGTTGGTTTCGAAATAATGGATGAATTGTCACTGGGAGCTACAGATTTTGAGCGTCACGTCAGTTATATCCGAGCCCTGCAGGGCGAGCTTGCTCGGACAATAGAAGGTCTGCAGGAGGTAGAACAGGCTCGCGTGCACATAGTTTTGCCAGAAGACAGCGTTTTCGCCTCTGAATCATCCCCTGCTTCTGCATCTGTATTTCTGAAAATCTCCCCCCTCTCGCAGATGGACCCTGAAAGCATACGGTCAGTAATGTATCTGGTTTCAGCAGGTGTTGAAGGACTGGAACCGGACAACGTAACCGTGGTGGACACAGACGGTAACATGCTTTCAGCTCGCGTTTCTGCAGAGGAAGGGCACAGAAGCAGTCCTGAGGACAATCTACATAAACAGGTGGTTTTTGAACAGGATCTATCACACCAGCTGAAAAGCACGCTGGAACAGGTATTGGGACATGGAAATGTCGTGGTACAGGTTTCTGCAGATATCAATTTTGATGAGCGGCAGATAACACAGGAAGTTTTCGAGCCCATCTCTGATGAAGAGGGATTGGTAACTGAGCTGCACCGGGTTGAGGAGTTTTTCGAGGGCTCTTCGGAAGATATGGAATTGGAGGCGGGTACCGAGGGTAATACACCGACTACCTATCCATACACAGGAATGGGCGGGGAATCCACCTACGAACGCACTGAAGTGACAGAGAAGGCGGTAGTCAACCGTATTATTGAAGAACGCACCGTTGCTCCAGGTAGTGTTGAAGAGCTATCAGTTGCAGTAATGGTCAATGAGGAGCTGACTCCTGAGGAGGAAGCCACCCTGGGAGATGTGGTTTCTGCAGCTCTTGGCGGGGGAGGCGAAGATGAATATCAAATCGCCGTACTGGGAAGGCCCTTTGATACATCACTGGCCGATGAGGTCAGTGATGACATGGGGGGCGATGTACCAGTTGATGGATCCGAACCAGGATTAATTCCTCCATGGGTAATACCTTATGCTGGCGGTGCAGGTCTTGTGCTGGTACTGCTGATGGGACTGCTGTTGGGGCGGGCTCTCGGGGGACGCAGTGAGCCGGAAGTTCAGTTCGAGTCTCCAGCTGATCTTGATGAGCTAGCTGAACAACTGCCCGTTACACAACAACAGCAGCATCAGCAGAGGGCTGCTGATGAACAGAGGCAGGCTTTACTAGAAGCCATTGGCTACGCTGAAGAAGATGGCCTGGAGGGCTCAGCTGCTGAAGTGGCAGAAGAGAATCCTGCTAGAGTTGCCGAGCTGCTGCGCACCTGGTTAGCCGAAGGCAATGGTCAGAATGCCAGTCCACCAGCAAGTGATAGGACTGATTGAGAGAAGGGAGGGGACACCAGTTGCCAATGACCGACGAAAAAATCCTGAGTATAAATCACCTCACGGGTCGGGAAAAAGCTGCCGTACTGCTGATAACCCTTGGGACTGACACTGCAGGAAAAGTTATGAAGCATTTTTCAGATGATGAAATAGAGGCAATTGCTTACGAGATTGCACGCATAGACAAGGTTCCGTCGGATGTCCGCGAGAAGGTTATGGAGGAATTTGCCAGCATCGCTACCGCCCAAAAATACGCCTCGCAGGGTGGTCTGAACTATGCTCAAAAAATCCTCGAACAGGCCATGGGTAGTCAACAGGCCGTTGATATAATGTCGCGTCTTAGTTCATCGATGCAGACCAGACCGTTTGAGGTTTTACGAAAGATGGATCCGGAACATATTAATGATTTCTTACAGGGGGAACACCCCCAAACTATTGCACTTATACTATCTTATTTACAACCTGAGCAATCAGCTGCAGTGTTGAGATCGCTTCCTGAGGAACAGCAGGTGGATGTAGCCAGAAGACTTGCAGTTATGAACCGTACTTCTCCAGCGATTGTTCAGCAGCTAGAAACCCTCCTTGAACATAAATTCTCAAATTTGATGTCCCAAGATTATACAAAAGCCGGCGGGGTTGACTCGCTCGTAGAAATACTCAATCGCGTTGATAGGGGAACAGAGAAGGTAATCCTTGGGCAATTGGACAATTCAGATGAAGATCTTGCAACTGAAATAAGGAACGAACTCTTCACATTCGATGATCTGGCTAACCTCGATGATCGGGCCCTTCAGCGACTACTCCGTGAAGTTGATATGCAGGAAGATCTACCGATGGCACTTAAGGCCAGCAGTGATGAAGTCAAGGAGACAATTTTGAACAACGTGTCTCAACGAGCACAGGAAGCTTTGAAAGAGGACATGGAATATCTGGGTCCAGTCAGGTTGAGCATGGTAGAAGATGCTCAACAGGAAGTTGTAAACATCGCCCGTCAATTAGAAGATGAGGGAGAGATTGTCCTTGCCCGAGGCCGAGAAGACAGTATGGTCGTCTAACATTATCAAAATGGAACAGAGCAACACCGGCGGCGTGGAGGTTCTCTGTGCTCCTGACATCGACAAAGAGTCAGGAGATTCTGAAAACTTATCCTCCTCCAATGATGAAGGGGGTCCGCAATTTACAGACGTGGACGAGGCCAGAAAAAAGGCCGCTGAAATATTACAGGAGGCCAAAAACCAAGCTGATGAGCTGCTTGTTCAGGCTGAAGCTGATGCCGAGAAGCTGCGAAAAGCTGCTCAGAAAGAGGGACGAAAGGACGGCCTGAAAGAGGGACGAGAGAAAGCATTACAGGAATTAGAAGATTCTTTAGAAAAATTTACCGAATGGCAGAAGCAGTTGAGCAGGAAGTACGATGACTCTCTCAAGCAAATTGAACAACAGCTGAGTGCCCTGTTGGTAGATCTGGTAGAAAAGGCGGTCGGAAAAACTTTCCAAGAGCGTCCAGACTGGGTTGTTGAGATGATGAAGGATTGT
>CAZRFK010000108.1:0-5441 GCA_964599275.1 uncultured Clostridia bacterium
GGCAGGCCAAAAATTCGATACTGTTATAATAGATGAAGCTACCCAGGCCACAGAGCCCAGCTGCTGGATACCAATAACCCTGTCAGATCGGGTTATTATGGCTGGAGATCACAGACAGCTGCCTCCTACGGTCTTGAGCAGTAAGGCGCAGGGATTGAGAAGAACGTTTTTTGAGCTCCTGATGGACATATATGGGGAGAAGATCTGCAGCGTTCTGGAGATTCAGTACAGAATGAATGAGTGTATCATGCAATTTTCCAATCGGGAATTTTATGACGGTGTTCTTCAGGCCGACTCATCAGTGGCCCGACATACCCTCGATGATCTGCTAAGAACCACAGAAACAGAAGTCGAGCAGAAAGACTGGGTGATGGAGGCTGTTGAACCCGATGAGCCGGCAGTTTTTCTCGATACGAAAAATGCTGATGCTGAAGAACGAACCAGAGGCGGTTCCACTTCCAAGGAAAACCCCTCAGAGGCAGAAATAGCGCATAGCCTTACCATTGAGCTGGTGAATATGGGGGTTGAACCGCGGGATATTGCCCTCATTGCCCCATATGATGACCAGGTAGACCGTTTGGACAGAAAAATCGAAAACGAGGAGATTGAAGTAGATACAGTTGATGGCTTTCAGGGAAGAGAGAAGGAAGTAGTGGTTCTGTCGCTGGTCAGAAGCAATTCACAGGGAGATATCGGGTTTTTGAAAGATGTCCGCAGGCTCAACGTTTCGCTGACCAGAGCAAAGAGAAAGCTGATCATAATTGGTGACAGCAGTACTGTAGGTACACATTCAACTTACGAAAGATTGCTGAGATATCTGGCCGAGCAGGGTAAAATTATAGATCTGTCAATTCACTAGGAGCGCAATTCGAAAAAGAGGTGCACGGATCAGCGCTGCAGCAGCCGTATGCTGATAAATCAATCGCACACCACCTGATTACCTGCCTGGGGTTTTTTGCTGTAATGGTCACAGGTTGGCACCCTTTTCCTCCTTACTTTCAATCCTTGGAACAAAAGAGGGACCGACTGCGTCTTAATATAATAGAATTTGAACAAGATTGAAGAGGAGGATTTACATGGCGAGAGAACAGATGTTTTTGGGAATTGGCATCATTGTCCTGGCAGTAGTACTGGCTGTCTCGGGGGGGATGAGCCGCCAGCCTGATGCGCGGGCCGAGTCCATGGATCACCAGGAAACCACGACCACTGACACCCTTTCGGTTAGTGCCGAGGGCAGCATAGCAGCTGCTCCTGATATCGCCAGGTTAGAGGTGGGAGTGGAAACTACAGGGGATACTGCCCAGCGGGCCATTGCTCTGAACTCGAAGAAGATGGGTGATGTCATTGACAGGTTGAAAGCAATGGGAATCGAGGATGAGGACATGCAGACGTCTCGCTTCTCAGTCTCCCCCCAGTATGAGAGGTCTAATCGCGATAGTGAGCGCGTACTGGTGGGTTTTCGAGCCCGTAATCGAGTGAGCGTTGGGATCAGAGATGTGGAGCAGGTCGGCAAATTGATAGATAGTGCAGTTGCAGCTGGCGCCAACCAGATTCACAACATTGATTTCGACATTTCTGACAGATCAGAATATGAAGAGGAAGCCATGAAATTGGCTGTTCAGAGGGCAAAGCAGAAAGCGGAGATTGTGGCTGATGAGTCGGGAGTGGACATTGTCGGCATTAAAGAAATTAACGTTGAAGAAGCCAGGACGCCAGCACCCAGGTTGGATGTGGCACTTGAAACCTACGCAGATACTCCAATCGTATCTGGTGAAGTTACGGTTAATATGAGGGTAAGTGTAGTTTTCAAGATTTCTAACTGAGGATAAGTTCATATGTTTTCTGGGTTGAAATCTAATCGCGAGAACAAGGGAGAGAAAGGAGAGTGGGTGCTGCTTAACCCACTCTCCTTGATAATTCTGGTCACAGCCAGGAACGAATCTCTTCTTCTGTGGGAACTTTACCCGAAACTTTGGTATCGCCATCAACTATTACCGCAGGAGTCATCAAAACACCCCTGCTGCTCATTTCATTGAGATCAGTGATGTGTTCGATCTCAGCATCAATACCCTTTTCGTTGATAACCTTCCTGACCAGCTCTTCGGTTTTTTGGCATTTGGGGCAACCTGGACCTACAACTTCAATTTTCATTTTTACACCCTCCTCGTATTTTACGGTTATATTGACACAAATATTGGATCTATCAGTCCTCACATTACAATATTACCATAAATCATGCCTGCTATGGTGGCCATTACCACGACCAGAGATACAAAGGTCGCTGTCTTTTTTGTTCCCAGTACGCCGTGAATCACCAGCATATTTGGTAAACTCAGTGCCGGTCCAGCCAGAAGCAGCGCCAGAGCTGGACCTTCTCCCATTCCTAATCCTAAAAGACCCTGCATTATGGGGATTTCTGTTAGTGTGGCGAAGTACATAAAAGCTCCTATAATTGAAGCTGTGAAATTGGCGAGCAGGGAGTTTCCACCTACCAGACTACCGACCCATTCGGCGGGAATCAATCCAGCATCAACATTGGGACGACCCATCAGAAATCCTGCAACAAGTACCCCGGCGAACAGAAGGGGCATGATAAGTTCGGTGAACTCCCAGGTGGAGCTCATCCACGAGCTCATTTCATCTTTATCAAACCAGTTTTTCAGCATGAGAAGCAGAACGATCATTAACCCGGCGACCAGGAACCATTTGTGTTCAAAAATCGTAATCCAGAGGCCTTCGGCCTGTTCAGGTCGTTTCCAGGTGGCAAACACCAGAATCAGAATCATCGTTGCGAAGTAAAGGAGATTCTGGGATGGTGTTCGAGCTTCTTCCTCTTCAGTGTCAGTTGTGATGTCTGCTGTTCTTTCTTCATCCTCGTCTTTGTATATGGCGTTCATCAGCAGTCCGATAATGAGTGCGAATACAATTGCTCCAACGGCCCGTGCAAGACCAAGCTGCCATCCCAGCACCTGCGCGGTAAGCATTACCGCGAGGATATTGATGCTTGGACCGGAGTATAGAAAGGCTGTTGCGGGCCCAATTCCGGCTCCCTGTTTATATATTCCGGCAAAGAGAGGGAGTATTGTGCAGGAGCACACCGCCAGAATGGCCCCGGAGACGGAGGCAATCGAGTAAGAAACCCATTTTTCAGCCTGACCTCCAAAATACTTCAGCACTGCCTGCTGGGAAATGAAATTGGCCATTGCTCCCGCTATGAACAGCGCGGGGATGAGGCAGAACAGCACGTGTTCACGGGCATATTCCTGTGCCATATGGAAAGCTTCCAATATGGCAGTCTGTATGTTTGCGCTTTGCAGAGGAATAAAATATATTGCTGCAAAGATTGCCACAAATATAAGAATCTTACGCTTGTTATCCATGATTTATTCCCCCAGCTCTTTCTTTAACTCTTCTTGTCTTTTCTGCAAGTCTTCCTGTAAAAAGGCGTCCAGGCACCCAAACAATCTGGCAATACAGGGGGTGCGGATGTGGTAGACAACCTGTAATCCCTGCTTCTCATTCGCCACGATGCCGGCGCTTCGCAGCACTGCTAGATGCCCAGAAACAGTGGGTTGGCTCAGATCCAGCATCTCAGTAAGTTCAGAAACACATTTCGGACCTGATTCAGTAAGAGTGTCAATTATCTTTAGCCGGGCAGGATGAGCTACTGCCTTCAGCACTTCTGCCCTGACTTCGTATTTATTAATGAGTCCAACCTCCCTCCACCACAACTATATTGGAATATTCCTATATAGTTTGTCAAGGGTATATGTCTGTCGGGAGCAGCAAATTCAAGACATTCTTGAACTGAGGATATCATTAATCACTGCATGGTTATGGTTAGGGCCGAACGCATCCCTTCACCGTCAGAACAGGCGTTTGCGTGTGAGTTCTTCTGCTTTGCGTAGTACATCGCGAGCTTCGTCTGCTTTGACCCCACCGCCCTGAGCGAAAGTTGGACCGCCTCCTCCGCCACCATTGTAGGGTTGTAGGGAATCTCGCAGCAATTCAGCACATTCCAGATTTATTTCTTCAGAACAGGCGAAAACAAAATTCGCACTGCTTTCGTCTCTGGAGGCCAGCAGGGCGACAACTTTCCTGTCCACAGTGAGGTGCTTTGCCAGATTCTTCAGCTCGTATGACCCACTGTCTGTAAGAAAAGACACCACCCGTTTCGAATCCATACCTTCTGATTCGTTCAACAATTCATCGGCTTTCAGAACACAGAGTTCATCCTTCAACTGTCTATTTTGTTTGAGAAGTTGGCGGTTTTCAGCCTGCAGACGCTCCGCTGCATCAGGAAGATCATCCAGACCGGTGGTTAGTAATCTTTTCATTTCTACAGCTGCAGAGCGGTGTTTTTCGAACCAGTCTGCAGCTCTGTTACCGGCAGCAAAATGGAGACGCACTCTTGCTCGCACCCTCTCGGTGTGCAGAGCCTTTATCAGGCCAATATTTCCCGAACGGTCCGCGTGGGTGCCGCCGCACAGAACGGAGTCAAAATCCCCAAACGATACCACTCTAAGGCTATGATCGGGTAAGGAATTCACTTCCTCTGTCCTGCGGACCTGTTGGGGTAATTCATCAGGAGACTGATAGCTCTCGATATGACAGGGGATGTTGGCAAATACAGTTTCATTGGCCATATTCTCAGCCTGAAGAATATTGTCCCAGCTGGTTTTATCCACTGACAGATCTATGGTTGAAGTGCGTTCGCCAAGATGAAAACTGACGGTTTCCCAGTCAAAAAGACGCAAAAAGGCCCGACTGAGAATGTGTTGGGCACTGTGCTGCTGGCTGTGATCTTTTCTCCGTTTGGTATCGATTGTACAGAGAACATTTTCTCCAACCCCGGGGAGAGAATCGGAAGTTTTGACCCAGTGAAGTATATCTCCCTGCTCATCTGCAGTGGTGTCAATAACATGTGAATCGCCGATGGTGCCTGTGTCCCCGGGCTGGCCTCCCCCCTCAGGGTAAAACGCGGTGCGATCTAATATCAGGGCCGTTCCCTGTTGTTTTTCTATATTATCTATCACTTCAGCTTCAAATTCGGTTAGTTTTGAATTTGAATAGTAAAGTTTACGGGTCAAATACCATCCCTCCAGTTTAACTACTAGGTTGTACTTCAACTGCACTGTTCATGATAACATCCTTTCTTTTTAACGTGATAGTGCCGTACGCATGAAGTTGCTCAAGTAAGTTATTTCAAAAATCTCAGTCTCCGATTTGAGCTCGAAAAAGGACCCCAGGCTGTATGTGGCGCGGGAAGTCTCAAGCGTGTAAACTGAATACGATATGGATTTGATTAGCGTTGAATTTATAGACTTGGTTTATCGTCTGATCCAGGGTTTCAGAGAATGAATTCATATTCACGGGGGGGGGGTGGATATTGTTTGTAGATGTTTAAAAAAGATGTAAGGGTATAATTAAAAGAATATTTT
>CAZRFK010000109.1:0-5345 GCA_964599275.1 uncultured Clostridia bacterium
ACCAGAATCTCGGCCTGAGCCTGATACCCATCGAGTTCCTTTACGACACCTTCAACCGCATTGCGGAGAATTTTCTGCACAAAAGGAGCCATTTCAATTATCTCTCCACCAATGCTAAGTTCGACGTCAGCATCTTGCGCTACCAGGCAGTCAGACGGTTCAGCCTGCCCCTTGAGTATTTTCGCGGTCAACTCATAACAGGAAAAGCCACATGCCCCACAGCATTCCTCATTCAGATTGGGCAGCGGTCTGAATACTTTTTCCTCTATCAAATCGACCAGTTGTCCGGAGTTGCTCACTGCATTGATCACCGGAAGTCCCCTGTACTCGTCCATATCCTTTGAGATCCGACCGGATACTGCAAACACTGTTTCATCCATCTTCTGCTGCACATCAGAAACATCTCTGCCTGCAACAATTTTTGGCAGACAGAAGTCTTGAACACCTTCCATGACCACGAAGTCATGAGAGTAAAAACGCAGTATCTCCCCTATGGGCAGCCTATTTTTAAAAAGAACATCGGTCTCCTGCAGCCCCCTTGCAGTAACCAGTTCTGCTCCGGCCTGGTGATGTCGGTAAGTGTTGGTACCCTCATCATCAATGGTAAAGCCTTCAAAGTGAATATCTTTGATTGAACCAACCGAGTAACGACGGCGTTTCAGCTCGGCTATGATATGCTCTATGGTTGTGGTTTTTCCGGTTTGACTGACACCAACTACGGAGAAAGCCCGCATATCATTAATCCTCCCTTTGTGAAAAAATCTACGTGACGGCAGCCACAGTAACGAAAACGGTTACCAACGCTGATAGTGACATCAGCATATAGTCATTAACCTGCAGCTTGAGTGTTCGGTGAGAAGTCCTATGGGGATAGGCTCGAAACCCCCTCATTTCAACCGCCACAGCCAGCTCTTCTGATTTGGCCAGCACGCTGGAAACCATGGGCATCAAAAGATACGAATAAATCTTAATTTTCTCTCCCCACGGGATCTGATCAAGCTGCAGTCCCCTCAACTGAACTGCAGTGAACATATCCTGTGCTTCCTGTCTGAGCAGCGGCAGAAAGCGAATGGCCAGCGCAACCATAAAGGCAATTTCATATGGGATTTTCCACTGATAAAGACCCTGAATAATATCTCTGGAACTGCAGGTGGTCATAATGCGAGCAGAGACCAGGATAATCAGTACCCTGAACAGGATGGTGACCCCACGGTGTAGTCCCAGTGTAGTCAGTACCGGAACACCTCTAACCACCAACAGATACTCACCACCGGAGGTGAATATACTTTGAACAAAAGCCATGGCTGCAAAGATCCAGATAATCCTGCGCAGCCGCCAGAGGGCGTTCAGGGGCTCTGCACCGAACAGAAGTGACATAAGCAGCGCGACACCCAGAACAGCTCCCATCCACCAGACATCCTGCAGTAAAACACCCAGAGAAGATATGCACAGCACCAGAATCAGTTTGCTTCGGGGATCAAACCCACCTTTTCTATTCATTGAGGCTCACCTCACCCCCAGATAATCTAATAACCCTGGAGGCGTGTTCATTAACGAACTGGTGATCGTGACTTATGATCATCATCCCCACGCCCTCCTCCAGAAGAATATCAAGCATCTCTGAGAGCTCTTTTTTTCTCTTCACATCCAGGGCTGTGGTGGGTTCGTCAAGAATCAAAAATTCCGGCTGATTGATAAGTACGGCAGCCAGCGCCAGACGCTGCTTCTCACCCCGACTGAGGTTAAAAGGAAAACTGTCCCGCAGATTTTTCAGATGAAAGTAGCTGAGCATTTCATCAACTCTTCTGGCAATATCATCATCATCCACACCCTGCACGCGCAGTATGAAGGAAAGTTCCTCTTCCACGGTGGGTGCAAAAAGCTGACGTTCAGGTTCCTGAAATAAATACCCCACACTCTGCCCTATCTCACCCAGTGCCAACCCGGATATATCCTCACCCTGCAGCAGAACCTTGCCTGCAGTGGGTTGTAAAATTCCACAGGCCAGCTTACCCAGGGTGGTCTTACCACTGCCGTTGGGACCAAAAACTCCGGTCAACCCTTCACCGGATATGCTCAGGTCCAGGTCCTTGAGGACAGCATTTTTCTCATCGTAACTGTAGCTGACATTTTTCAATTCCAGCAGACGGCACCACTCCATCTCAAATCACCAGACTCCAGTCACCAGAAAAATCAACCAGTGAACCCTCAGAAAGCAGTTTCACCCGGTCTGCAATCTTGAGGTTGTCCGGGTTGTGTTCTACCATCACTACAGCCCGCCCCTCATCGCGAAGGGCCCCTATCAGCCGCAGCACTCTTTCTTTACCCTGCCTGTCCAGCTGAGAAGTAACCTCATCGAGTATCAGTATATCCGGATCCAGGCTCAGGACTGCCGCCAGCGCCACCAGCTGTTTCTGTCCTCCGGACAGCTCATGCGGGTTTCTTTGATGAAACCCCTCCAGCCCCACTTTTTCAAGCACCCGATCTATGGTGTGCTTTATCCGCTGCGGAGGAAAGCATAGATTTTCCGGACCGAAAGCCAGCTCATCCTCTACAGTCGGAAAAAACAGCTGTGTGTCCGGGTTCTGAAAAACTACGCCCAGGCGGGTGGCGATCTGCGGAGGGGTAAGCTCGGTACTGGGAGTACCATCAATCAGAACTTCCCCTTTCATCTCTCCATTCATCAAGTGAGGGATGATGCCGCTCAAACAGTGGCACAGTGTAGTTTTCCCGCAGCCGCTGAGACCAACTATTGCCACCACTTCTCCCTCGTGCACCTGTAAATTAATATCCTCGAACAGATGCTCAGCCGCACCGGAAAAACAGAACCCCAAATTCCGGGCCGATAGAACGGATTTTATTCGATTGTGATTCTCATCAGATACTTGTTCCACCGCTGTCCAAACTCATCCTCTCTGATTACCAGTTGATACGGACCAGCACCACCGTCTTCTCTGGTGGCCAGATATTCGCCATCCTTTTTGTAAACTATATAAACATTATCCTCCTGTCTGACCTCGTCAACAGTAAGTGCTACGGCGTAACCGTCGGCAGCCTCGGTAACTATATTTTCAACTTCATCAAGCGAAAGTTCATAATGATCAATAATTTCCTTCAGAGGAACTCCAGTATATGTGTGGTTTTCCTCGCTGCCGTCACTGCTTCTCAAAGTTTCGGTGAATTCCCGCTCCGACAGATTCTGGATGATATCAAAATCCAGCGTAGCTACTTCTTCGCCGCCCATCTCCAGATACATTTCAGCTTCACGCTGTGCCTGCATCCGGTCCCCCAGGTTGTCCATGTTAAGGTAGGCAAAAACTGCAACCAGAACAGTAAGTACGCCCAGAGCAAGAAGCACTCTTTTATCCATTTAAATCCCTCCAGAAATATCCAGAAAAATTACTCATCAGAAAATAATCTCAGTGCAGCATTTTTTACCGTGACATTCTGGCCTTAAACTGCTTCATTACAGAATGGGCAATCACACCGCCAATTCCTCCAGACAGCGAAGCAGCCGTTATGCTGAGCATCAGCGGCACAAAGGGCAGTCGGAACACAGCCATGCTGACCACAAATGTGCCAGCGATATTCGCAGCGATCCCCGCTGCGAAGCAGCACCCCATGCAGCACCCCCGGTGACGCGAGACCAAAAAGACCAGATCAACGGCCATGCCCGGGAGAATGTAGGTGAAAACACTCAAAATACCGTGGGTGCCCAGGATACCCAGGGCCATCACTACAATGGCCTGCACCACCGCCACCAGGGTGGCCGCACCCAATTTACCCACAAGACCCGCTCCCAAAACCAGCCACATCATGTAAAAGCCTCCGGCGACAACACCTCCAGGTATAAACAGCGGTCCGGTAATTATGTGAGCCAGAGGCACAATAATTGGTTTGGTGGCTAATCCCAGACAGGCCATGAGAGCGATAATCATCAGATCGAAAACAGATATTTCTCTCAAGAATGCGTTGATCCTGCCCAAAAACGCCCCTCCTCACTTATCCGGTGAACCGCGCTCCAATCTCTGCATTTCAGCTTAGCAGACTCGTTATCCTGTCCGTGAGTTCTCATCCGACAAAAATCCCAAAAAAATACCCGCAATTTGTATCGCAGAAGACATAAAAAATACCATCTCGAAAGGAGATGGGTTCTGTCATTCATAATCATTCTCCTTTCCTAACACGGGAGGCTTTAGGGTTTCCCCACAAACCCTGACCGGTCAATACACCTTAGTACGAAGTCCTGAACCTCAGGTACTTTAGGCGTATGGACTCGGAGAGGAGTCAGTTGTAAAAGAACAGATAACAAGCTTGTCTTCTGTGTCGAGGAATCGGTTTCCTCCCTGCACTCACAATTCATTGTAACATATCAGCAGCAAACATTCTTGATCCCTCGCAATTCGCTTTGACGAATTTGTGTTCCCTGTATGAGATAAAGGCTGCTCCATCTGCAGGTGATTGAAGGGAACACACCGGGGTGAGGCAGCGGGTTCGAGTGTGATAGAATTACAAATATGGGGGGGAACATTTATGAGACACGCTTTTGATAACTGGTCACCTCTTACAGCAGACAATGTATCAAATCTCTTATCCTCGCTTCCGGCCATGTGGGCTATAGCGGGTGGTTGGGCGCTTGACCTTCATCTGCGCACGCAGACCAGACAACACACAGATATCGATGTGGTTGTCTTTCGCAGCGAGCAATCTGATGTATACGATTATATATCTGAGGATTGGCTGCTGTATAAGGCCTTTGAAGGCCGATTGAGCCCCTGGATTGAAGGCGAATTCTTGCATTCACCAGTGGATGACATCTGGGTGTGTGAGGATCAACACTCCTCCTGGATGAGCAAAATGAAAATTGGGTGTATAAGAGAAATACCACTATCACCCGTCCTTCAAATACCATCTTCTCTTATGCGGACTAACAGCGATGCTTTTCTCCCATAATAGCCCCTCCCAGATCAATCTAATATTTCGGGAGACGCTCCTAAATCCCTTTGTCCCATTTTTCTCTATAGCGGGACATCACTGACCATAGATGAAGTTATCCGGCTGCGTTCTGCGCTTCTGATACAGTTTCCCAAGGGACATGCCTGGATTGAATACATTGATGAACACTGCCGGTTCATATGACCGCTGTAGTCCCCTGCCCGTGTGTTCGCTCGTGAACGTTGTTATTTGTTAATGCTGTATCAATTCACGCGATATTCGCAGAACATGGATTTGCTGGTTTCGGAAAACCCCATGAATTGATAAAGCTTTCGCGCGCCGTGGTTTTCCACGTCCACTACCAGTCGAACCTTCCATGCCTCAATCTCCTCTGCCAGAACTTTCACCCG
>CAZRFK010000110.1:0-5337 GCA_964599275.1 uncultured Clostridia bacterium
AGTATCTTTTGCCTGTGCTCCGGAAGAAGCTGTCGATGACACAGATGAACCAGCTGTTGAAGAAGAAGATCATACATTGGTTTATGCAGTAGGGGAAGCCGTTTGCGGCTGGCTACCTGAACAGACAACAGGTTCAGGGTTCAGTGGGCCAGCACGTCTTTTCTTTGATGGACTTTACAGGTTAGACCCTGAGACAGCTGAGCCAATTCCATCTGCTGCTAAAGATATGCCCGAATTATCGGAAGACGGCAGGGTATGGACTATTGAACTCAGAGAAGGAATGAAATGGCATCACGATTATGGTGAAGTCACTGCTGAGGATATCAAATTCACATTTGAACGCCACATAGATCCTGATGTGGAATCAGTACATTCGGAAACGTTTTGGGCTCTTGATGAGGTTGTGGTTGTGGATGATTACACGGTCGAATTTCATTTAGATGAACCGTATGGTGGCTTCCTGTACAGCATTACTTTAATGCATCCAGCCTGGGGTGCTATTATCTCAAAGGATGCTTTTGAGGATCTTGGTCCGGAAGGCCTAGCAGACAAGCCAGTCGGTTCTGGCCCCTATGTATTCAAAATGGATGAGTACATTCCCAGAGAAGAATTGGTTTTCGTTGCCTTTGAAGACTGGTATGAAGGAAAACCCGATATAGATCGCGTGGAAATGCCGCAGATTGAGGACTCTTCAACCATTGCCATGGCGATGGAAGCTGAAGAGATCGACATGACACTGCTGCGAGATGTACCGGTCTGGCAGGATTACCAGGAGCGAGTAGATTATATCGAAGGTCACATTTTTGATGAAATTCACATCACAAAAATGGATATAAACACTCAGAACGAACCATTTGATGACCCCCAAGTCCGTTGGGCGTTGGCTCACGCAATTGATCGAGAAGCGATACAGGAGATAGTGTATGAAGGATATGGGGCACTTCCTGATGCTACAATCCTGCATCCGGATATGATCAATGTCGATCCCATAGGTGTGGACATTGAACGTGACATCGATAAGGCACATCAGTTGATTGAAGATGCGGGTTATGAAATTGAGGATATAGAGGGTGTCGGTTGCACATACGGATCTGCAGAATACAGAAATATGGCAGAGGTTATCAATACCAGCTTTGCCGAAGCCGGTTTTGATATTGTAATCGAGCCGCTGGAAAGAGGAGCCCTTCACGATCAGAGATCCAATCCAGACAACGATTTTGTTGTTATCGCTCACCCACGCTGGCCCGATCCTGATCCTTTCTTGGCCCTGATTCACGGAAGTGCTATTCCGCCGGATGGAATTAACTTTACCTGGTGGGGCAAGGCAGACGATCTGATAGACCAGTCTAGAGTTACAACAGGAGAAGAGCGAACTCAGATACTGACCGACATTCAAGAACTCCTGGCTGAAGATATGCCACAAATACCATTATTCCACAGACAGGGTTTTGTGCTTCAGAATGAGCGTGTCAAAGGTGTAGTCTACGGACCAGGTTGGAGTTTCCAACCCCACCGTTGGTACATCGAAGATTGAGCCCGTTTATCTTCTTTTTCTTCGCTACAAGGGGAATTTCCCACAGTAGTTGCTGGACTAGAAGATAATCACTCCAGCAGTAGCACAGGGGGCCGGAGCCCGTATCGCTGCGGCCTCCTTTCGCCGGATTCCAGAGTATCTTTATGTGGGAGGACTACCATTTATGAAAGTCTATGTTGTAAAGAGGATATTGCAAGGTTTATTGACGGTTATTGGTGCCATGACATTGGTCTTTTTGATGATAAGACTTGTGCCTGGAGATCCAGTCGCTACGTTGTTGGGTGACTATTATACCCCGGAGGCAGCTGCCGCGTTGAGATCTGAAATGGGCCTAGATCAGCCAATATATCTGCAATACTTTAATTACATCTTTGATGCCTTCCGAGGGAACTTCGGAAGATCTTATGTCACCAGAAGGCCGGTGTTTCAAACGCTTATGGGCGCTTTTCCATTTACGGCTGAATTGGCTATTGCGTCACTAGTTTTTGCTCTTGGTATTGGTGTTCCAACAGGCGTTATTTCTGCCTTAAACCGAAATTCATGGGTAGATATTATCACAATGGCTTTTGCAATTGCTTTCATTTCAATACCAGGATTTTACTTGGCAGTTTTGCTGCTGCAGACTTTTTCAATAGGGTTTGGTTGGTTCCCCGTTACAGGGGTTGGCGGTCCTGAGTTATTAAGTCGTCTCAGGCATTTGGTCTTACCCGCAGTAGCTCTTGGAGCTCCAACTGCTGCTATAAGTGCAAGGATGACCAGATCCTCAGTCCTTGAGGTGATGGGAGAGGATTATATACGTACGGCTAGGTCCAAAGGGTTACCCGAACGAGTTGTAGTTTTCAAGCACGCACTGAGGAATGCTATGATTCCAGTGGTTGCGATTGTTGGTTTAAGTGTAGCCGTTCGTTTTGGGGGAAGCGTGATTATTGAAACGGTTTTTGCCCGTAGGGGGATCGGTTACTTACTGATTCAGTCTATCTATGATAGAGACTTCATCCAGGTCCAGTTTTCAGTGCTCTTTTATGCCTGTGTGTTGGTATTTGTAAACATTCTGGTCGATCTCTCATACGCGGTATTGGACCCACGGATACGCTATGACTGAATTTGTCACTTGGCAACGGAGGAGATAATCCATGTTGCAGGAAGCAAAAAAAATAGCTAGGAAACATAAAGCAGGAACAGCGGCCTTACTCATAGTCGTTACAATAATTGTTGTGGCAGTTCTGGCACCGCTGTTTGCTCCAAATGATCCTTATTCTTATGATATTCAACGTCGCTTCGAAGCCCCGAGTGAGGATTATCCAGCCGGTACAGACAATATGGGGCGCTGCGTTCTCTCACGGGTCATATGGGGAGCTAGAATATCCCTTCAGGTCGGTCTAGTTGCGGTTATTATCGGGTCAATCCTTGGTTTAATTATGGGAGTAGTCGCTGGATTTAGTGGAGGGGTTGTAGAAACAGTAATAATGAGAATTGTAGATATCGGATTGAGTTTTCCTTTTATCCTGCTAGCCCTTCTGATAACTACCTTTTTTGGGGTTGGTCTGGGGAATGTCATGATTGCTGTTGGAATCGCACGTGCTCCCAGGATGGCCCGGGTTGCGCACGCAGCGACACGTCAAGTTCGAGAAACAGAATATATTGAGGCGAGCAGATCTGTCGGTGCCCCCTCAATAACCATAATGGTTAGACATGTTCTACCCAATATAATGGCTCCTGTTCTCGTTCGCGCAACTCTGGATATAGCGATTGCAATTCTCGCTGAGGCCAGTCTCAGTTTTTTAGGTTTGGGAATTACTCCTCCAACTCCTACCTGGGGGGGCATTATTGCAGTTGGTCGAGAACATCTGAGGCGTGCGCCGTGGATCGCTACCGCACCGGGTATGGCAATCTTTGCCACAGTACTTAGTATGAATCTTCTAGGTGATGGTGTTCGGGATTATCTGGATCCCAAAGTGGGCGTATCTTCAAGATAGGTACAGAATTGTAATTCACGGTTTTGATGAGAGCGGATTTTAAATCCGCTCTCTTTTTTGGTTTGCTAAAAAGCGGGCTGTGTTGTATTTTTGGTTTTTAAAATAAACTAGATTATACTTGTTTATCCGAGTTGTTTTAGACTAGTAGTCTTTTAAAACTATCCGCATCTTGATGCAATACTGAGTTGCGTTTGGGTTTCTTTTTCCGACGTGGGGATTTGCGAGGCGGCTGGTGTTACTCCGCCTCGCAGGAGGGGGTCATACATTGAATTTCACGAATATTTTTTAACAGAGATTTATAGTTTCATCTCCACCCTCAAAAGTCATCTTCACTTTCTGAGCTGCTTTATTCAATCCGGTTTTGTGAGAGATATCTTCCCACAGCGCAGGAGAAACCCACAGCCTATCCAGATGTAAGGTGTCTTTGATTACCGCCAGACGTAGCTTGCGCGGATCGGTGATGCCGCTGGTTGTAATGGCAGCTGATACTGCATCGCGGTCTGTCTGCATGATCATTGGAAACATAGCGCGCATGGTCAGGCGGCTGGTGAGTACGTTCAAGTAAGTGGCGTTCAGATCGATCTTTTTCGCCAGCCGGGAGGTCATGAAGTCGGCCAGGCCAACTCCACAGGCATTACCGTGCGAGGAATCACTCAAATCCAGAACGGTAATCTTACCAATTCGTGGTTTGTCCGGTGCCGGCACTCCCTGGATTCTTCGACGCCCAATCACGTTGGTATCCATACCGGTACCCGAGTAGTCCTTACCCATCTGCAGTATGACCAGAACGTCTGCAGCGTCAAAAGGCAGCGTCGGCATAAACTCTTCTGCCTTTTTTAAAAGCTGTTTCTCACGGCTTACCAGTTCTGAAGGAGGTATTCCCTCGATAATCGCAGAACGCTTGTGAGCATTTTCCACCATGGCAATGCCCCCCAAAAATGGAGCCTGGTCTTTGATCACCCTGTACATATCCACTAGAGTCTCGGAAAGCTCGGCAGGGGAACTTTGATGAAAAGATTCAGCACCCTTATGATGTCCCATTCCCACCACCAGGATCTTGATAAGACCACTCTGTATTTCGCCGTGAGCTGTTGTATGCGGTTTCACACGATTTAAGGCGATCAGACCATCGTATTCCAGGGCGAGCGGATCGCAATATACCTGTTGTCCATTTTTGTCTTCCCCAAGGACAACTGCTTCATTAGAGGTTTTTATGGTAGCTCCGGTGGTCTCTTCCGTTATTCCCAGAGCCTCCAGCACTTCCCGCTGTCCCTGCTTGGTGCCTCCACCGTGTGAACCCATGGCTCCTAGAATAGTTGGTTCAAATTGCATAACTTTTAGTTGCCTGCAGACGGCCGCAATGATTTCTGGCATATCAGCAATACCACGGCTGCCGGCTGTCACCAGAACTCTATCTCCAGGGGAAAGTTTATCGCCAAGATTCAGGTTGTTCACGGCTTCCCTGGCTGCCCGGGGAACGTTTGATATTGCATCATCAGCAAGCTGCTGTTTGATGGGCAGAAGATGGGGAATGTACTCCTCTTTTGGTAGATTGTGTTTGAATCCTTTTGCACTGATCAATTTAGTCAATTGCAAGGACCTCCTGATATTTTTTCAGGTGCTGGGACGATGCGGAGATTGCGGTTATACCGAAGTTCCTTTCCTGAATACAGGCAGAGAGCTCTGCAGGTTTTCTGCTCCTGCTTTCGTCATGCTCATCTCACGCCTCACTGTTGCAGGAAAGGGAGGTTCAGCGCAATCTTTTCATTATTTCAGATATTGCATCTACAAGAATTTCATCCTGCCCTTCGTGTATTGTGATGGGAT
>CAZRFK010000111.1:0-5033 GCA_964599275.1 uncultured Clostridia bacterium
TCCTGAACCTGGCTGACGAGACACTCGCATATCTGGGTTGGCCCGAAACCAACTGTTCTGATCAGCTGCGGGTTTATGATGATTATGTAGGTGAAGGCTACGCTGTGCCTACTAAAGAAGGAATTGAAGCTGGACATTTACTGGCGAGAACAGAGGGGATTCTGGTTGATACTACATACACCGGCAAAGCCCTGGCAGGGTTGGTGGGTTTGGTAGAAGAGGACCGATTTTCACCTGGTGATACGGTTTTATTCTGGCACACCGGGGGCGTTCCTGCCCTGTTTTCTGTCGCCGAAGAGTATTCGTCATTGTGGGAGGATGCTGATAAATGACAACCTTTATAGGGATAACTGGCAGCGTTCGAGAGAAGGAAATGCGTCATCATCTGCCATTATCCTATGTAACAGCGGTGCAAAAGGCAGGCGGTGTTCCCTGGGTGATTCCGGCTTTTCCGTCCGAGGGAGAGTTTTATCCTGAATATTACCTGGGCAAGTTGGATGGTCTTTTACTGACCGGAGGAGTTGACGTAGACCCATGCCATTTTGGCGAGGAACCGAAACCCGATCTGGGTTCGGTAAGTCCCTGGCGTGATCAGCTGGAAATACCCTTGACCCGTGCTGCATTGCAAAAGGATATTCCCATATTGGCTATCTGCAGGGGAATACAGGTTCTCAATGTGGCTGCCGGAGGGACATTGCTTCAGGATCTCGGCGAACATGACGAAGATCTTCTGAAACACCGACAGAAATCTCCTGGCTGGCATGGCTCTCACAGTGTGACTGTCGAAAGTGATGCAAAGCTGGCTGATATCCTGGATCTTGACGAACAGGAAAGTTGTCTTGTTAATAGTTTTCACCATCAGGCGATTGAGAAGGCGGGAGAAAATCTTATCGTTTCTGCCCGCGCTCCTGATGGTATTATCGAAGCAGTCGAGAGCCTGGAACACTTATTTATTTTGGGGGTTCAGTGGCATCCAGAGCGTATGGTCAACCATCGAGATGATATGCTCAGGCTTTTCAGCTGTCTGGTTGACAAAGCTAACGAATTTTCTGACGGAAGGGATGAATTTTAATGAGACATCCTTCTCCGAGATTGAGGGCCCGGGAGGCGGGGGTACCATTTCTGGGACTGCCAACTGGCAAACATAATGCAATTACCGATGTTTGTGGGGTGCGTGTGGGACATTCCACCATCTACCGGGGTGAAGGTGAGCTCTGTGTAGGCAAGGGCCCGGTACGTACGGGTTGTACTGCTGTTATACCTGCAGAGGGCAACCTGTTTAAAAAGAAGGTTGCTGCGGCTGTGCACACAATCAACGGATTTGGCAAAGCTGTCGGCTTTGAACAGGTGAGAGAACTTGGACAGTTGGAAACCCCCATTCTCCTGACCAGTACCCTCAACGTACCCCGGGTTGCAGATGCACTGTTGGATTTTATGTTGGAGAAAAACACAGAAATTGGACGGAAGTTCGGTACGGTGAATCCGGTGGTCGCTGAGTGTAATGATGGTCATTTGAATGATATACGTGGTCGTCATGTTGGAAAAGAACATGTGGCGGCTTCACTTGAGCGGGCAAGCGACAAGGGAGTAGCGGAGGGAGTTGTTGGTGCGGGCACCGGTATGCGGTGCTTCGGCTATAAAGGGGGAATAGGAACTGCGTCCAGGCGTGTTAGCACGCGAGATAGAAATAGAGAAAGTGATTCTGATGTCGGCGAATACACTGTAGGGGTCCTGGTGTTGGCCAATTTTGGTGCCCGTAAGGGGTTAAAAGTGGCTGGTGTTCCAGTGGGCAGGTATTTACACGCCGCAGACGGGAAATCGGATGGAGATGAAACTTCCGAAAAGGGCTCAATCGTGATAATTGTGGGAACTGATGCTCCTGCTAATTCCCGACAGCTCAGAAGATTGGCCGGTCGTGCAGCCATGGGATTGGGACGAACTGGGTCGGTAGCCTCGCACGGTAGTGGAGATTTTGTGATCGCTTTTTCTACTGGAGCTCGTATACCGCACAGGACTGATAGGCCTACAGAAAAGAGGATTGTACTTTCTGATAGTCACCCAACTATGACCCGACTCTTCAGTGGTGTGGTTGAGGCAACAGAAGAGGCGGTTTTGAATGCATTATTTGTCGCAGATACAGTAGTTGGACGAGATGGCAACGAGGTGCCTGGATTACCAGTTGATTGTGTGATGCAGATAATCGAGGAATACCCAGGTAATCGGCCCGGGTAGTGTAGTTTGGGAGAGGAGAGAATGATTTGAATAAAACCACTCTAATAGAAGCAACTCGAAATGGTTTAACGGAGAGAATACATACCGGTAATGTAGCAGTTGTTGATGCTGCAGGGAGAATTCGCTACTATGCGGGAAATCCACATGGAGTAACTTTCATGCGTTCAGCTGCCAAACCGCTGCAGGCCCTGAGTGTTGTTGAGACCGGTACAGCTGAAAATTTCGATTTTACAGATCGTGAGCTGGCGGTTGCCTGCGCATCTCATGCAGGTCAACCTGAGCACCTTGAGGCAGTTCGAGGGATTTTGGAAAAGGCAGGATTGGATGAAGATCTGCTGGAGTGCGGGAGCCATCCACCTGGACACAGACCCAGTAGAGAAAGCCTGTACCGTGAAGGTAATGAACCGACGAATGTCCACTCAAACTGTTCTGGAAAGCATGCCGCTAAACTCGCTGTCTGTAGGCACATGGATTGGGAGATTGAGGGGTATCGTGAGGTTGAACATCCGCTTCAGCAGATGCTGCTCGAAAGTATTGCCTGTATATCTGGGGTCCCCAAGGACGACATTGCTTTGGGGGTAGATGGATGTGGCGTAGTTGTTCACGGCTTTTCGGTGGCGAATATGGCTCTGGCCTACGCTCGTTTAGCTACTGGAGACGGCCTACCTCCCGCCAAATCAGAAGCTGCAGACACAGTTACTCGTGCCATGGGTGCACATCCTTTGATGATATCAGGCGAAGGGCGCGTAACCACTGTATTAAACGATCTGCCCGGAGGACGATTTGTGGCCAAAGGAGGCGCAGCAGGAGTTTATTGTATGGCGGCGAAACAGCCTGGGTGGGGGATTGCTGTCAAAATTGCCGATGGCACAGGCAAAGCTGCATCTCTGGCTACACTGGAAGCCGCGCGGCAAATGGGTTGGTTTGATGAGCAGGACTGCGAATTGCTACAGGAGTTTTTGTGCCCTGACATTAAAAATGTTCCCGGAGATGTCGTTGGTGAGTTGAAGCCAGTTTTTGAATTGAAAAAAACTCAACTGGATTGAAATGTTCATTGATTGGAGGGTATGTTATGAATCTTTACATCTCAGTAGATCTGGAAGGAATTAGTGGAGTTGTTCATGGAGATTTCTTAGGCAGTAATGGAAATGATTACGATCGGGGACGCAAGTTGATGACTGGAGAGGTGAATGCTGCAGTAGAAGGCGCTCTTGATGCTGGAGCAGATGAGATAGTGGTCAATGATGGCCACGGGGGAATGCGAAATGTTTTGATAGAAGATTTGAACTCGAATGCCCGTCTTCTTACTGGAGCCCCCAAGGTTCTCGGGCAAATGGAAGGGATCGAGACTGCGGCTGATTTCGACGGGGTATTATTTGTCGGTTACCACGCAAGGGCCAAAAGTGCCGGAGTACTAAACCATACAATATCCGGGCGGGTAGTTTCTAAGGTTTATATGAATGGAATGGAAGTTGGGGAAGCAGGTCTAAATGCTGCAGTGGCAGGTCAACTTGGGATTCCTGTTGTTTTCTGCAGCGGTGATTCAGTAACCTGTCACCAGGTAGAGGAACTGCTTTCAAACGTTGTTACTACAGAAGTTAAAGAAGATGCAGGTAGGTATGCAGCATTGTGTTTAACCCCAGAGAAGGCAAGGGCTGCCATCAAAGAGGGTGTTAAAGAGGCAGTGCTGCAGCTGGAGAAAGGACAGATGACACCGCTGGTTGTAGATGGACCAGTTCGTTTTGAATTGGAAGTTGCCGATACGGCCATGGCAGATTTGGCCTGTTTACTTCCCGGTGCTGAACGCGTCGGTTCCACAGAATTAGAAGTTACTGCTGAGAATCCCTTGCAGGGCTATAAGTCCTTGCGAGCAATGATTTATCTGGCTTCTGCATCACGCAGGTGAACTGGTGTTGGTGAAAGAGGTCTGAGGAAGGGGATATAATGGGAAAAAACATTGAAAACATGGAAATAAGATGGGAAATTCATGGTGAGGTTGTTCAGTTCAGAAGGCAGTTTCATAAAAGACCTGAATTGGGCATGGAAGAACACGAGACTTCTGCGGCAGTTGCTGCGTATCTTGAGAATCTGGGACTGGAAGTTACACGAGGAGTGGCAGAGACTGGTGTAGTTGGGTTGCTTCGCGGTTGTAGAGATGGGAAAACTGTTGCCCTGCGAGCGGATATGGATGCGCTGCCAATTCAGGAAGAAACAGGAGCTTCATATGCTTCAGAAATTTCTGGAAAGATGCACGCCTGTGGTCATGATGCTCATACAGCCAATTTGCTGGGAGTAGCCAAACTTCTGGACAAAATTACCTGCTCGGGGGAAAACCTGCAGGGTAACGTTAAGTTCCTCTTTCAACCAGCAGAGGAAGGGCCTGGAGGGGCGGAACCCATGATTGAAGAGGGAGCTTTGGAAGACCCTCCTGTAGATGCCGTGTTTGGACTTCACGTTAACACCGATCTCCCGTCCGGAACTATAGGATTAAAAACTGGCATAGTCAGTGCGTCTTCTGACACAGCCCGCATTACTATTAAGGGCGAAGGCGGGCATGGTGCTCATCCAGATAAAGCGGTGGACAGCGTGGCAGTAGCCGCTCAGACGATTACTGGTTTACAAAATATTGTCAGTAGGGAGATAGCCCCGACCGATTCAGCAGTTATAACCGTGGGGAAAATTGAGGGGGGGTTCCGCGCCAACGTTATAGCACCGGAAGTCCATATGGATGCTACTGTTCGTTCTCTTTCTTCTGAGATAAGGAAAGAACTCCCCGAGCGTATTGAACGAGTTGTTAAGGG
>CAZRFK010000112.1:0-4897 GCA_964599275.1 uncultured Clostridia bacterium
GAGGGGGTAAAATCCGGTGTCCACCCCGTGATTAAGCTGAGACAACCTGATGAAGTGTCTGATGACATCCACCTCGGAAACCTCAGGGAGCTCCGGATCCTCTTCTCTCAGCATATCGGCGGGAACCAAAGAAGAAAGCTCCTCCTCAGGAACGTCAAGATCAGGCAGGGAATAACCTGTACGTCCCGGTGAACTCATTTCGAATATCAATGGCTCAACTACAGTGATATCCTTTACTTCATTATTCTCTGTCATGATAATCCCTCCAGCCCCGCGACCAGCTCATCTATTTCATCTTTAGTTCGTTTTTCTGTTACAGCAACCAGCAGCTCATTTTCCATGCTGTCGCAGAACTGACCCAGATCCACACCAGCGAGTATCTTTTGCTCAGTCAAGGAAGAGACAATCTCACTGGCAGGTCGATCAGTCTTCACAACAAACTCCTTAAAAAACGGCTGGTCGTACTTCAGGTTGTATCCATTGAGGGCATCAATTTTCTTCGCGGCGTAATGAGCCTTCTGCATGGACTGTTCTGCCACTTCTCGCAGTCCTTTCTTGCCCATCAGGCTGAGATAAACAGTAGCTGCAAGTGCATTGAGTGCCTCGTTGGTGCAGATGTTGGATGTTGCCCGTTCACGGCGAATGTGCTGTTCACGGGTCTGCATGGTCATAACGAATCCACGTCTTCCATCCACATCCTCGGTCTGACCAATTATTCGGCCGGGCATACGTCTTATAGCCCTGCTGCCGGCGGCAAAGAATCCGAGACACGGACCACCATAACTGAGCGGGTTACCCAGCGGCTGTCCTTCTCCGACCACAATATCCGCACCATAAGTTGCTGGAGGTCGCAGGACTCCCAGGGAAATGGGGTCACATCCGACTACCAGGTGTGCGCTGCGGAATTCATCAGTTATGGCCTGAATGTCCTCTGCCGGTTCCAGCAGCCCGAAGAAGTTGGGGTTCTGCATCAGAACAGCAATGGTATTTTCGTCCACTGCTTCCCGCATTGCATCGACATCAGTTACTCCATTTTGGGTGGGTACTTCTACCAGATCCCACTCCACCCCATGCAGGTAAGTGCGAAGAACTTCACGATACCGGGGATGCACAGAAGATGAAACCACTACGCGTTCCCCTCTACGTGTAAGTCTCCCGGCCATGAGTGCACCTTCCATCATAGCTGTGGCTCCGTCATACATTGAAGCATTGGCTACATCCATGCCGGTAAGCTCGCTGATCAAAGTCTGAAATTCAAATATAACCTGCAGGGTACCCTGGCTGACCTCCGGCTGATAAGGAGTATAAGCTGTATAGAACTCTTCACGGGAAACCATGTGATCAACTGCCGCCGGCAGGAAGTGATCATAAACTCCTGCTCCCATGAAACAGCTGTACTCCTGGGTGTTGAGATTGTCGTCGGCCAGCTCCTTTACATGACGGGTAAGCTCCATCTCGGACATCCCTTCAGGGATATCCAGTTCACCCCGGAAACGAACCTCCTCGGGAATGGAGGCGAAAAGATCATCAATGGACTCCACTCCCAAGGCATCCAGCATGGCCTTTCGGTCTTCTTCTGTATTGGGAAGATATTTCATACGGTCACCGCCCTCAGTCGCAATATTTGTCGTTTAAAGTTCCTCGAGATATTCGGTGTAAGTGTCTGCATCCAT
Organism: uncultured Clostridia bacterium; assembly: GCA_964599275.1. Taxonomy (GTDB): domain Bacteria; phylum Bacillota; class Sulfobacillia; order SLMV01; family SLMV01; genus PUMD01. The sequence goes on from CAZRFK010000112.1 coordinate 1,674, forward strand.
CAGTTCTTCAAGCTCATCCTCATCGGCTATTTCGATTTTGATAATCCATCCCTCTTCGTACGGGTCCTCGTTGATGATCTCCGGAGCATCCATCAGATCTTCATTCACTTCTGTGATGGTACCACCGGCGGGCATATAAAAGTCGGAGACTGCCTTGACCGATTCGATTACTCCAAACGGGGCGTCCTTGGCAAACTCGTCTCCTATGTGGGGAAGCTCGATGAACACCAGGTCTCCCAGCTGATCCTGCGCGTAATGAGTTATTCCTACAGTGCCAATGCCGTTTTCAACCTTCAACCATTCGTGGTTCTCTGCGTACAAAAGTTCTTCTGGATACATCAATTAACCCTCCTTTTGATAAAATGGAAATTTTACAACAACTGCTTTGAGCTTACGGTTGCGCACGCCAACGCGCAACTCGGTTCCAACATCTGTCAAGTCAGGAGATACAAATCCCAGACCCAGATTCTTTTCCAAGGTAGGAGCATAAGAACCGCTGCTTACCTCTCCGACCTGCTCCCCACCAGCATTATAAATTGGGTAACCGGTACGGGGGATGCCACGATCGAGCATTTCAAAACCAATCAGTCTCTTTTCCAGGCCTTCTTCTTTAGCTTCCACCAGAGCTTCTTTACCATTAAAATCTTCTTTATCGAGGCTGACGAACCAGTTCAATCCAGCCTCAAGAGGATTGATGTCAGCACTCAATTCCTGACCATATAGACACAGTCCCGCTTCAAATCTGAGAGTATCCCGCGCACCCAGACCAGCAGGAGCTACACCTGCATCTTCTCCAGCTTCCATGATGGCTTGCCAAATTATCGGACCAGCTTCCAGGGAGGTGTAGATCTCAAAACCATCTTCACCTGTATAGCCAGTTCGGGAAACCAGAGATTCATGACCAGCCAGCTGCACACCATCTTTAAACCAGAAGAACTTGATGTCGCCAAGGTCAACATCAGTAAGCTGCTGGAGTATTTCTTCAGCTTTTGGACCCTGCAAAGCCAGCTGTGCAGTATCATCTGACTCATCTGTAACCTCGACATCAAAGCCCTCAACCTGCTCCTTGATCCACTCAAAGTCCTTATCCTTATTTGCAGCGTTAACTACCAGCCAGAAATCCTGCTCATCGCACTTGTAGACCAGCAAGTCATCGACTGTGCCACCGTCAGGGTAACACATTGGAGTATAAATCACCTGGTTGATTGAAAGATTTTTCACATCGTTGGTCATCAGGTAATTGACAGCCTCTTCAGATTCTGAACCCGTTACCCTTATCTCTCCCATGTGCGACACGTCAAAAAGACCCGCTTTTTGACGGACAGTCCTGTGTTCGTCAATAATTCCCTCATACTGAACTGGAAGTGCCCAGCCGCCAAAATTGACGATCTTTCCGCCATGTTTTTGGTGCATTTCAAACATGGGAGTCTTCTGCAAATCACTTACATCTACCATCCAATCACCTCCAGGATATTATAATAATGATACAACAGATCGCAACCTGCCCCAACAAAACTAAAAGGACAGAAGGAGAGCAACAATCTGCCCCCTCTGTCCTGGTACCTGAGAGATTCCCCACAATACAAGGGTTACCCCTTCGGTGTCCACCGTTATACTCGGCGGAACTCTCCAGAGAACCGTCAGAATGCGGTGCTGGACCTGAGAGTTTACCCCTTCGGTGCAGGCAGCATAACTACCCGGCTCTCCCGCATTCATCATCCGGAAAGCATATTGAAGTGCCCTCGCAATACCCTGCTGCCCTCGTGAATTCTGGCAGCAAATGAATCGGACACATTTGTTTCCTTTATAATATTCGTTCTCGAGGATTGAGAATCCTCCCAGTAATATAAACTAATTTGCCACTGAATGAAAATTTCTGACTCAATCATCACGGCGCGGTCTGAGCGACGCATCAGCCTCGGCAGATAGTTCAACCGTACCCAAGGCGGAAAACCAACCTCCAGCTACGGACACACTGCAGTTAATGATAACAGTAGGATAGATAATTTCAGAACCAGTTACCGGATGCAGCGCTGGTTCATCCGGCTCTGCGTTTATCACCCAAACCTGGACACTTTCCGCCTGCAAACCATCAATAACCGCCAAATTTTCAAGCATATAGGTGCGGGCAAAGTCCTGCGCCTCCTCCGCAGATAATCTTATTTTGCCCATCATCAACTGGTCCCAATCCACTGAACCTACTCCTGCTAAAGCAGCCAGGTCACAGGCTGCCTGCAATCGCACCCTCATCAAAAGCAGCCATCCCACATCAACTGCCAGTGCGACGGCAGCTAGCAAGGCAGGAAGGATCAGGAGCACTATCAACACCGCTGCCCCCCGCCTTCGATCAGCGTTCATCCAGACGCTCACTTCGGGTCACCACCTCAGATTTCAGCTGAATAGTTGCTGGCAGCACTGATCTTAACATGGCTGTGCGAACATTAAACGTATATTCAATGGAAACATCAATTGGACGGCCGTAAGCAGCCTGATTGGGTAGTACTGATATTTGAGCATGATCATTATCCAGGCCGCCCATCTGCAGAAGCGAAGCCACTCGCTGCTGCACTCCAGATGACCAGCCCCCGTCAACAGCCGCCTGTCTGGCTCCCTCTCGAGCTGCGGTACCCAAAACTAGTTGGGCCTGCAAGATCATGGCCAACTCAAAACAGAACATACATAAAAGAAGAAGAATTGTAGCTACAAGAACAAACTCCGCTAAAACAGCACCGGTCTCATCCTGAAAATACATATATCTTCATCCCCTCAGATCGAGTATGAGGCGGGATTGCCCCGCCGTCCCCTCACACCACCGGATGTGCGGTTCCGCATCCGGCGGTTCGTAAAACTTAACGGTATGTTTGATACGTTACCAGCAAGTCGATTAGGCCCTGGCCGTTCCAGTAACGGGCGTTCAGGGCCTGATGCAGTTGGTGGGTCTTCGCCAGGACCGGTCCCTTCCGTGACCTGGAAAGGTTCCACACATCATCCTCATCTAGTCCAAATCCACGTAACTTCCGGACTCTGGTCCGCATGCGCTTCCATTGGTTCCAGATGCACATCCGGAGCCGTCGTCTCATCCATTCTCCCAGTCTCTGGAGGCGTTTGTTGGCATCAGATATGTGAAAATAGCCGAGCGGGCCTTCCAGGTATTGGGGCAACCTTTCAATCCGCCAAGACATTGACTGGCTGTTGTTTCGGTCGGTGATATCCCGGATTCTTTC
>CAZRFK010000113.1:0-4834 GCA_964599275.1 uncultured Clostridia bacterium
GCGTATAGCCGCAGATGAGGACAGATGAAGGCGAGATTTTTCAAACTGATATTGAGTCGCTGGGTCGGCTGTTTAAGCATTGTTAAGGAGAGCAATCAATGCTAGTTGTTGAACTCCAAGCCAGCTTGTGGTATAAGTATATGGGTAGTTTTAGACTGGCATTAATTACTCACTGCACCATAGGAAGTCAGCGGTGCCCTCCAATCGGGTTCTGATTTCCTTTGACGGTGTAGGAGGATTAACCGAAAGGAGAAAAATCTATGGCTGTAGTTACTATGAAAGAACTCCTTGAATCTGGAGTTCATTTTGGACATCAGACTCGCCGTTGGAATCCCAAGATGAAAAATTACATCTTCACAGAACGTAATGGGATCTACATTGTAGATCTGCAGAAGACCGTACGCTTGATGGATGAAGCATACACATTCGTACGGGATGTGGTTTTTCAGGGCGGAACAGTACTTTTTGTCGGCACTAAAAAACAAGCACAGGAGACCATTCAAGAGGAATCAGATCGATGTGACATGCCTTATATCAACCAGCGGTGGTTGGGGGGAACCCTCACCAACTTCGATACAATCAAGCAGCGTATCGAATATCTGCTGGAGCTGGAAGAACAGGAAGAAAGCGGATTATGGGAACACCTCCCCAAAAAAGAAGTTTCTGATTTGGTCCGGGAAAAAGAACGCCTACAAAAGTTTCTCGGCGGTATAAGAGATATGAGAACTCTGCCTGAGGCCGTTTTTATAGTTGATCCGCGCAGGGAATTAATAGCAGTTCGAGAATGTAACAAGCTGGGTATTCCCACCGTTGCCATTGTCGACACCAACTGCGATCCGGATCTTATAGACTACTTAATACCAGGCAACGATGATGCAATACGGGCAGTACGTTTGTTAACATCAAAGATAGCTGACGCCGTACTAGAAGGTAAGCAAGGAGTCCAATTAAGACAGGCTTCAGAGGAGTCTGAATAGTAAAAAGGTATCAGGTTAGGAGGCGAAGGGAATACATGTCTGACATTAGTGCTGAAATGGTAAAAGAGCTGAGAGAAGCAACCGGTGCAGGGGTCTTGGACTGCAAAAAAGCCCTGCAGGAAACAGATGGAGATATGGAGGAAGCTCGTGAAGTACTGCGAACCCGCGGATTGGCGGAAGCCCGCAAAAAATCGGGTAGGAGTACTGACGAGGGCATCATTGATGCCTATATACATCTTAAGGGCAAGATAGGAGTTCTTCTTGAAATCAATTCAGAAACAGACTTCGTAGCCCGTACTGATGATTTCTCCGAGCTCGCCCATAATATCTGCATGCAGGTTGCTGCTGCTGATCCGAGTTATATCTCTCGGGATGATGTTCCCGAAGATGTAGTCGAACAGGAGAAAAACATACTGCGCCAGCAGGCGGAAGAAGAAGGCAAACCAGAACACATAGTTGAGCAGATTGTAGAAGGTCGACTGGAAAAGTTTTTCTCGCAAGTGTGCTTGATGGAGCAAACCTATATTAAGGACACTGACATTACCGTAAAAGAACTGGTCAACGATGCAATTGCCACACTTGGAGAAAACATTGAAATAAACAGATTTGCTCGCTTCGCAGTCGGTGAACAAGACTAATTAGCCAGAACAAGTACTTTAAGCGCTGAGGAAGGATGGGGCAGGACCGGATATGGACGAAAAAGAAACGGGGCAGGAACCCGCGTATGATAGAGTAGTCCTCAAGTTGAGCGGTGAGGCACTGGCCGGCGAACAGGGATATGGCATTAATCCGGAAGTCGTTGACGATCTTGCCGTTCAGATAAAAGAGGTCGCACTCCTCGGTGCCGAGGTGGCCATTGTCGTCGGTGGGGGAAATATATGGCGCGGTGCATCCGGCTGGGCTAAAGGAATGGATCGCGCAACAGCCGACTACATGGGCATGCTTGCCACATGCATAAATTCTCTGGCACTGCAGGATGCGCTGGAACAGCATGAAATCAAAACTAGAGTGCAGACGGCTATAGAGATGAGAGAAGTAGCTGAACCCTACATCCGACGCCGGGCCATCAGGCATCTGGAAAAGGATAGAATAGTTATTTTTGCAGCTGGAACCGGCAATCCATACTTCTCCACCGATACTACGGCTGCGCTACGGGCTGCCGAAATTGAAGCCGATATAATGCTAAAAGCCACGAAAACTTCAGGGGTTTTTGATTCTGATCCTGCCAGTAATCCGGAAGCCAAGAAATTTGATGAGATCCCCTATCTAGAAATTCTCAACAGGGGTCTTATGGTGATGGATTCCACTGCTACCTCGTTGTGCATGGACAATGATATTCCCATAATGGTCTTTAACCTCAATGTTTATGGGAATATCAAAAGAGCAATTTTGGGTGAGAATATCGGTACTTACGTGACAGGAGGTAGAACGGATGGCGAGTGATGTACTGCAGACCACAGAGATTGAAATGAAACAGCAGGTTGAGTTTTTCCGCAAAGACCTGGCCACTATCAGGACAGGTCGTGCTAATCCAGCCCTGGTAAATAACATTCCTGTCGACTACTACGGGACCAAGACCCCTATCAACCAGCTTGCGTCAATAAGTATTCCAGAACCCCGTTTACTGGTAATTGAACCTTGGGACAAGAACGTTTTAGAAGATGTGGAACGCGCTATCATGAAGTCGGACCTGGGGATTATGCCCAACAACGACGGCAATGTTATTCGGCTGACTATACCCAAACCAACAGAGGAACGCCGGACTGAACTTGTCCAAAAAGCTAACAAAAAAGCCGAAGAATGTCGGGTTAAAATTCGAAACCTGCGGCGTGAGGCTAATGATGAGCTGAGAAAACGCGAAAATTCTGGAGATATATCTGAAGATGAAGCACACCGACTCAAGAACAAGGTTCAGGAGCTTACTGACACCTACATTGAGCAGATAGACGAGCTTATGAACAATAAAGAAGAAGAGATAATGGAGGTCTGATGGGTGCGCTGCAAATCCGCTCCAGATTACAGGGTATTACTGGGGCTGAACTGGGAGCATGCAGAGCAGCTTCTAAATCAGTGGTCTGTTCCTTACGAAACTGAAGTGGTTTCTGTGGACAGACCCAGCCCCTACCAACTCGATGAAACTCGAAAAGTAGTTTGCTGGACTCAATATGATGAGAAAACAAAAACCGTCAGAGTCCTGCTGTCAACTCCACAGCGGGAAACCGAAGAGATCAGGTGTGCCAGACGTAGGCCACGCGAATAGAGGTGTATTTTGTCAAACAAAATTAATGAACAGGGCCTAAATCTCGCAGACACGGACAATCTTCCACAGCATATAGCAGTTATCATGGACGGCAATGGGAGATGGGCCGCTGCGCGCGGACTCCATTACCTCGAAGGTCATCGTGCTGGTGCTAAGGCTCTGCGGGCAGTAATTGAAGAATGCATCACTCTGGACGTTCCTTATCTGTCAGCTTTTGCGTTTTCAACCGAGAATTGGAATCGCTCAGAAGAAGAAGTTAAGGGCATTATGCAGCTCATGATTGAGTTTGCCGAACAGGAGAAGCAGAAGCTGAGGAAAAATGGAGTACGGGTTGTGCCAGTTGGCAAACTGGATGAATTACCAGATAAAACCCGCAGGGCTTTGCTGAAGCTGCGCGAGTATACTCAGGATGAAAATGATTTGACCTTGCTTCTCGCTGTAAATTATGGAGGGCGAAATGATATTGTCCGTGCTGCCCGGAAAATAGCTGTTGACTTTGAATCAGATCGAATTCAACTTGAAGATATCAACGCCAATTTACTGTCTGATCACCTGTACACCTCGCCTTATCCAGACCCAGATCTGGTCATAAGGACAGGTGGGGAAATGCGGCTTAGCAACTTTCTCCTCTTTCAGGTTGCTTATGCTGAGTTTTACAGTACCAGGGTGTTATGGCCGGACTTCGGTGCCACTGACTTGCGACGTGCTGTAAAGGCATTTACTCGACGAGAACGCCGCTTCGGGAGTCGCACCTCGACCAGTGAAAGCGAGATATCAAAGGCGAAAGGGGCAGAGCCTTCAACTTGTGAGAACCAATGACTAGTCTTTTGTTACGTATTAAATCATCCTTGATTTTAGGTCCGCCTTTTTTGCTTGCTGTCTATATGGGAGGATGGATGTTTTTCATTGTTGTTGCGGCTGTTGCACTTGCAGCAGCTTCTGAGCTTCTGAAGACCTTATCTTCTGACGAGTTGGATTTGCCAACTGGCAGATGGATCTGCTTTTTCTCTCTGGTAACACTGCTGGTTATGGTGCACTTTTCACATTATACAGGTCTGTTTTACCTTCCCCTGGGTATCCTGGTAGCTCATCTGATACACTGCTTGCTGGTCAGGGGAAACTGCAAGGAGCAAGTCAGTGTATTAAGCTGGAGTATGCTGACTGTTGCTTATATCGGCCTCATCGGATTTTGGCTGGCCGTAAGATCACATCCTGAAGGCCTTTTTTTCCTTCTTTATGCTCTTGTGAGTACCTGGGCTTTTGATATCGGCGCCTATTTTTCTGGTTCTAAATGGGGGACACAACCACTGGTACCGCACCTCAGTCCTGGGAAAACGACAGTGGGTTTATTTGGCGGGATTTTTGCTGCGGGGATTGCTGGTTTTGCGTTTTCGTACTGGCTGCCAACAACTCATATTCACGGTGTGCTTTTAGCGATCAGTTTGGGGATCATTGCACAGCTTGGTGATTTATTCGCATCCCTGTTAAAACGAAGCGCCAGTGTCAAAGATTTTTCCAATCTGATCCCGGGGCACGGTGGAGTTTTGGACCGGATCGACAGCTTGCTCTTTTCCGTTGCTCTTTTACATCTATTTGT
>CAZRFK010000114.1:0-4801 GCA_964599275.1 uncultured Clostridia bacterium
GCGTTGCGCTGGATGTTTTCGATCCTGAACCGCTGACAGAGGATGATATTCAGATACTGAAGGGGCCACGGGTGCTTTTAACTCCTCATCTGGCTGGTTCCACGAAGGATTGCTTAACAGCAATAGCCCGCGAGGCAGCATGCGATATAAAACGAGTTTTACAGGGCGAGCCACCGCTCAATGCTGTCTAAATGTTTTCAGCTTGAATGACTTTATAAAACAATAAGGAGGGTGATCATGAAAGGACGTAAACTACTGATGATTCCAGGCCCGATCGAGTTTACCCCCGAGGTACTCTCGGCCATGGCCAAACCTACCACGAGCCACGTATCTCCCGAGTTTTTAGAATGTTTTGGTGACAGCCTGGATATGATGTTGGATGTCTTCATGGCTGACGAATATGAACCGTTTGTTCTGCCGGGTAGTGGAACTTTAGCCATGGATGCTGCAGCTGTGAACCTGCTTGAGCCAGGAGACCGTGTCCTTGTCGTCAACTCAGGCTATTTTGGTGATCGGATGAATGATATTCTCCAGACCTACGGCGTAAAATCAGACAATCTGGATTCGGATGTCGGTGATATATCTTCACCTGAGCAAGTCAAAAATGCTCTTCAGAAACAGGATTACAAGGCGCTTGCCGTAACTCAAGTGGATACATCTACAGGAGTCCTGGCCGACATTCAGGGTATATGCCAGGTGGCCAAAGATGCAGGCTGTCTGACAATAGTGGACGGCGTTTGCGGTACTGCTGGAGCTGAATGCCGTAGCAGGGAGTGGGGGGTCGATGTATATTTAACTGCTTCTCAAAAAGCGATTGGTACCCCACCAGGACTTGCGCTTCTGACCGTGAGCCCCGAGGCTATGGATGTCTTTTATAACAGACAAACACCGGTTTCGAATTATTACGCAGACTTTGATAATTGGCTGCCGATAATGCATGCTTATCGTAAACGTGAAGCATCTTATTTTGGTACTCCCCCCGTAAACTTACTCTACGCTCTACATGTGAGTCTCGAACAGATTCTAGCAGAAGGAATGGATTCCCGTTTTGCCCGACACCGAAAATTGGCTCGAGCGTTCCGGGCTGGCACAAAAGCCATGGGTCTCGAGGGAGTTCCTGTATCTGATGACCTCGCTGCACCTACACTAAGCGCCCTGTACTATCCGGAAGGAGTCGACAGCAAACTTGTATCCGCGATCTCTGATGAAGGTGTCATGGTTGCTGGCGGCCTGCATGGAGAGATCAAGGATAGGTATTTCAGAGTGGGGCACATGGGTGCTCACAACAAGTCAGATATCATTGCCACAGTTGGTGCTATAGAGCGTGCTCTTGAACAGGTTGGTCACGATTTTGATGTTGGCGAGGGAGCAGCGGCTGCTGAAAATCTTCTTTAACAAGCTGGGTTTCCGGTAGATGTTTGTGAAGGTATGGTAAATTGAGCTTGCGTTGAGAAGCCATATCATATGACCTGGATGATTTGTGACTTTGTGAGTTCCATTTTCGAACAGGTCGCTGCATTATGGCGAATATTTGAGGATGAATGTTCAGCTGACTTGAGTTCGGGAGTACCTCACATTCCATGTTGGTGCATTTGCCTCTATCCTTCACCGACGACGATATTAATGTCGGGATGGAATTATCATCCCGGCATATTTTCCTTTGTTTTCATGAAACCGTATTAAATGAACTTAGAGCCCCTGAGGCCAGAGCTTAAAGACAAGGCTTAACTTGCAGTATTTAGGGAGATTATTATGGATATTAATAAAGTGAGTGAGAACTCGTCTCTGCATGTACAAGTATTGTACTACTCAGTAGGGGCTTTAGGGATTGGATTATGTCTGTGGCTGACTTTGCAAACAGCAGCTCAGGTTGCATTTGAACAGTTGATTGGAATTGCGGTTGTCTCGCTTGTGTACGCTGCCACTGCTTTTTATTTGATTCCACTCGGTGATGCAAAATTGAACATTGGATACCCTGTTGTCTATGCAGCATTGGTCAAGTGGGGACCAGCCATCGCCATGTGGATTGTATGGCCAGCTTATGTAATTCACTGGCTACAGGGAAAAATAGAATTCGATCGTATGATATTCAACATAGGTCAGATAAATCTTTCTGTATTGATGGGGTATTTTGTCTTCGTTGGGCTGGGTGGTTCATACGAAGCAATCACGCTCGTCGATAGTTTTATACCCTTACTGGCTTCTACCCTGGTGTTTGATTTATCCAACACAGTGTTAGTTTCTCTTTCTCTGTCTATAAAAAATAGAGAAGAGTTTGTGCAGCAGTTTATCAGTATCTTTTGGGATTACAGGCGAAATTCTCTGCCCAGCTATCATTCTCTGGCGATACTTGGAGCTTTACTCATGGTACACGAGGGCGTACTTGCTCTGGTGCTGCTGGTTGGAACTTTGCTCGGTATTCATTCAATGTTTAAGTTGCCACTCGAAGTGCAGAAACATCGTTCAGCGGCTCTGCGCGATGGTATGACGGGAGTAATGAACTACAGGTTCTTCAAGCAGTGGTGCGAGGGAGAGGGTGCACGACTGGTGGGTCAGAGCCAACCGTTTTCCATGCTCTTTGTAGACATAGATCAACTGAAGGTCCTCAACGATACATACGGACATCCGGCAGGTGATGAGGCAATACGCACAGTAGCAAAGTGTCTTGGGAGTATATCCCGGAGTGAAGATCACGTTATCAGATACGGGGGAGACGAATTTCTGTTGGTTCTTCCCAATACAGACCTTGAAGGTATCAAGCGAGTCAGTGAACGTTGGGTGGAATGCCTGGAGAACGCGGAGGTATTGTCTTCGAGTAGCGAGTCGCTTGATTTTGCAACCAGTTCGGGTATTGGAGCTTTCCCCGACCATGCGGAGAACATAGAGGAACTTTTTGCAAATGTAGATAAGGCAGCCTACCGCGCAAAATCTACTGGGGGGAATACCGTGTTTGTTGCCCAACACAAAGATTCAGTTCAGAAAGGAGCATTTGGTTTGAGTGCAGCGGAAGACAGTACAGGTGGCAGTGCCGGTGAGGTGAAATGATACAATGGCTGATTGGATAAAGGTTACTGGTTCAACTGAAAAACCCTACAATAAGCGACGGCACCAAAAGTGGAATCAGGAATACATATGGTTTCCCGGTGATAGCAGCAGTGTACGTACAGGAGATCGTCTTTTTTTATACACTGGTCACCCTTTACGCCGATTTTACGGAGTATCTATCGTCTCTGAGGAGCCTACAATCACTATTGAGGCTTCTCGTGGGCTGAAATTAAGATGTGGAGTATCAACCCATTTTATACTGGTGGACCTTGACACATATGCTGTGAAGGCAGAGGATGTATTCCCGCTGCCAAGCGGTATAGAATTGGTCAGTTTACGCCAAAAATCTCATTTAAAAATTCAGCCGGAGGATGCTGCCCGCCTGAGCACCCATCTTATTTGTGCACTGGTGCGCGAGTCCGCAGGGTTAACCAGCACGCCTGTCCAGACTTCCTTTTTCAATAAATGATGGGACCATAACTAAATAGATAATTGTCATTATCACAAACTACTTTTACGTCCTCACTCAAATATTGATAGAATAACTGTGCAGGTATTTATGCAGTCAATGTATAAAACATGTACGTATATTGTGGTTTTGCGGGGAAATTCAAATAGTGTTACCAGATTATTGAGAGGATGTCCTACAATGAATAACAACAAATTGATTGTCGTGGCCCTTGGAGGTAATGCAATTCAGAAGCCGGGTCAGGACGGCACAGCCGAAGAACAATTTGCTAACATAAGCTCCACCTGTGGTCAGTTGGCGCAGCTGCTGATCAGTGGATATCAATTAGTGTTGACCCATGGTAATGGACCACAGGTCGGGGCTATTTTACTGCAAAATGAGGCAGCACGTGAGCAAGTTCCACCCATGCCGCTTGACATTTGTGGGGCACAGAGTCAGGGTTTTATAGGATACATGTTCCAGCAGGCATTAAAAAGCGAACTCCAAAAAAGGGACCTTTACAATCCCGTTGTCAGCGTGGTTACCCAGACGCAAGTTGACTCAGAAGATCCAGCCTTTGATAATCCCACCAAACCCATCGGATCCTTTTACAGTGAGGAAGAGGCACAAACAATGCAGCAACAGGGCATTGCTGTAAATGAGGATGCTGGACGGGGATATCGCCGGGTAGTTGCTTCTCCGGATCCACAGGCAATTGTGGAAATAGATGCAATTGCGAAGCTTGTTCAGGATGAAGTGATAGTTATTGCGTCCGGAGGCGGTGGGATTCCGGTAACCAAAAAAGGTAAGGAACTGCATGGAATAGAAGCGGTAATAGATAAAGATCTGGCAGCCAACCGCCTGGCTCAGGATGTAGGTGCTGATATCCTGCTGATTCTGACTGATGTTGCGCAGGTTCAGCTGAATTATGGAACGGAAGAGGAAAAGCCTATAAAAAAGATGACTGTTGAGGAAGCAGAACAATATCAACGGGAAGGCCATTTCAAAGAGGGTAGCATGAAACCTAAAGTTCTGGCCGGAATGCGTTTTGCACGTACAAATCCGGAAGGCAGAGCCATCATTGCAGGATTGAATTGTGCAGTTGATGCTGTTGAAGGGAAATCTGGAACTGAAATTGTCCAGTGAGCTTAGCAAAACAAATTGAGCAGCACGAATATGCGCCCCCAGCACTGGGGGCGCATAACTTTATACTGTGATTTTCAATTCAAGTTATATCTGCTTGAGTGCCTGGTCAAGATCTTCGATGATGTCATCAGGATGCTCCAAACCAACGCTGAGTCTGATTAG
>CAZRFK010000115.1:0-4452 GCA_964599275.1 uncultured Clostridia bacterium
CCGCACTCCCCACCGGGTGACAGGTGGTCAGCGTCATAGTTGGCTTTGAGGTGTGTTCAATAACTTCCCACGCATACTTATCTACTTCAAATACCGACTCCACCTCGTAGATGTACTCTGCCGTAGGTGACTCAACGATTATGAGATCACCTTCCTCCAACTCATGTACTCTCCTGAACCACGCTCCGTAAGTGGTCCTGTGGCCAGCGACTGAGAAGTTACCGTTCTGTCCCGGTGCAACACTCTGCGGATATATACCCGGTGCTTTGGCCAGATCCGAAGGATCCACCCCAAACACTAGGGCGGTTTCTAAGTCAAGTTTGTCAATTGTCATGATAAAAGGACCTTCATCTTTTGGCTTTTTATCAGGTCGGGGAAATCGTAGATCTTCTGTAGGTTTGTGAAGTGTGTGGCCAGTTTCATCATATGATGGGGCTGAGATTGTCGAGTGCTCCTTCAGGAGCCTGGATTGCTGTAAATATCCATAGCAGTACTGGACAAGAGGCCATGAAAATATAATAGCACCTACCAGGATTAACACGATGCCTGCCACACGGGCCTTTTTGATGTTCATATCAGCCACCTCACTTACTGATAGGCGAAGACCGTCTATCCTGCTACTGCTATATTTAAACATGACCCACTCAGAGGTTGGTCAGAGCATAGTCAGAACTTACTCAGATTATCTGTGTATTTTCAGGATTCGCAAATTACATAAGGAATCCAGTAAACTGAAGCTCAAAAACCTGTGCTATCTGCCTCAGTATGAGGTTCTCAGTCCCTGTGTGTGGTTCTGAGGGAAGGACTTTTTTCTGCCAGGAAGATACAGGAGTAACGTTGCAGGTTGTAGGTGACCGGAAATGCTCCATAGGAGGGAACCTTATTGCAATCAGAAGCGGACAGTCCCCTGGATGCTCGGGGTGAGTGTTCATCCTGGGTCAATGGATGAAAGTGATTCTCTCAGATGTTCACCAACTGAGAGCAGCCTGAGTACAAGTCCTGAGTACAAGTAAGGACTTTTGTACTAAGAGTGGTGTTTTGTGCTTGTAATAGACCCTTATACTGTAGTAGTATTAGTATACTAACTTAAAGTATCTGCGCATCATGAGGCGGGTCGCTTCAAGCGACAAAGGCAAACGCACCGAAAGGTGCGGACGCAAAGCTACGGATCTACCATCCCCAGGATAATGATGGCCGGGCTACCGAAAGGAAACGGGACCGCTTTTTTATTTTCCCAAGTCGCAGGAGTGACCTCCTTCGAGATTGACCGAGAAGGAGGATCTACATGAAAAACTCACACAAACTGGTTATAGTTGCAGCGCTGGTGGTATTTTTAACTGCCTCTGCACCCCTGACGGGATCCGCGTCCGAAGATTCTGCGGAGTTATGGGTGATGCAAACAGAGCTCACACTTACCAACACTTCAGAAGACAGTGCGGTGGAGAGTACCATAGTTCGCATGCCGCTGGTTGCCGGGGACACACTCTACGGGCGCATCGTACGGGAGGACTTTCCTGTTGAGGCCGAGGAAATCACCCAGACAGATCACCAAGCCCGTATGGGAGTTTTTGAGATAGACGGCCTGGAGCCTGGAGAAAGCACCACCCTGATATGGGAATATCACATCCTCCCTGCTGCTGGCGAGGAACATTCTTCAACCCCCGGGTCTGCCGCCGTCGATTCCGTCACCGACTCTGAAATCGCTATTCAGGCCAGGATATTGACCGCGGGCTTGAGAGACGACGGTAAGCGGTTTGAGGCCCTTCAGAAGTTCACCCATAACCACATTGAATACGAGGAAAATTCAAAATGGAGAAATGGTGATGCTCTGCAGGCCTTTCGCAATGAGGAGGGAGTCTGCGAAGATTATGCAGCCCTGTTAGTGGCTCTGGCTGATGCAGCGGGAATTCCCAGCCGGATGGTATACGGGTACCGCCGTTCTCCCGGTTCTGATAATTGGGTCAGACATGCCTGGGTGGAATACCGCCCTCAGGACGGGAAATGGAGGTCTGCTGATCCAACCTTTCACAGCTCACCTGGCCTCGATCAATCTGCGGATTATATGGCTCAGTGGTATGAGGATCATCCATTCCGCGTGCGGCATGAGGGAGGAACGCTTTCGGGCAGCTTGCAAGAAAGCATCACAGCGGTACAGATTTCAGACGACGAACAACAGTCTTTGATGAGATCTATAAAACCCACTGAATGACTCCATTGATTTTTGAGTTTCTTCAGTTGACGTTGAAGCGCCGAGGAACCAGGGTGTGCGGTTATATCCTGATTGCGTCATAAGGACTCACATCAGTTTTTGTATGAGGCAACCTTTGTCCGCTGGCAAACATGGGTTTCGCATGAGGTTGAAGCTTGACTGGTGAACTCATGTTCTGCCCAGGCTGAGGTTGCCGGAATATATTTTTTTAACCACAACACCTGCTGATATCTGATCTTTAACTCTGGACATGTTGTGGTGCTCAGAGTCTATCCCTGCACTATCCCTTTACCCCAGCACTATCCTAGTACTGAGGAGATCTGAATACATTAGTGATACGCAAGGATGGACTGATAGTTTAAAAAGATTGATTGCAGTTAGCAGGAGGAAATCACCAGCTGCCGGAGAAGTAATTTAACAGAAACCCTAAATCAATAAGTGATTGCTGATTCTTACAAATCTTTTATGCTTGCTATTAACCATACTTTGATAGTGCAATATTCGTTCTGATTTTGCAGTGCTGGACTGGATGAGGCAAAGCAAACTCAAAGGCATACGGGGACTGCGAATTGATGTTTTGTGGATAACATTCTCTCCTAAACCTACCAATGCAAGGATACTGCTGGTTAACTATTTAAAGGGATGGAGCTGCTCAGGCACGGATAAAAACTGGATGCTGTTGCTTGTCGATCCCGGACCGAATGACGAATGAGGAAGGATCCTTTTCCATGGGGGCTATCGATGAAAATAAATGCAGGGTGCTGCAAATCAGAACCTTTGGAAGCTTTTTGGTCAGTTCCGGCGATGAGAGATATTCCAGCCGAGCACAGCGCTCCAACAAGCTGTGGCAGCTATTCAAGTATTTTTTGACCAACCGCGGTAAACTGGTGTCTCCTTACTCAGTGATCAATGATCTCTGGCCAAATACTGAGAACGCTGATCCAATAGCCGCACTTCAGGACCTGGTCTACCGTCTCAGACAGCTGTTTTCAGATGTTACCACAGAATCAGGGGATCCGATGATCAACATCGAGTTTTCTCAGGGTTCGTACCGCTTCACGTTGAGTTCAGAGGTCTGGTTGGATGTCAATGAATTTCTGGTTTTGTCGCAGCGCGCATCAGAGTCCCGGAGCACAAACACCCCAAAGGCGATCCGAATGTATCTCGAGGCTATCTCTCTGTATGAGGGTGACTACCTGCCCGGGATCTATGAGAATTGGCTCCTTGCACCGCGACAGCATTACCGCCGCATTTTCATCCAGAACCTGCAGGAGGTCGTGCAGCTTCTCCGTGACAGTGGGGACTACGATCAGATTGTGCAGGTGTGCGAGAGTGTTCTTTTGAATGAAAATGAATGGCTGCTGGAGGCTGAGCAGCTGCACCGTCATTTCTTGGAGGCGCTTATCCGCACTGGCAGAACCGTGGAGGCATTTGGTCATCACCAGGCTGTGTCTGACCTGTTGGAAAGAGAGGTAGGAGTCTCTCCGCCGGTATCGATGCAGCAGCTGGAGCGATGGGCCAACTCTCAGACAGCAGGCATGCATCTTGATATTTCCACGTTGGTGCAGCATATACGCCAGGACAGACAATCTGCAGGGGCTGTGCTATGCGACAGCGATGAATTTCGCCTGCTGTGTCTGCTGGAAGGTCGCCGAAGGGAAAGAATGCAGCAGTCGCCCATGCTGGGCTTGTTCACCATTATCAGAAGGGGTACCGTGGAACCCGAAGCTAGCACTCTGTCCAGATCCATAGCCGGATTGAAAGAGGTTTTAGCCACTAACCTGCGTTCTGGTGATGCCATAACGCAGTGGAATGACCATCAATGTTTGTCGCTGATGTGTGGTTTCCAAAGCGATGGGATAGACAGCTTCCGAAGTCGAATTGCTGATGAATTTGACAGAAGATTTGGGCATTACGGAACTGCCCTACAGGTGAAGGTTCAGATATTGACTGCTGAATAAGCACGTTAACTTATTTGCGGTAAAGGTATTTTTATCTTGCTGGACCACCGTCCGTACTTACCTCCCCCCAAACCACGAACTGCAAACATCTGAAAAGCACCTCAGGGACCCCGGTGCCGATTTACCGGTTTTCCGAGTATTAAAGTTCAGGTGGGATAAATCCGCAAAAAGACTTGACAGATTGGTTCTCCTTGCATAAAGTGATTGAAATACAAGAAAAGTCAGTCAGGGAGCGTACCTAGGGTTCCACCCGCCCGAAAGCGGGGTTCGGACCAAGCGGTA
>CAZRFK010000116.1:0-4308 GCA_964599275.1 uncultured Clostridia bacterium
GCCAAGATTCTGGTGCGGTTAAAGGATAATAACGATGCTCCCGGATGATTTTTGCACCCGGTGGAAAATTGAAGAGTGGACACTCCAGGAGACCTTTCGCAGCAAAAAAAATGATGTGCGGAAAATAGAGATAGTTACAGCGCAGGGCAAAAAATCGGTAGTACTGAAGAAGTTTACAAGTGCTGATGGTTTTCAAAAGGAATCTCAGCTGTACCGTCAGATGCTTGCCAGGAATGCGCCGGTTCCGCGTGTTTACTTCGCGGGAAATCAAGTTATTATAACAGAATTTATTGATGGGCCCGTGCTGGTGGATTGTCTGTATCAAAACAGTGAGCATTTGATCAGAGTATTGAGGCATGCGCTGCAGCGAATTTATGATGCTCTGCGAAATGTTCAAAGGGATATGATCTTGGGGGACATGAATTTCAGAAATTTTATATGGGATCAAAGAACCGATATGGTGTTCCGGCTGGATTTCGAATCGGTTACTGACGGCCTTATTGCTGAGGATATAGGGAAACTGTGTGCATTCTGTTTGACTTACGATCCCCCGTTTACCAGGAGCAAGATGCGCATCAGCCGTCGTCTCTTCTATCATCTTGCTGACCATCTGGATTTGAGTTGTGAACATACCTCAAACTCCCTGTTGAATGAACTTCGTGAAATTGAAGATCGCAGACAGATGCCGGTTCCAAAGCAGGTGAGGTCCAGTGTGAGAAGTTGGTGAAATACAGTTGATTTTCAGGAGAGTTTCATTAGTCAATAAAAGACTTTTCCCTGGAACATTGGAATAACATAATAGGGCGTGGATTATTTCGCACATCGGGCCTGAAGTGATTACGGTAAGGGTCAAAAACAAGTAAAGCAGGAGGAACTTATCCGGGATAGTCCATGGTGAAAGCATTACATTGGAATCTATGCTTCAAGGGGATCTTGATTACAGGTTTATTCTCACCAGGCCGCCCCTACTTGCAGAGGGACTTTTCGCCGCATTACTCCTCATGACTTTCGAAGTCATCCAGGCACGGAAGTGGTGTATTATCGGATTGACCTTTATGCTCCAGTAGCATCTTGATTAATTGGTTGCGGAACTGGTCTCGCTGCCTGGTGAGGTTCAGAATTTCATGTACCAGGCTAGTAAATGCTGAAATTGATTCTACAGTCTGTTGTTTGTCAACTGTCATACTCTCAATGCGAGTAGCCATCGACCCGAACAGGCTGGCAACAGAAAGGTCCTGCCACATCATTCCCTCAATTAGTTTTTCAATATCTTTGTCCGCCATCAGATGAACTTCTCCCCCCGGACCATTACCGAAGAAGACCTTTCTAAGGCCGGATAAGGGAAGAACCGGCCTCTTGAGGCTCAATTTCAGGTTCTCGTGTGAGTTTCAACAGTGAGAAGGTGGTTTCTCTTCCTTATCCTTCATGGCCAGCAGAGTGGTCAGTTTACGAAGCAGCTTATCTTCTTTTTCACCGGCAGCCTTGATAACTTCTTTTACAGATTCGTTGATCTTGACAGCTTCATCGGCAGAAATTGGTCCGTCAATTCCTTTTTTGGCCATCTCTTGCACCTTTTCTGCCTCTGCATTTACCAAGGCAGCAAGGGACAACTCCTCCATGGCTACGCTCTGCAGCAGCAGACGGATGATCACATCCTGTTTTGGTACTTTTTTGATTTTTGGGATTTCTGGAAGGCCCAAAACCATTCACCTCCTGTATTGTTTTTACGCTAGTAGTATATGGTCGGCGTGGAACTTTCGTCACCTCCAAAGAGGACAATTCAGTACTGTTCTGATATTTCCTTAGGGCTTAAATTTCCCGTTTCACTTGCTGTTCAGTTTCAAGATAGTCAGTGTGTGAATAAGTTGCAGGATGAACAGGGAAGCTTCAATCAAGAACCTTCCGTATTCATTTTGATTTTGCACAGGTGATACATTTTCAAATCTCAAGGAGGGAATGTTTGCAATGCACGTGGTGATTGCAGGAGGGGGTAAAGGAGGAAAGAAACTGGTTGATCTTTTCAGTTCTCATTTTCAAGATCGAATAACAGTGATTGAATCTGACCCAGAGACCTGCGAGTTTCTGGCAGAAGTTTTTCCCAAGGTGGACATAGTAATGGGAAGTGCAACCCATCCAACTACTTTACGCGAAGCCATTTCCGAAAAGACTGATGTGTTCGTTGCTATCACTGGTAATGATGAACGAAATTTACTCGCTGCGGAAGCGGCCCAGAAATTTGGCATATCCAAGGTCATATTACAACTGCAGGAGACAGAATACAGAGAACTATCTAAATTCATGGAGCTTACAACCGTACTGGATCCTGCCAAATCAGCCTGTGTGCAGGTTATCAGCAGTATAAACGAGGTTGATCTATCGGAAGTCATCTACGATGTTTATCCACACATTCAAGTGAGAAGTTTTTCAGTTAATGATTACTCCGACCTTATCGGCAAACCTGTAGGATCTTTTTCAGAAGAGCTTGAGTTGGAGGATGATATATATCCCATCCTGATTTACCGTAAAGACAAGTATCGTCTTCCCAATAAGGTGGACAGCCTGAAAGATGGAGATAAGGTAATCGCCTGGGTTTATCACAGGGAAGGTTTCCTTGAACGATATCATCTGGGTGATAGAGGATGAGCCGCCCTCCGGCGTTGAGGAACACCACATTAGGAAATGCTCTCGATTCGACAAAGCACACAATAAAATGGTCAATGCTGTCTGTTGTGGTGGGTATTACTGTAGGCTTTGCCGCTGTAGCGTTTACGGGGATCTTGAATTGGGGTATTGCGCAGTTAGCCGGGCTTCGAACCACTACCTGGCTTTATTTCCTGCCAGTTCTGGGACTGTTCCTCAGTGGATATTTCACATCCAAATTTGCCCCTGAAGCTGCAGGGCACGGCACTGACGCTGTCATAAGGGCATACAATCAACAGTGGGGTAGAACTGACCTAGCAGCAGTACCGATCAAACTGATAGCCAGCGTTGTTACAATAGCATCTGGTGGCTCAGCCGGCAGAGAGGGACCAACGGTGCAAATGGGCGGCGGCCTGGGTTACTTGATTGGACGCACGCTGGGTCTTGATGTGTATGATATGCGTCGTGTTGTGGTTTGCGGTATGGGAGCTTCTTTTGGTGCCATTTTTACAGCGCCCATAGCTGGTGGTATTTTTGGAACCGAAGCTATGTATCGCGATGACCTGCAATACACTGATCTTTTTGCCAGCTTTCTGTCCAGCATTACCGCTTACTATTTTTATTCTGTAGTGTTGGGAAAAGACCGTCTGTTCAACATGACCACTCCGGTAGCATATGAGTTTTCACCTGCCCGCGATATCGTCAAATTCATAGTTTTGGGCGTTTTGGTGGGAATTATAAGTATGTTTTTTATCAAGGGTCTGTACGGCTATGAGCACCTCAGTAACAAGCTGCCGTTGGCTCCCTACTTTCGTACTGCGCTGGGAGGGCTACTGACTGCCCTGACTGCGGTCGCAGTTTCACCTATGATACTGGGGACGGGGATGTCGATAATTGAAAGATTGACTCAGCCTGATGGTTTCACAACTGCAGCTATGGCGTCACTTCTTATCGGCAAGATCGCTGCCACATCATTCACCATTGGCTCTGGTGGAAGTGGGGGGGTTGTTGCTCCCAGTTTGAGCACAGGCGCTCTGACTGGTGCGTTATTTGCTAAAGTGGTTGGACATCCTTATCCAGTGGCCATCATTGCAGCATGTGCTGTTGGCCTGCTGGGGAGCGCAGCACACCTGCCAATAACCACCACCATACTGGCAGCCGAATTGTTTGGTCTGGATTTACTTTTGCCAGCTACTATTATTTCTTTTGTTGGCTCCTGGATTGCCCGGGGTGATACCTTGTATCGGGAATCCCATATAAGCAAACTGGAGCAATCAAAAGTTACTTACCATTTTGAATGAAACCTATGACCGTATGTGTAATGTTAATGGGGGAATTGAAATAAAAGGATGAAAGCCTCCCATTACTGTAACGTCTACCTGTAATCCTATATAAAATATAATGATTTTATTGCCTATTAAATAAAGTTCTGGGATTATGAATTTGAATTTTTCTCTTTTTCGTCTTTACAATGAATATTGTTTGAGTTATTTTATTTAGTGTTCGATGAGATTATCTCAGGTCGAACTTACTACTTGGTCAACGAAAGAGATTGACTAAGAAAAGGAGATTCATTATACTTGTTGTTGCTGTGGGCGAGTAGCTCAGCGGAACGAGCACCTGCCTTACAAGCAGGGGGTCACTGGTTCAATCCCAGTCTCGCCCACA
>CAZRFK010000117.1:0-4304 GCA_964599275.1 uncultured Clostridia bacterium
CTGTAATAGGTGTACTCCAGCGGCGCGGAGCATCAATGGGACAGGATCATGATGATCAGATAATAACTCCAATTGGTAGCCTGCAGAGAGCAGCGCGCAGGGACCGGGTAAGCATGATACATGCGCAGGCTGAGAGTTCAGAGGTAGCCGAGCTGGCGGCAATCCATATTGACCGGATTTTTGCTGCCAGGACCGGCCTTGATGATGCAGTGCGAGTAATAAGTCAGGAGCAGATCCTTGATATTGTAACCTCCATTACTGGCATTTTCACTGTCGTGCTGGCTGCAATAGCCGGGATTTCTTTGCTGGTGGGAGGTATAGGGATCATGAACATCATGTTAGTCTCAGTCAAGGAACGAACGCGAGAAATTGGGCTCAGAAAGGCAGTCGGAGCCAAGCAGAGAGACATTCTAGTTCAGTTTTTGCTAGAATCCACATTACTGAGCGTGTTTGGTGGGGGAGTGGGAGTAGCTGGAGGTTGGGTCATGTCCAGAATCATCACCCTGTTTGGTTTGAACGTTCTGGTGACATGGCCTTCTGTGCTGTTGGCTTTTGGTTTTTCAGGGTTTGTGGGGTTGTTCTTTGGCGTTTATCCCGCCGCCCAGGCAGCCCGTCTCGATCCCATAGAGGCGCTTCGCTATGAATGATTCTTGGGAGAAGTTCTGATAATATTGTCGTAAGGGTCTACAATTGCCTTATTCATGCAAGCAGGAACTGACTGGTTTAGACGAGAAACCATATAAGCATCTACTGATTGACAAAATAAACTGGAGGGATTCATGTTGGGACGAGTTATAATATTGATGGGTTCAAAAAGTGATCTTAATTACTCAGAAAAAATTGCTGGGGTTTTGAAAGATTTTGACGTGCCGTATGAGATGCGCATAGCTTCTGCACACAAGACTCCTCAGAAAGCTCTGGATATTCTCAGGGAGGGGCAGAATGAGGATGATGAGACAGTATTCATCACCGTAGCTGGGCGGAGCAACGCTCTATCCGGCTTCTGCGATGCCAACACATCAGCACCGGTCATTGCCAGCCCGCCGTACAGTGACAAATTCGCTGGAGCAGATATCTTTTCCAGCCTGCGCATGCCCTCGGGTGTTGCTCCCATGGTGGTGCTGGATCCCAAAGGTGCTGCACTGGCAGCCGTTAAAATTCTTGCGGTGGCGGACGAAGAACTGAAAAAGACCCTAATATCTTACCAGCAAGATTTCAAGACAACTATTGCGGAAGATGACGAGGAGGTACGCAGTGGGTAGTGTAAAGGATCTTACGGTACTTGAAAAACCAACCGAGAATCGTCCTGGTCGCGGCAGGTTCATCTATTCTGATCGGTATTCTGTGTTTGATTGGGGCCAGATGCCCGACGATATCTCGAAAAAAGGTGAAGCGTTGTGTATATTGACTGCTTATTTCTTCGAGCAGCTGGAATCTCAGGGGATAGACACTCATTACCGCGGACTGGTAAGTGATGGAGAACCCAAGAAACTTGAAGAGCTGGATGAGCCGGTTTCCATCATGGAAGTCGACCTGGTGAGGGTTATTGAGCCATCCTTTGAAGGTGGATCATATGATTATTCTGAGTATAACCTGGAACTGACCAATGCGCTGATACCTCTGGAAATTATCTATCGGAACTATCTCCCCTCAAGTTCCAGTTTCCGGCGGCGAGTTAAGTCAGGAAAGGTTAATCTTTCCGATTACGGTCTGGATGAAATGCCTCCTCCAGGAGTCAAATTGGAAACTCCTATTTTTGATGTTTCCACCAAACTGGAGGATATTGATCGATATATCAGCTGGTCTGAGGCACAGGAAATCGCTGCCCTGTCTGATGAGGAAATTCAGGCGGTAAAATCTATGCTTCAGCATATCAATCAGCTGATCACTGATAAGGTTGAGCAGGCCGGGATGCAGAACGCGGACGGTAAAATTGAGCTGGCATTTGGTGCGGACCGTCAATTGATGGTGGTTGATGCCCTCGGAACCCCGGATGAATGTCGTTTTAAACTGGATGGGTTTCACGTGGGCAAAGAGGTACTACGTCAGTATTATCGCAAAACGGACTGGTACCAGCGTTTGAATGAGGCCAAGGAAGAGAAGGGACACCAGTGGCGTGATGCAGTTGATGCTCCTCCTTCTCTGCCAGAGGAGATTCGAAAGGGTGCGGCCGAATTGTACATGGCCTGCGCCAATGCAGTAACCGAAAGCCGCTGGTTTGAAGTAGGCGAGCTGACTGAAGTTATCGCGAATTTAGAGAAATTTATTAACTGATGGCCTTTTGAGGATAGTTAATTTTCACCGACATAGGATAGGGTGTGCACCTGATCTTTACTGCGTGCAGACCCTATTTTTATATGTTGTCTGTTTGTGTGCTGGAAATCAGTTGCAGGGTATAAAAACCTGTGGTATACTTCATGAAACTGTTTAGGTATGCGTAATAATAGGGTATTGAAGTTAGTTGTCGCTTTTTTCATTCAGGGAGAGGAATGGAGTAAATGAAATCTGAAGAATCGGAAAAACCTCCACCTACTGGTGACCAATCAGGTGGAGAACAAGGAGCAGAGGAACAACAAGAGCAGGATTTGACATCAATGAATCTCAGAACCAGTGTGCTCAGTCTGGCGTTTCCAGGAGCCATGCGGATGGGCATGCACAGCCTTATTGCTATGGTATCACTGATTATTGTGGGTAGCCTCGGTGCAGAAGCCATAGCTGCCATAGGAGTTGCCAAGAGGGCAATTCAGATGGCCACCGCCGTTTTTCAGGCCCTTTCAGTAGGGGCAACTGCCACTGTGGCGCGGTTCATAGGCGCCAAAGACCACCAAACTGCCAGAAAAGTAGTCAGTCAGGCTATATTATTTTCTATCATTCTGGGTCTCATTATTGCGGTAGTTGGTATTGTTTTCTCTCCGCAAATGATGCGTTTCATGATGATTTTGCAGGATGAACCAGATCAGGAAGTCATCCAGATGGGAACCATTTATCTTCAGATGTTGGCTGGTTCTTATGTGTTGGCCATTGCTTTGTTTATGTCCAATGCCCTTTTACAGGGGGCTGGGGATATGAAAACCCCGCTTTATCTGATGACCTACATGAACCTTGTCAATCTGGTCGGTGCTTACGTGTTGGTGTATGGAGTGGGACCCTTTCCAGCCATGGGAGTGGCAGGTGCTGGCCTGGCCGCCGGATTGGCAAGAGCCAGTGCTGGAGCAATTGCCATCTGGGTTTTAGCTACTGACAAGTCGGTTGTGGGAATGAACATCAAAGAACTGATGTATATTGATTGGGGATTGCTTAAGGCCATCGTCAATGTTGGTTTTCCGGCTGCTGTGGAAAACTTCGTACGTCGTGGTTCTCAGATAATCTACACCATGCTCATAGCTTCGATGGGAACTGTCGCCATGGCGGCGAACTCCATTGCGATGAGCATTCAATCCCTGTCATTTATGCCCGGCTTCGGGTTTGGTCTGGCTGCCACAGCTCTGGTTGGACA
This sequence comes from uncultured Clostridia bacterium, assembly GCA_964599275.1. Lineage (GTDB taxonomy): Bacteria > Bacillota > Sulfobacillia > SLMV01 > SLMV01 > PUMD01. Next base: position 3,497 of record CAZRFK010000117.1, read on the forward strand.
GAATCTGGGAGCTGAGCAGCCCAAGCGGGCAGAGAAGTCTGGTTTTGAAGCACTTAAATTTTCCATGATATGTGCGCTGTTGATGACTGTTCTTTTCCTTTTTGCTCCGCAGTATATAGCACACTTATACACAGATGATGTCGAGGTCCTGGAGTTGACCGTGATCTGCTTGAGGATTATCGCTATAGCGATGCCGTTTCTGGGCATGATTCAGGTGTTTTCCGGTGGACTGCGGGGGGCAGGCGATACCCGGTTTGTTATGTTTGCCACCCTGGTTGGAAACTGGGGAATAAGGTTATTGGGATCATATATTCTGGGCATTCATTTCGGTCTTGGACTTGTTGGAGTGTGGATTGCCATGGCCGGCGACCAGTTCGGTCGGGGGCTGCTTCTTCTTTGGCGTTTCAAGAAAGGACACTGGAAGAACATTACGATTTACGAGGGGGACGACAGTGTTTCCGAGGAAGTTCCCCCTGAGCAGGAAGGTGAAATTGTAATTGAAGACTCCGATCCCATAGGAGAAGAACCTGCACCAGATGGCGTCCCAGCATCAAATAACAATAACAACTCTTAGCACTTATATTGCTGCATGGTGAAAGGGGTGGTGAGAATCAACCATCCCTTTGCTGTGTCAAGAGTTGATGATGAGAATTGGGTTGATGCCGCAACCTTCCTCAGTATGTCGCCTGTTTGATAGATTGAGAAGAAAATTTGTGTGCAGATTTATATTCTTCTGAGCCCCGTTTTAAGAAGTATCAGACTGGTCATCGTAAGGATGTTCGAGTTTATTTTTTCCCATCCCTCTGTT
>CAZRFK010000118.1:0-4297 GCA_964599275.1 uncultured Clostridia bacterium
GCCAATTATAATCTGCCTGATGATGTTATGCAGGCTCTGAGAGAGGCCAAAGTCGTAGAGAAATCTGATGTCGCACGAGAAGCGGTTGCCATGATCATTGAAAATGCTGAGACAGCATCCAGTGAGGGAATGCCCATCTGTCAGGATACTGGAACTGCCGTCATCTTTTTGGAAGTTGGCCAGGATGTGCATTTCACAGGCGGAAATCTGGTCGAAGCTATCAACGAGGGAGTTCGTCAGGGGTATAGGGATGGGTATTTGCGCAACTCCATGACAGTTGATCCCTTCAAGCGTCGAAACACCGGGGATAATACTCCTGCGGTGATCTACACAGATATCGTTCCGGGTGAAAAAGTGAAAGTAACATTTGCTCCAAAGGGTGGGGGCTCGGAGAATATGAGTGTTGTTCGGGGCCTTACTCCCGCTGATGGAATTGAAGGGGTCAGGGGTTTTGTGGTTGAGGTTGTTGATGATGCCGGTTCCAATCCCTGTCCGCCGATTATTGTTGGAGTTGGGGTTGGAAGTACTTTTGAAAAGGCAGCTCTGCTATCGAAAAAATCTTTACTTCGTCCGGTCGGTAGCCACCACAACGATACTCATATTGCACAGTTGGAAAGGGATACGCTCAGAGCTGTCAATCATCTCGGCATAGGTCCTCAGGGTTTGGGTGGACAGAGTACTGCTCTGGCGGTTCACATTGAGACACATCCCTCTCATATTGCTTCACTGCTGGTGGCAGTAAATATTCAGTGCCACGCGGCCAGACACAGCGAAGTTGTCTTGTGAAAGGAGGAAAGCATGGAAAGACGGCTCACTACGCCTCTGATGGATGAGGATATTGAAAAGTTGAGTGCTGGGGATAAGGTTTTGCTCAATGGTGAGATATATACAGGAAGAGATAGTGCTCATGAGCGGCTCGTTGAAGCGATGCAGGAAGGCCAAGAACTTCCGGTGGACCTTGAGGGACAAATAATCTATTATGTGGGCCCCTGTCCTGCAAAACCTGGGCAGCCAATTGGTTCAGCTGGTCCCACTACCAGTGGGAGAATGGATCCTTACACCCCTGCCCTGCTTGAGGCTGGCCTTAAAGGTATGATTGGTAAGGGAAATCGTTCTGAAAACACGAAAAAGGAGATAGTAAAGCATAAGGCAGTTTATTTTCTCGCGATAGGGGGAGCGGGCGCCTTACTGGCCGATAGAGTTCAAGAGGCTGAAGTTGTCGCTTATCCAGACCTGGGACCAGAAGCTATACATCGTCTTGTGGTAAAGGACTTTCCAGTCATCGTTGGTGTAGATGCAGAGGGAGCAGATATTTATATACAGCAGCGCGAGGAATTTGCTAAACGAAAGGAGTGAGGTGCATGTCTGTCAGGGATGATGCACTTGATTTACATCGGGAAAACTCAGGTAAAATCGAAGTTATCAGTAAGGTTGCTGTGGACACTCGTGAAGCGTTAACTCTGGCTTATACTCCAGGAGTGGCGGAGCCCTGCAAAGAGATTGCCCAGGATTCTGATAAATTGTACGAGTATACCAATAAATCCAACATGGTGGCGGTAGTTTCAGATGGATCTGCAGTCCTGGGGCTGGGTAACATCGGTGGAGCGGCCTCGATGCCGGTGATGGAAGGAAAATGTGTTCTCTTCAAATGCTTTGGAGGAGTAGATGCTTTTCCGTTGTGTGTCAACACTCAAGAGGTTGATGACATTGTCAGTCTGGTGAAGTGGCTGGAACCTACTTTTGGAGGAGTGAATCTGGAAGACATAGCTGCTCCTCAGTGCTTTGAAGTTGAGCGCCGGCTAAAAGAAGAAACAAACCTGCCCATCTTTCATGATGACCAGCACGGGACGGCAGTAGTCGTATTGGCGGCTGTATTCAACGCCCTGAAAGTGGTAAATAAAAACATAAATGAAGTTAGTGTATCCATGGTGGGAGCGGGTGCTGCCGGAGTTGCAACAACTAAACTCCTGCTGGATCTAGGGGTAGATGATGTAATCCTTGTTGATAGGACAGGCATCATTTTTGAGGGTCGAGAGGAAGGCATGAATTTCGCCAAAGAGAAAATTGCCAAGCTGACCAATAAAGAGGGGCGGCAGGGTTCACTGGCCGATGCTATGGTGGATACTGATGTCTTTATCGGCCTGTCTGGCCCCAACTTGGTGGACGCAGATATGGTGGCCAGCATGGCTGACGATGCCGTAGTTTTTCCTATGGCTAATCCAGTTCCTGAGATTTACCCTGATGAAGCTAAAGAAGGTGGGGCGAGAGTTATCGGGACCGGACGCTCCGATTTCCCCAATCAGATAAACAATGTCCTGGGATTCCCGGGGATTATGCGAGGGGTATTGGATGTCCGGGCTACAGACATTAACGAGGAAATGAAGATATCTGCAGCTCGTGCTCTGGCTGGAATTATCCCCGAATCCGAGTTGAGTGAAGAATTCATAATAGCCGAAGGTTTTAACACAGAAGTTGTTCCGGCTGTAGCTTCAGCTGTGGCGGAGGCGGCAATGGAATCTGAAGTTGCACAAATTGAGCGAGAACCTGAGGAAATAGCCCAAAACGCCAAAAAATTAGTCAAACAAGCTAACCGATTTTTTGAGTGATCGCAGGAGGGTCCGGAGTAACCATTTTTCCGGACCCGTAATCATGTATAATTGAGATTAAAAAAACATCAGTAACGCCATTACCATCAGTTGTGACGTTGGGTATTCAGCAGTGGGATGAAGGTATCTGTTATCCAAGCAGCGGAGAATATTCTGTTGACCTCTTCTGCGGATGAATGTGTTTTTTAATGAGCCAGGCTGATTTTTAACTGAAATGGCAAAAAGTCCGCCTGCAACTCGTTTGCGCGGGGAGATCATCCTTCGGGCTTATTAACAGGAGGAAATAATGAGCTCACAGAATACTTTTCCCTGTAATCAATATCATCTAGTTTTCATCTGATGACTATTTTTTTCTGCGGACGATTCGGTCGCCACCGCAGTAGATGAATGGGTTGGCTCTCTGAGCTCTCCCTATTAAAGTGAGATTGGTTTTCTCAGCTATTTCAAGAGCCAGGGTAGTGGGAATGCTACGGGTGGCTATGAGTGGGATACCCGCCCCCAATGCTTTCAAGACCATATCTGAGGAGAGTCTTCCTGTCGTTATCAGTGCACATTTGGCCGGATCATATTCTTTCATTAAGCAGGTTCCAAGTACTTTATCCACTGCATTGTGTCGTCCCACGTCTTCTTTTACATCCAGAACTTTATCTTTATCTATCAATGCAGCAGAATGTATTCCGCCAGTTTCTTGGTACTGTTTGGCTTCTTTATACATTTCTTGAAAGCAACGACGCAGAAAGTCAACTGAAACTACAAAATCGCTTCTCAGCGTCTGGTCCAGTAAATCTACTTCATCGACATAACCGCCACTACCACAGCCACTGGAAAGCACCTGTTCCAGATTCAAGATTTGGCTGTCAATCTCATGTGTCAATCGAACAACAATTTTTCTCATATCATCGCAGGCACCCAGTACATTTATGTCGGAGCGGGAAGTGATGATCTTTCTTCCCCACAAAAAGCCAACGGCCAACTGCTTCAAGTATTGGGGGGTGCACATAAAGGTAGCTAGATGATTGTTGTTAACTATCAGGTCAACTGGTTGTTCTTCAGTGACTGGCAGTTGGATTGGCAAATCTCCTTTCTGGTTTCCTGTCTATACAGAATGATCGCTACTGTTGTTGAACAGATTACCACACTTATCATTCCGCAAACAATTCAGATAGCCTGATTGTTGTTCAAGATCGAGTCAGAACGCTGCGAAGAGCCCTACTCAAGTGTGATTTTTCGGTATATTCGATCTCTGGCTTCAGCTGACAATTTCATTTGATTGTTCCGAACAAACCAATATACTTACACGTGAAGTCTAATAATAATAATCTCACAAGCAGGTAGTTTGTAGGGAGGAATAGTGATGCCGGGGGTAATTTCTGCATTGTCCATGTCGCATGAGATCATCTCGTCCGCTGTCATGCCGGGGGATACAGTAGTAGATGCAACCTGCGGGAACGGCAAGGATACGGTGTTTTTGGCCAAACTGGTGGGACGTTCTGGGACGGTATACGGTTTTGATATTCAGCCCCAAGCAATTCAGAACACATCCTGCCTGTTGGAAAAGAACAATTTCGAAGATCGGGTAGAGTTGATCACTGATGGGCATGAAAACATGAAGGATTATGTGAGTGAAGAGGTTACAGCAGTGATGTTCAATCTGGGCTATCTTCCTGGGGGAAGTAAAAAAGACATTATTA
>CAZRFK010000119.1:0-4161 GCA_964599275.1 uncultured Clostridia bacterium
CAGGTGAATCTCCATGAAACTTATCTTACAACAGATAATGCTCTGGACATCATTGATAGATATGAGGTGGTAGTCAACGGATGCGATAATTTTCCAACGAGGTATCTGGTTAATGATGCCTGTGTTTTACTCGAAAAACCCATGGTAGATGCTAGTGTTCTTCGTTTTGTGGGACAGGCAAGTGTATTTGTTCCGAATAAGGGGTGTTATCGGTGTCTGTTTCCAAGTCCTCCACGCCCCGAAGACGTTCCCAGCTGCTCAGCAGCCGGTGTTTTGGGGGCTCTACCTGGCCATATGGGAACGTTACAGGCAACAGAGGCTCTGAAACTGGTTATGGATATTGGTGAACCCCTGGCCAATCGCATGCTTGTGTATGAGGCTGCCCGGGCAAATTACACGGTGTTTGAGTGGGAAAGGAACCCGGAGTGTCCAGTATGCGGTGACGACCCAACGATAGATGAGTTGATTGATTACGAGGAATTCTGCGGCGCTGCACTTCCTTCACGAGAAGAAATTGAAATTCCTGAATCGTTTATCCAGGACAGAAACAGCTGGGAGCTCAGCGCGGAAGAGGTAAAAGAGGACCTGGGGCGTGACAAATGCGTTGTTGTTGATGTCAGAACTGAGATGGAACGCAGGATAATGCGCATACCAGATACCTGTCACATGCCGCTGTCTTCCTTACAAAGAGCGGGAGATTTTGATTTTGAAGATTTCGAAGGATATGTTGTTGTCCATTGCCAGGCAGGTGTTCGAAGCGCACAGGCTGTTTATTTGCTGAGAGAATCTGGATATCCGAACGTATACAGCTTGGACACGGGCATATTGGGCTGGATGAACTGCGGTTACCCCTTAAACCACGGTTCTTGAGAGAAACTGAACCCGACAGAATATCAGGAGGTGAGTTTGCTGCGGATCAGCTGAGTAGGTGCCCCCTGTTGGGGTCTTCCTTTATTTTCCTGAATTTAATGATTTTCTTTGAAGGATTTCGGGGGTTTCCAGTTATACTCCTGGCGATTGCTATAATGGCAGTGCTGGGTCCAAATTTATTTAACGTGATGCTGGCGTTGGGAATCGTCGGGTGGACCACTTATGCAAGACTCGTTCGCGGTGATTCTCTGTCCATACGCGAGAAAGAATTTGTAGAGGCGGGTAAGGCTATTGGGCTGAGGGATCGACGCCTTCTGTTGAAGTATTTCTTGCCCAATCTACTTGCTCCAATAATAGTAGTGGCCACGTTTGGAATGGCATCGGCTATCAGAGCGGAAGCGGCTTTGAGTTTTTTGGGTTTGGGTATTCAGCCTCCAACTCCCAGCTGGGGAAGCATTTTGGCCGATGGACGACAGTTCATCCGGAGAGCTCCTCACATCTGCATATTTCCTGGTCTGGCTATCATGGTAACTATATTAGGATTTAACTTCCTGGGAGATGGACTTCGGGACGCACTGGATCCCAAACAAGACAGATAACTTTGAGTGTTGATGTGCATCTGAAGGGGCGTTGAGTGCTGCGTCCCTGAAAATCTGTTCAGATAATTGCGACAAAGAAGGGGTCTTCGGAGAGTTGTGGCCGGGTCTTTTACAGCCTGAATCCGTATGGCAGGATAAAATCTGCAGCCAGCACTCCAAAAAACATCCCGATGGCTCCTATCAGACCCACTGTCCCGATGTAAACAAGGACGCGGTAGCCGGCATGTAAAATGAAGTAATCCAAAAGAATTGTACCGGTGAGTCCTGTCCAGACTAACACAAGCGCGCCCCCGTACAACGTTATGGGGACAAAGAAAGCAAAAAATGCAATTCCCAGTCTGGGTTTTCCTTCAATCCCGTGAGTTACAAGCGCCAGCGTCACTCCTATTAGAAAAGCAGCAAAGTATGCCCCTGACATTTCCATAGGGAATGGAGAGAACGCTCCAAACTCTTGTGAGGAACTCAGTATAAAGAATAAGAGTGTTGAACTTAAAGCGGAAGTACATGCCAGGATAGCCCAGTGATGGTTGGACATTTCTACCTCCTCTCAGACGACTGGACTCGTTAGAAACTACCAAAGTCTACGCTACAGTCGGGGAGTCATCTCGTGAGCTGGATGTTTTGTGTCAAAATAATGTTGTCAGTACGGAGTCGGTGGGTGACCTCCATACGCAACCGTATCTCCCAATTGTCTGCAGTATCGTCCAATTCTTCCAGGTACGATAGATCCAGATTGGATTCCAAGTTAAGATCAACTTCTTTATTCGTTTGAGCTGGAATTTCAAAATTGTCTGGTGCCCAGCGACTGGCAGCTATCAATTTACTTTCCTTATACAGCGCAACTGACGTAGATTTCAACACTGTCGGCACATCTCCCGGATTCTCCATAAGCAGATCAACTTCAAATTCATGAGGAGCTTCAGTCTGTCGAATATCAAGAAAATGAATTTCAAATTGTCTCAACGTATCATGAGAATCCATCCAGTTGGCAATGGTAACACCAGATAGCAGCAGGGTAGAAGCGAGTAAAAAAATTGACGCTATGAATACCCATTTATGCCGCACAGTTATTCCTCCATTTCCCGAGTATCTCCCCGAACCCATATTAGGCAATTACATGATAATCTTTTAGCCAAATGTTCTCAATGGTGTGCAGGTTTTTGGAAATAAGTCTGCGGTGTTTTCAACATAACGTCGAGCTAGTTGACTGGTGTTATTTAACTTCTTACCGCATCTGACGATTCTAATAATACAGGAAAAATAGAGAGCAAGGGGGGATACAGGGGGTTTTACACGTGAATAGCAAGTCATGGCGTTGTGCAGTTTTCGTAGTTGCATTAGCTGCTTTTTGCGTCTTGATCGGGTTGAGTCAGGGAACGGTTCAGGCCGGTGCTGAGTCAGAGACCGGTGTTTCTGAAAACAAATCAGAGGAAAACGTCGCGGCCAACGAAGTGTTTTCCCCTCTGGAGCTGGAGCTTCTCTCCCTGATTAATGAAGTCAGACAAGAGAATGACCTGCTCCCTTTAAAGGTTAACCCAGTCCTGGCGAAAGTTGCCAGGCAGCATGCCGTCGAGATGATTGAATATGATTACTTCAGTCATCGCTCGCCCTACAGTGGTTCTCCTGCTGCCAGAGTGCGCAGGGCGGGTCTATCTGTGACCAGGGTAGGAGAGAACCTGGCCGGCAACACCTGTGTTACAAATGCTCATGAAATGCTCATGAGCAGTCGGGCGCACAGAGGCAATGTTCTGAGTGATAGTTATGCATACATTGGTCTGGGCGTGGTAAAAGGTGGACGGTACGGGAAAATGATGGTGCAGGTATTTACCGATAATATTGATAAATGATTGACAGCCTGAGATGGGCCCCAACCCCCCGGGGCCTTATTTTTATGGTGTGCCTCGTAAGCACAGAACCAGTGAGTTAAAATCTCATCCGTGCTGTTTATGCCGTTCGGTATGTGAAGCCAACAGTGGCAGGGTGTCCATCGTGAGGTGGAATCTGAAGAGCCTGAGGCGGGCAGCCAGCCCGGAACAAAAAGTGAACCAGAGGTGGCATTCAGTCGTGGCGACCCGCCCATAAAACGGGGAAGTCCACTGGCCGACCTGGGAGACCCCAAACGGCAGCCCCATGTTGGGCGACTGGGTGTGATTAGGGTCGGGATGGTTGTGAGGGTTTTGTGACTGACCGGGGGAGGTCTGATGCGGTCCATCACCAGAACTGATGATGGAAAGCCGAGATATAACCCCAAAGTGGGAAAGTCAGAGCGAAGCCGCAGCAGAAGTCAGATGATGCCATAGTAGTGGAGAAGGGCGGGCTGAGGACTGTCTGGCAACAGACACGAGGGAAACCCCGGCCGGAGCGAAGGGCATCTACGTAGTCGAAGCCGGAAGACAGAGAACAAGAGGTGTTCTGGTCGCAGCAGTTTAAACATCGGTGAGGCCGATGGGTTTGTTGGGACAGGTGGAAGGGAAAACATAACCTGAAGTCCGAGCCCAACAGAAACACTGCTACCTGAGTAGCGACGGACCGGGAGGTGCGATTGGCCAAAAGGCCTAGAGACGTGCCCGGAAACGGTGTGAAGGACAGGGGCCGGAAATACACGAGTTCTTTGTGGGATCGTTGGTGAGTAGTGAATACTTACTCCCTGCTATGGGGCAACGACTATGGAAAGCCGCTTACGGGAAATCCG
>CAZRFK010000120.1:0-4082 GCA_964599275.1 uncultured Clostridia bacterium
GGGGAGGATGGCCCTGACTGACCCGTTAACCGATTTACCAAACCAGAGGGCTGCGGAGATGTATCTCAAGAAGCTGGGGGCACAGTTGCAGGGAACATTTTCAGAGCCGGTGTCCATTTTGCTAATAGATGGAGATAACCTGAAAGACTACAATCTCAATCTTGGTTACAGCAGCGGAAATGATATGATCGTAAACTTAGCTGCCATTCTGCGTGAGAGTAAGCGCTGTGAAGATTTTTTGGCCCGCTGGTTTATGGGAGATGAATTTCTCCTGGTCCTGCCAGGTACCGCCCTTTCTGATGCACGCAGGGTGGCCGAGAGGATGCGTAAAAAGGTGCGAACGATAAGTCGAAAATGGGAGATCCCCATCACGATTTCTATCGGCATTGCCTGCTATCCTGAAAATGGCGAGAGTCTTTCCCAACTGCTAATTTCTGCCCAACAGGCTTGTTTTGCAGCAAAGGAATGGGGCAGAAACTGCACAGTTTCGGCCGATGAGTTGAGCGAACGGTGAACTATTTTTCTTTCATTTGTTTCACAAGCCTACAAAATTGTTCAATTGCTTTCTGATTGTTCCTCAGGTTGATTAGAGCGTTAACAAATTGATGCTTGCTGGAATCTGATTGTTCGGCTGTGAAATCGCTCTTTTGTGCAACAATTCAGAGGAGTAAATTGCTCGGAGAGTTTTGATGGATAAATTAAAAAAATGTCCTTATTTTCCGATAATAAACATACGGCATATTTTACATTCTTTATATCTTTCATTAACTACGGTACTTCATTGTGAAATTCGCGACTTGTTAGGGGGAATGAATAGATATGCTTTAAGGGATATTAATCCATAAGGCTTCAGCAGAGATGCTTTGGGAGACCAGCAGCACATATCAGCAATATTCAGCAAGTACACAAATGCTGTTTGGGAGGTAACTAAAGTGAGTAAGTGGCTCAGGTTCAGTCTTGTCTTTACCCTCGTACTTATAGTTGCTCTGGCTGTCAGTACGGCAGTATTGGCGGAAGAAGATGATGTTGTAGTTGTTGAAGACGGGCAATCCATTCAGGAAGTTATAGATGAGGCGGAGGAAGGAGCTAGGGTACAGCTTCAGGAGGGAATATACTCAGAGGACGTTGAAGTGCATGTCGCCGATCTAACCCTGTTTGCCGAAAGTGATGATGAGGCAGTAGTTGAAGGCAGCATTGTTGTTACAGCGGATGGAGTGACGCTGGACGGCTTCTCAGTTACGGGAAAAGAGTCTGAAGAGCCTGCTGTTGAGGTCTACGATGTTGATGATGTAAGGCTGGAGAACCTTCAAATTACCGGGTTTGAAGAAGGGATTAGCGCAGAGGAGACGCCTGGACTCCAGCTGCTCAGCAACACAATTGAAGGAATTTCTGGACACGCGGTCATGGTAAATGTCGCCGAGGACGTAGAAGTGGTGGACAATTCTGTTGAGGGTAGTGTGGATGGATTTTTACTCAACGAGATACAGGACCTTCTGTTTTCGGGAAATGACTGTATGAACAATGACGTGGGCATTGTGTTTGATGGTTGTTCTGAAGTGCAGCTTCATGAAAATGTTATCGAGGGAAATGAAATAGGCCTGCACGTTCTTGATTCTAACAGCGTACATGTGGAGGATAATGAATTCACCGACAATGAAAACGGGTTGATTGTCGATGAGGATATCACAGTTGTTGATAATGTTTTTGAAGGAAACAGGTATCCGTTTGAAGGCTGGGATTACGATCTGGAATCTGTACTCCAGAGCAACAGTTTCAATACAGGTCAGGTACTGGTGGGCTCTGAAGATAATTTCCTGCCGAACGTTTATTCTACCATTCAGGATGGAGTCGATGAGGCAGATGCTGCGGAGATGGAGACCGTATTAGTGTTTGCTGGTGAATACGATGAGGCAGTGGTCATCGAAACTGATATGCTGGTTGTGACTGCTGTGACGAACAGTGACGACGTTGATGTTACAGTGAACCCGGACGGCAGTGATACGACGACATTCAGTATTCTTGCTGATCTTGTTGAGGTTTCCGGGTTTGAGATCATCGGTGGTGGAACTGGGGTCGTCATCGAAGGTGATTACAACCTCCTGTTTGATAACCACATTGAAGGGGTTGCCCAGGACGGTATAGCTATCGATGCAGGAGAGGGTAACCAGATTGAAAACAACTTCGTTCAGGAAAACGGGCGCTGGGGCATTCGAATTGGAGCGGAGGCTTCTTTGGCTCAGCTAGAAGGTAATGTTATTGTTGACAATGGCGGTGAGGATATTGACGGTGGAGTGATAGTTGAAGAGGGCAGCAGTGGTAATATCCTGCGGTTTAACACCATCGCTGATGATTCTGGACACCAGATAATCTCTGATGAAAATACTGATACCAGCTTCAACTGGTGGGGCTCAGAGGATGGACCTGAGGATTTAGAAAATGCTGTCGAAGGCGATGTAGAGTTCGAACCGTGGTTGGCCGAGATCGACTATATTGGCGAAGCCCTGTTCGAAGATGATGACGAGGTAATGCTGGAGGCACAGCTTCTGGATTCGGACGAAAATGGAGTGGAACAAGCATCTGTGCAGTTTCTGATTGATGGCAGTCTGGTAGGCAGCGCCGAAACGGACGGAGATGGTCGGGCCAGCCTGCTGCTGGACGACTATCCTGCCGGAGAACGTGAAGTAACTGTTCGGACAGCCGGAAACATGCAGTCTACTACTGGAGTGGAGTTCGATTACGACACCTACTCGCTCACTATCCAAATATGGGACGAAGTCGAAGAGGGACAGGAGCCCCTCGAAGGTGCCGTGATAACTGTGCAGGCGGTAGAGGACGAGATTTTCTCTGCTGATCTGCAGGCCGAGACAGATGAGGACGGTCTGGTTGCATTTGAAGATGTCAGAGAAGGCACCTATGACATCACTGTAGAAGCCGACGGGTACCTGGACGTTGAGGAAACAGACGTAGTAATTGATGAAGATATTGATATCGAGTTTGAACTGGATCTGCATTACCGCCAGGAGCTGGACGAGGATATTACAATCACCGTCAGGCCTCCCACAATCAACGTGCGCAGCCGCGGAGTGTTTATGGTCATGGTCCAGGCTGAGGACCACCGTTTCTCCGGCACTGACTATTCCATGACTGTCCAGGGTATAGAGTCGCAAAGGGTTCAACCCGCCGCATTCAGACTGCTGGCTCGATTTGATCGCGCGCAGTTGATAGAAGTTCTTGACGGGGAATCTGGGGCCCATGCACTGGACGTCATCCTTGAGGCAGACGGAGAGGTATTTCACGGTGAAGTACAAGTGCAGCTGAAATCCCCAGGAGGTCCCCCAGGCAGGGACGAAGATGACCGTGATGGCGACATGCAGCCTGGTTCATCCGATTGGGTTCCACCCGGACAGCGCGATGAGCATCCGGGACGGGGAAGACCTAACTCCTGATAGCAACACCATTACATCTTAACCCAAAAGGGTGCCTTTACCGGGCACCCTTTTTTAATGGGTAAAAGCAGGGAAGCATTTCGCCAGCAGAGAAGACTTAACAGGAGTATATCTATTGCCTTGGCATGAGGAAACTGAAGGAGGCCAGTTATGATTGAAGTGTTGATTAAAAACGTCAGGATAGTGGATGGAACGGGAAATCCCTGGTATTGGGGACACGTTGGAATTAAAGATGGAAAGATATCTGGCATATGGCGCGGTCAGTCAGGACGTATTGAGGCGGATGAGACTATTGATGGAAGCGGCTGCTGCCTCATGCCAGGGGTAGTAGATGTACATGGCCACAGTGATTTTACAGTTAAAGACAACCCAGGTCTGTCCAATCTACTGCGGCAGGGAATCACCACGCAGGCGGTTGGACAGTGTGGGTTTTCCATGTATGCGTTTGGCGACGCCTACGTCCCGAGAGTCAGAGAGAGGACAAATACTGAAGATGAGATCGGCTGGCGTACCCTCAGGGAATGGCGAGACATGATTCAAAAACAGGGACTGGGTTTGAATCTGGCACCTCTGGTTGGGCATAATACGCTGCGCTACAGTGCCATGAAAGAACAGGGTGACGTCAGAGTCGATCCC
>CAZRFK010000121.1:0-3947 GCA_964599275.1 uncultured Clostridia bacterium
GCAGCAACAATATGGTGCATTCCCTGCTTAATGCAGGCGCAAAAATGGGAATGAACGTTACTATTGGTACTCCTGAAGGATACGGTCCTGATCCAGAAGTTCTGACTGGTGCCCTTGAGGATGCTAATAAAAGTGGAGCTGAGCTGGTCATTGAAGAGGAACCGGCTGAGGCAATAAAGGATGCCGATATCGTATACACCGATGTGTGGGTCAGTATGGGGGATGAAAACCGCGAGGAAAGAATAAATGCATTCGCTCCATATCAGGTAAATGGTGACCTGTGGAAGCATACTGCTGATGAAGCCATCTTTATGCATTGCCTGCCTGCCCATCGTGGAGAGGAAGTCAGTGCAGGAATCCTTGATGGACCTATGTCAGTGGTATTTGATCAGGCTGAAAACAGGCTGCATGCACAGAAAGCGATAATGGCTTTGACCATGTAGGTTAGTAATCGCAGGTTGCTCATTAATGTAATGGACGGAACAACATAAGAAATAGGAGGTAGAGAAAATGAGTGAGAGAATCAGAGTAATTATAATGGGCGCAGCTGGACGGGATTTTCACGACTTCAACGTGGTTTTTCGTGACAACGAAGATTATGAGGTAGTAGGTTTTACTGCAACTCAGATACCGGACATTGAAGGTCGCGAGTATCCTGCCGAGCTTGCAGGTGAACTCTATCCAGAAGGTATTCCAATTTATCCTGAAGAACAGCTCGAACAGCTTATAGAAGATAAGCAAGTTGATCAGGTTGTGTTTTCCTACAGCGATGTTTCACACGAATACGTTATGAACCGTGCATCCCAGGTGCTGGCTGCCGGAGCAGATTTCCGGTTGATAGGTTCGGATGCAGCTTTGCTGAAATCTTCCAAACCGATAGTCGCAGTTAACGCAGTCAGGACTGGTGTGGGTAAGAGTCAGACCACCCGACGTGTCGCGGATATATTAAGAGATATGGGTAAAAATGTCGTAGTTATACGCCACCCCATGCCGTATGGTGACCTTGCTAAACAGGCAGTTCAGCGGTTTGCTACTTATGAAGATATGGACAAACATGAGTGCACCATTGAAGAGCGGGAAGAATATGAACCGCATCTGGACCGAGACATAATAGTCTATGCCGGGGTAGACTACGAAGCCATTCTGAATCAGGCAGAGGAAGAAGCCGACGTTATCTTGTGGGATGGTGGAAACAACGACCTGCCATTTTATGAGCCAGATGTTCAGTTAACTCTCGTTGATCCGCACCGTGCTGGTCATGAGCTGTCTTATCACCCAGGAGAAACGAACCTGCGCATGGCTGATGTAATTGTCATAAATAAAATGGCAACTGCATCACTGGAAGGTATCGAGAAAGTACGACAAAGCATTCTCGAAGCCAACCCCAATGCCGAAGTAGTCGATGCAGTATCTCCGCTGTTTGTTGACGGTGCCGAACAGATAAGAGGCAAACGGGTGCTGGTAGTCGAAGACGGACCTACTCTTACTCACGGAAACATGGAGTACGGTGCAGGTATTATGGCTGCTCGCAAGTACGGTGCAGCCGAAACCATAGATGCACGTTCGTTTGCAGTAGGCAGCATTGCAGATACCCTGAATGAATATCAGAATATCGGTACTCTGGTGCCGGCAATGGGTTACAGCGAACAGCAGATTGCTGACCTTGAGGCCACCATCAATGCTTCTGAGGCAGACCTGATCGTGATTGCTACACCTATCGATCTCCGCCGTCTGATAGACATTGAGATTCCAGCAGTCAGAGTGCGTTATGAGCTTCAGGAAATAGGAGAGCCCACAATAAAAGACATACTGAGCCGCGAACTCGGATAATTTGTGCCCAAAAAGATGCTCCGGGTGGGCGTTATAGAAGGTCTGCCCGGAGCTGTTTTTTATCAGCAGAATTGAGGGTGATAACTTTGACTAGTGAAACCGAGCGGGTGCTGAAAAGGATACGGGAAGAAGAGTTCAAGTTGACCCAACAGCGTCGTCTTATTGTTGAACTCTTTATAGAGCATGAGAATATTCATCCTTCAGCTGAAGAACTATATCAATTAGTAATGCAGGAGGAACCCGACGTAGGATTAGCTACAGTCTATAGAACTCTGGATCTGCTGGAGAGATTGGGCGTTGTGCATACGGTTAGCTTTGGTGATGGCAAGGCACGATATGAATTGACCAGTGAGCTGCATCAACATCATCACCTGTTGTGCAAACAATGTGGTGCGGTGGATGAAGTGGATGAGGATTTGTTGGGAGCAGTGGAACAAGAGCTGAGAAAGAGGACCGGATACTCAATTATTGATCATGAGGTCAAATTCTATGGTTTGTGCCCCAGCTGTCAGACAGAACAGGAGGATGTGTGACGGTGCAAATTTTTTAAAGCAAATATGTTCTGATGGAGGGACGCTATGGATTGGCGCATTTTAGCCAGCACCTTTGGATTGGTTTTCCTGGCCGAGCTCGGAGACAAAACTCAGCTGGCCGTTATGATGTTGTCCGCGGAAACTGAAAGTCCCTGGACGGTTTTTTTGGGAGCTGCGGGAGCACTGATAGCAAGTACGGCCCTTGCGATATTGATTGGTACTGCTCTGACGAGGGTAGTTCCTGAGCAATATTTGCGCATAGGGGCTGGGATCTTATTTTTTGTCTTAGGGATTTTGATGATAATAGAGCGATGAGCATGTAGATTTCGCTTACAATACTTGCTGTAAATGTGTTCTGTTCAAGTCTTTTGTCCTTACTGCGTTGGTGCTTTATAGTTAGCTGGTGTTTTTACATGTTTTAGATGTCTGCACCAAATTGAAACTGCCCATCCCTCCAAAAGCCTATATTTGTGGCTTTTTATCCGTATCTGTTTTCAATTATAACCGTGGAGTATTCGATAAGGGTTGAAAAGTAGTCCTGAATAAATAATGACCTGTGTAACCTCCCATGCTGGATCGTTTTAGTTATCTTAATTATATCCTCCATCACAAAACAGGCTGATTTCAGGCTAAGCCTTGGGAGCATAACCCTGTAAAAAATACAAACATCCCGTATGGTTGCCTTTATGGTGGTATGTCCTTTTTTTGTCCTGTTTAATCCTTTCATTCCACACAAGATATATAGGCCCGAATTTTTTACAGGAGGAAGGTCCACCCGTGGAGAAAACAAAAATAGTTAGTTGTTAAATTAACTGTGGTGTCGGCGAATATCAAAAAGTCAGGATCCTCTTGGCAGGTTGTACTTGAAGTTAAACATGACAAGGAGGCGAAATGTTGAACAAGAATCGTAAATTATTTACCAACTGTACAGTCTATACCCAGTGGGATGAAGAACCGTGGTGTGAAGAAATACTTGTCGAAAATGATACCATTGCTGCTTTGGGGCGGGGTGAGCTGGAACAAATCTTTGTTGGCTCTGATGTGCAGACAATAGATCTGGGCGCATGCTCAGTGATACCTGGATTATTTGATTCCCATACCCACTTTGTGTCTTATTGTGAGCGCAAAGTGGGTGTAGATCTGACATCAGCCAGTAATTTCGATGAAGTCAAACAAATGCTGCTTGATGTGCACCGACGATTACCATCTGGAGAGTGGTTGAGGGGAGGGGGATGGGACAAGAATCTATGGCCACAGAATGATTTTCCTTCGCGGATACAGCTGGATGAGATCGTAGGTCAACGACCGACAGCCCTGTTGAGTAAAGATTGTCATGCCTTGTGGGCGAACACGGAGGCAATGCGTCGGGCCGGGATCAGCAGAACTACTGAATCACCACCTGGAGGGCAGATTGTGCGTGATGGTAGAATTCCTGAGGGGGTGTTTTTGGAAACAGCTATGGAACTGATAAATGAGGCAGTACCCCCAGTCTCTTTGGATAAACTCGCAGAAGCTGTACTGGAGGGTCAACAGGAAGCGCATGCCCTGGGACTCACAGGTTTGGCCAGCCTGGAATCAAGTCGT
>CAZRFK010000122.1:0-3886 GCA_964599275.1 uncultured Clostridia bacterium
ATCTATTGTTGCAGGGAAACTGACCTTATCGATAGCAGATAATCTGCGGGCAAATGTTCAGTTCCAATTTGAATTGGAATGAGTCTGGTTTAATGAAGTGAATAATGTGGCAGCTGTGCTTATTCACCAAAAAATTCTTCTACGTCACCCAGATAGATTGTTGCATCACCGCTGACCAGCGAATCCCCTTCAAACATGAAGTGAAGTCCCTGAGCATCAGGTGAAACTTCCCAGGCGAGTTCCCCTTCTACACTTTGCCCTGGCGGTATTTCCTGTTCCAGTGTACCCTGTATACTTGGCAACACCTTTGAAAGCTGTCCATGCTCATCTTCATCGATCAAATGAAAATGATCAGCGAGGGAAATGCTCAATGGCTCAGAGTAGGGAGCACTGTGTGCAACTTCAATTTCCACCAACAAGAAAACCTTACCTGAGCTGGGTTGATAGGAAGTCATCCCGTGAGAAATTCTCACGTCATTTACGGTGATGTCAATGTCTTCGGTCTCAACGGTTTCACCGATGGTGGCGGGTTCATCTGGCTCTGCATCATTGGTGGTCGGAGAGTATGCTACATCAGTAAAAAGCGCATAGCTGGCAATTAGCAATAAAAACACTCCCAGAATAGGTAGCAATCTGTACATGAACTCAGGGTTTGCCATCAGGAACTCCCCTTCCATAGATAATAGAGGTGATTGTTTGCATCAATACATATCTTTGTATAACCAACAAACTTGAAACTTATTAAATTTGAAACCGATGAAACGATTGATGGTTTTCTACAGCGTAACCATATGATACCATCTGTTCCTTGTTGAGTCACGATAGAGTGGATATTATCGAGATCTGAACTTATAGAGATCTTCAATCACAAGCTTAACATAGCTGCGGGTTTCCATTAGAGGTATCCGGTGGATGCCTTCCTCTTGCTGCCATCTGGAGGTATTCTTCCAGGTTTTAACCCGGGCAGGACCAGCATTGTAAGCAGCAAGGGCAGCCACCTTGTCATCAGAAAATTGCTTTAGCAACTGTGTCAGATACCAGGTGCCGATGGTAATATTTACACAGGGCTGAAACAGCTGCTCCTTTGAAAAATCATTCATCCCAATTTTCTCGGCTCCCTGCTCAGCTGTCGAAGGAAGGATCTGCATAAGACCCACTGCTCCTTCTGGGGAAACCCTGTCTTTGTCAAATGCCGATTCATTCTCGATCACTGCAGCGATCAACGCGGGTTCAAGGCCAAACCTCTTTCCATTATCTTCGATATGATCACAGTAGGGATAAGGGCTGGTTTCTTTTTCAGGTTCAGAAGGGGGGAGAGGTGGGTGGAAAACAACAATAACAAAAAGGAGCAAGGCCATGATTATAAGAATATAATTTGTATTTTTGTTCCATTCGTACATATTCAACCTCCAAAACTCTTATTGTATTTTTACCAGCTGGGCAACATATAACCGCTATGTTCGAAAAAAGGACGAAAGTATTTATAATTTTATTAATTTTTCTTTTAATTGGGGGAATCGCATGGCGTTATCTTGCTGTTTTCCCTCTGCCAGCGGATGATGTGGAGCATATAGTTGTTGATACCTGGAGGAACAGACTTCACTTTTATACTGGTGCAGGGGAAGTACTCCATTTCAGTGTGGCAACAGGTAAAAAGCCAGAAGAAACACCCAGAGGGAAGTTCCAGATTGTGCGAAAGTCTGTCCTGAATCCACCCGAAACCAATCCGCAGCTGGGAGTCCGCTGGCTGGGCTTGGATGTCCCGAATGAAGAGGGTGGAAGCAAATACGGAATTCACGGTACTGACGAGCCGGAATCTATTGGTCAACATGCTTCGGCAGGATGTATCCGAATGTACAATGACGATGTAATATTCCTTTACGAAAAGGTGCCCAAAAGAACGCCTGTTTTTGTCCGGGATATCCCCTTACCAGTCAAGTGGTTCTACCAGTATTACTGGGGTCTCCCAGGTGATGACTGAGCCTGGTCTCCCTGCGCAAAACTCGAAGACTGTGAGGAGACCAGGCCAAAAAACTCAATAGCTTTTGCGGGTTCGCTCGTCTTGAGGTAAATTTACATCCCTCTGCCAGGCAGAAACCGGTGGGGTGGCTTGAGTTTCTGGTATAATGTCAACTTCTATGAAACTGATGCGTTCAGTCAATGACTGCTGCAGTGCGGTTTCCATGCTTTCATAGTTGTATGCAGTATGTGTCTGGGCTCCCATGGCCGAGGCCACCTGAGCATGATCAGTCTGCCCGCCGAAATCCACGGAAAAATAGCGTTCATCATAATATAGTTTCTGCAGCATTTTTATCCAGCCGTAAGTGTCATTGTTGAGGTGCAGAACAGTAATGTTTTGACCTTCCCGAACCAGGGTTTCAAATTCCCCGATTGACATACCAAAGCTGCCATCACCCATCATGGCAAATATTGGGGTGTCGGGCAATGCCTTGTCGGCACCCAGGGCAGCAGGCATGGCATAACCTAAAGATCCGTGACTTCTGGCAGCGAAAATTCTCTTCCCTGTTGTTAGGGTGGGATAGTATGCTACCATCCAGGGAGTGGGTGTGCCAGCATCGCAGATTACCACAGCATCGCCGGGTAGTGTTTCTTTCATAGCCACTACCATTTGTGCAGGGTGAATGAGGTTTTTCCTGGTGGCGATATCGGTACAGAGAGAATTCAGTTCCTGCCGGACATCTGATGCTTTTTGCTGTATCCATTTCTGGGCCGAGGCAGTTGTTGTGATTCCTTCAGCGGCTTCAGCCAAATCCGACAGAGCAGACTGGGCATCAGCCATTGCAGTTACTGCAGTTCGGACATTTGTCCCCAGCATCATTGGGTCGATATCAATGTGGGCTACCGCCGGTTCATGAGCAAGAAGCTTGCCACCATTGGTTGTAGTTGAATTTAGTTTTGTACCTACCGCTATTATCAGATCGGCTTCACAGACAGCGGTGTTGCTCGACTCTTTTCCTCCATTTGAACCTACTACCCCCAGGGATAGGGGATGATTCTCAGGTATAGCACCCTTGCCATCCATGCTGGTTGCTACAGGGATGTTCACCTTTTCAGATAAACTCACCAGCTGTTCGCTGGCATCCGACAGAAGAACTCCGCCGCCAGCAAGTATAACAGGTCGCTTGGCTTGACTGATCATCTTGGTGATCTGCTCCACTGCCTGCGGATCTGGACGACAACGCCAGGCAGGGTAGCGAGCACAGGCCGAATCAGCATAGACGTCATGGGGAGAAACCTCTTGAGATAGTATGTCTTCAGGTAAACTTAAATGTGAGGCTCCCATTCTTCCGCCGGTGGCAGCTCGAAAGGCTGACCTTACTGAATGTGGAATCATATCTGCTTTGTTTAGTTGATGACTGAATCGAGTGTGAGGTTTAAACGTATCCACCTGATTTAAATCAGTTATCGTTCCTTTTAACTGGCTTCCGCGCGGAATGTCGCTGGTAAGCCCAATAACAGGAACCGACGAACCATCCGACTCTGCCAGGGCGGGAAATAAAAAAGCAGCTCCTCCTCCGCTGGGCCCCTCCACCACACCGGGAGATTGAGAGACTCTGGCATATGCATCAGCCATAAATCCGGCTGAACGTTCATCCCGGCACATTATATGCTGAAGTTGAGATGAATCGGCCAGAGCATCATAAAATGACATACTAGTGTCTCCGGGTACTCCAAAAATATGGGAAACCTCATACAATTGAAGCATGTTAACCAGCAAATCTGATGCTCTCATATTGTCACACCCTCTCTTTTAATACTGATTATGCAAAAGTGACAGTAAATCCTTTTTGTCGTTGCTAGGGCGAGTGTCAAGTGTTGAATGGTGAGATCTGACTATTTGGATAGGAGTTTATAATTAAATATT
>CAZRFK010000123.1:0-2311 GCA_964599275.1 uncultured Clostridia bacterium
GCCCGAGCAGGTAAAGGAATTTTGCAATGAAGTTGACCAACCGATATTGCAAATACCTGAAGAAAAACCGTGGACTGATATAATAAACTCCGTTACAAAGGAAACACTGCGCCCCTTGCGCCCTCAACCTCTGGAGGATGTCTCTAATCTACAGCAGCAGTTCGTGAGCCTGGTTCTCCGCGACCAGGGAGTACAATCCCTCGCCGAAAGACTCAATCAAATGTTACATAGACCAGTGCTCATATACCAGAGCCTGACGGAAGAAATTGTTTCGGTGGGTAAACATTTAAAAGGCACAAAAAAGCCCTGGCAGCCGAACAAGGACGAGGATGCTAAACCCGTGATCGAGCATTCGCAGGCCATACGGATAAGCGGTGAGCCGGAATCACGCAGAATTGCTTACCGTGTCGGCGGCATTGAACGCCCCAGCGGGTGGATAGTAATCTCTGAAAAAGACAACGAGTTAGAAGACGAACACTTCTCTATTTTACAACACGCCAGCACTGCGGTAGCTTTCCTGCTGGGAACAATCACCGATGATCTTCGAAGACAGCTGACCATGAGAGATGATTGGTTTCTTCGAAGCCTTTTGTCCGGTGACTTTGAATCGGAAGCAGAAGTTCAATCCATAGCCAACGAACGAGGCCTCACCATCCCCAAAGGCTATATTCCGGTTATTTGGGGAGCTTTTTCCAAAGATAGCCGCAGGGAGTTTCTGAATGAGTTAACTGGTGCTGAACTGCCAGAAAAAAGCATCCTTGGATTGACCAGCAGTGGTGAACCGTGCTTATTGTGGGCAATAAAAGAGAACCTGGACAGCACTGATGCAGAGCACTCTTGTGTCGAAGAGATGCAGACTATATTGAAAGACTTCGATAAAGCCTCGGACAACAATCTCGAGTGTGGAGTGGGCAGAAGTACTGAGAATATCATCAAACTACCGGAGAAACTCACCGAAGCACGATGGGCCCTGAAAATCAGAAATGCCCTCTGTCTTGAAGATACTATTAATGTATCGGCTTTCCGACAACTCGGATTGTACCGCTTGGTCCGCCCCGAATCCGCAGATCAGGTGCAATCGTTTCTTCATGACACCATAGGCCCACTGATCAAGCACGATGAGCAAAATGAGTCCAATCTGATAGGCACGCTGGAGCAGTTTCTCCAAAGCGGCAATAATTATCGGGCCACAGCTCGTGCCCTGCATATGCATTATAACAGTGTTCGCTATCGGATCTCGCAGGTGGAAAAAATCTGTGAAGTGGACCTTGATTCTTACGAGGATCGATTCAAATTGGAGATGGCCTGCAAATTATGGTCTGTGAGAGCAGTTTATTGTGAATCCAGCAATTGATTTCCGGTTTGACCTCACGAAAAACAACCCAAGATGAGGCTTCCCATAGGCGGTGAACAGACCAATGGCTCCATAATACTCAGTTACGCTGACTGCTCTGCGACGGTTCCTCGATAAAACTGCAAACCAGCAGACGCGATCAACCATGAAACACCTCCAGAATCAATTCAGCTCAGCCAGCGGTTTCCCGCAGGTTTAACCCCGCGCTGCACTGAACTTCCCATAAATCAAGACAGCCCGACTGAAAGAATCTCCGCTACTTACTGACGTCTCTCTTTACAGGTGTTGTTATGGTAAACGACAATCTGGATAATATACCGCATCAGTAGATGCTCTCTCACCCCACCGCCCCCTACCTCACGTTGGCTTAGCCGATGCTCCTTTTAACCTCTGCCATGTAGGAGTATGTTATAAAATGGGAAGAGCCTATATATGTTTCCAGCTTTTTTGGTGATTGACAAAATAGACGTCCCCCTTCACTGCGCTATAGTTAATCATGCGCAGTGAAGGGGGCGAACGTCTTAGGAGGGGACATTACACATCTCAAAATCGGATCGGATGTTCTACCATTGAAAGGTACTTAAGAAAAAGGAGGTTGGTATATCCTCCAATCCGACTTTTGATATTTACCGAGTCTCAAATATAATGAATCAAGACTCAGTTTCTTGCTCTATATACTAGCTTTTGAATGGGTGGCCTTTTACCCTTTGACCAGATGAACCAATTCCGAGGCAGATGTTTGTATGATGTCTACCACAATGCGTTCTGAGAAACAGGTTCAGAACAGGCTCAAAACCCGCGCAGCGGCGCACAACAGACATCTCATACCGGTCCTTCTGGCCTAAGAGGCTTGATACACGCAAATCCCCTTCAATGCTTGGGATTGAAAGACTGAATGATGCTCCTGCAAGAGCACAGGGTCAACTGTAAAGCCGGAAAACGTCCTGGGGATATTAT
>CAZRFK010000123.1:2411-3757 GCA_964599275.1 uncultured Clostridia bacterium
AATCTGTGCCGTTCAGATGGCTGAGGAAAAATAAGAGGCTACCATAAGAAGGGACCCGTCGCTTTCACAATGATCCGATACTGATATCTCCAATCTTGAGTCATCCGGGATTGTTGGGCGGCAGGATTCCAGCAGCTTTTGGGGAATAAATTCTGCGGGAGCGCCATCTACCCCTCATCCGACAGTCTCCAGAAACAGGCCCGGAGGGATTATTGACATTCTCTGAGAATTCATTCGTCTGCAGGTGCGCGAAGGCTCGGAAACCAGTGATGCGTCCCTGATTTTTACCCCCGGACCGTAGCAGCAGACTCCTGCAGGTGTCAGTAAGAAAGGAGTGCATATATGTCAATTAAAGATACTCCGCAGTATTATCACAAAGTGCTGGAAAGAATACCGCCGAAAAGCAAGCCGGTTTTCGAAGAGGAGGATATGCAGAAACGCGTCTGGGGAAGGCGCTGGGGCGTGTACAACGATGTCGGGAGATTGAGGCTCGTGCTTTTGCACCGGCCAGGTGAAGAACTGGAAATAATGACCGAGGATAAGTACGACCCGGAAATTGAAGCCCTGATCGATGATAGTGAGCAATGGTACTTCCGCTCAGACACTGGACCCGATATTGAGCGCATGCAGGAGGAACACGATGCCCTGGCTTCGGCTCTGCGCGAAAACGGCGTGCAGGTCGAGTATGTGGACTGTTCTCCAAATAACCCAAACGGCATGTTCACCCGGGATACGGCAATGGCGGTCAAAGGCGGAGCAGTAATCGGTCGGTTGGGTCCCGTGGGCGAAGAATACGGCACGGGCAGACGAGGTGAGGAGGCTTACGTCGCCCGCAAGTTAGCCAAGATGGGCATGCCCATCCTCAGGACCATCCACGGCGAGGGTCTGTTGGAGGGAGGCAGCTTCTGCTTTCTGGACGAGCACCACGCCGCGGTAGGTACGGGTTCTCGTCAGAACCCCGCCGCTGTCGACCAGCTGCGCAATGTGCTTGTACACCAGGGTGTCGAGCTCATTGAGGTACCCCTGACCGGCCACAGCCTGCACATAGATGGAGCCATAGTCATGATTGATTATCAGACCGCCCTTATTAATGTAACCAGACTTCCCTACTGGTTTTTGAACACTCTTGATGAACTGGATATCAGGACGATAGATGTAGATCCCAGGGACAACTACCTCAACTGCCTGGCCATCGAACCGGGAAAGCTGATCGTGGCTGATTCTGCCCGCTGGACCGGCGACAAACTGGACCGGTTGGGGTTTGAGATGATCCAGGTGCCCTACGATGAATGCCATAAACACGGCGGCAGCATACACTGTTCAACCCTACCTCTGGTTCGCAACCG
>CAZRFK010000124.1:0-3748 GCA_964599275.1 uncultured Clostridia bacterium
GTAGTGAGCGGCTTTTTCTCAGTCAGCGAACCTTCCTCATCTAGTGCTGCAAACATCAGATCTCCTGGATTGTCGGGAGTGCTTTCGGCATATATGAGTCTGTCAGCTCCTGAATAACTGAAGGCGAAGACCCGCCTGTCACCCGCAAGGAGTGGCTTTACTGAAAAAAGCGTGTCCTGCCAGGGTTTCAATGGATCTGTATCCGGTAGGTGTGAAATACCGTGTCCCAGTTCAAAAGCCTTACCACCAGGAAAATCGACAGTGACTGGGTAGGTGCAGCCTGAATCAGACATTAATGCCATTATAGTGTCGCCTGCTTCATTCCAGCAGGGCTTCGGTGTACCGATATCAGCGTTCATATCATCGGAGATGTAATCGCCCGCAGGCCGGTCGACGTCAGCTGTTAGGTTTACCAACCGTTTTCCCTTCGTGTCTGTTACCCATATCCCTGCAGTGGTGGCCCGGTCTTCACTGTTATCGTGTCCGATGAAGGCTATATATTGGCCATCAGGAGAAAACGAAGCTGAACTGACCACCATATCTGAAGTGATGGGCTGCAGAACGGCAGCTTCCGACTTTTCCGCATCTGTGTTCAGCTGCAGGATAAACAGATTTCGATATGGACTGCGATCGGGATCTTGCTCGCGGCTGGTAATTAAACCCATATTTTGTCCATCGGGGGAAAAGGTCAGTGAGCCGTGGTTGTGAGGGCTATCGGTCAGCTGGTATGCGGTTATCTCTTCGATGATGTTTTCTCGTATCTGCTCGGGACAGCGGAGCATCCACACCTGCGACCAGGTACATTTCCAATACCCAACTCCATCAGTCTTATAGAGTAGTCGTTTGGTGACCCGGTAAGAATCTTCCACATATTCACCGTGTTCTCCAGTTTCATCCCTGACGGAGGTCACAAAGCTTATATCTTTTCCGTTGGGGGAGAAGACAAACTCTTTTACGCCCAGCGGAGTGTCGGTTAGACGGGCCAGCCTACCGGAGGTAACATCGTACAGCCATATCTGACTGCTGCCTGTCTTGTTGGACAAAAAGCCCAGGCGTTGACCGCATGGAGACCACTGTAATGAGCTGAAATTACCCTCAATCGCTGGCAGTATTTCCTGCTGTCCGTCAGGTTTATTTAGGTCAACCATCATCAGCTTGTAGTTGTATTTGTTATCATCCGCCACTTCCTTAATCACATAGGCGGCGCGTGCACCGTCCGGTGACAGTGCTGGTGACCGGACCCACCGCATACGGTAAAGATCTTCTGCCTTCAAATTCCTCATGCAAAAAACTCCCTTCAAAGTGTTGTGTTAAAACGTTGTTGATTTTATCTCTCCACTGGTATATCTCTCAAAGGAGAAGCGATCTATTGGTATATCGGTCTGTCCTTCGAGGATGTTTTGGGCCATCAGACGCCCAACAAGAGGTCCTACCACAAAACCTCCAAAACAGCTGGTCAGTATGTGTATCTGGGGGTGGTCGGGCAAAGGACCCATTATCGGCAGCTGGTCTACTGTGCGACCATCGAATCCGGCCCAACTGCGGATTATCTGAAGGTCTCCAAGTTCTGGCATTACGCGAAAAGCTGCTCGGGCGTTGGCTAGTATACCTTTTAATGATGGGCTGGCATGACCATCTGAGAGGTTACCGTGTCCCTGTAAACCTCCGCCGATAACTATTGTTCCTGAGTCCAACTGCTTCAGGGTTAAATTTCCATCCGCATGGGTGATCATATGTTTTACAATTTTCGGACTTCGTTGAGCTATCATAATCTGATTGTTTCGCAGTTTCAATGGCACGTTAACTCCTAAAGTAGCAGCAATTTCACGCGACCATATACCGCTTGTTATAACTATCAAACCTGCTTCAATATATCCGTTTTCGTAGGAAAGCTTATAACCGCTTCCCGAACGTTCAATATCGCTAACCCCAGCATTGGTTAGAATTTTTGCTCCAGAGTCCATAGCTGCCTGGGCTATACGGTCCGTCGCTACCAGAGAATCAGCATGGCCATCTAACGGGCAGAAATTGGCACCGGCTATTTCACCGGTGATATACGGAGCGCGCTCCCGGACTTCATCGGAGGATAATTCTTCCACCGGTAGGCCCCGTTCACGCTGTTCAGCGGTAAACCTGCGCAGTTTACTGAGCTGTTCACTGTTTTCTGCTATACGGAATCCTCCCACACGGTGATAGCCGACATCATAACCCACTTTTTCGCTGAGACTCTGCCATTCATCAGAAGCAGCAATTGCCAGATCTATCAGGTCAAAAGGTTTATTCTGGATGCAGATACTACCAGCATTTACCCCCGAGGATTCAAGTCCTACCGCAGAATTTTTCTCCAGCAGTATCACATCAGCTCCACGCTTGGCTAGGTGGAAAGTTGTTGAGCAACCCATTATTCCGCCGCCAATTACGGCGATGTCATATCTATTATTGGTCATTTTCTTCGCCTCCCCACTCAGCATCTTCCCCTGGAATGTTTTCAGGGTCCATGGTGCACAGGGTTTGAAGCTGCAGTGGTCGTACTGGAGGACGGTGCGATGGAGGTCCAACCTCGGCCGGAGAAAGTCCCAGCTGCTCAGCAAGCATCCTCTGTACTGAGGACAAACAACTTTTCCCCTGACACAGTCCCATGCCTACGCGTGTTCTTCTCTTAATTTCATCGAGAGTGTGACATCCATCCTCAATGGCGTTTCGGACGTCGCGGAAAGTTACTTCTTCACAGCGACATAAAAGCATATCCTCATCGGGTATTTGTATATCATCTGGTAAGTCCTGCTGAATGAGATTTGCCGGACCATCCCCGGGGTAAAATCCCCGAACATCCATAACCAATTTTTGCGGAATCTCCAGGGTTACCACCGCAGTTTTGTCGTTTGTTTCGGGCTTTCTGACCGAGATAACCTTAGCTTGTGTGAGAATATCTCCATTGTGATCACAGGCTGAAACGGTCTGCCCTTTTTCCGGTAGAGGAACCATCTCATAAGGAAGTGCGACAGTTCCTGTAGTCTCGGAGTAGGTTTTATTGACGACAAAAATCGCCAGACCGGGGCATGAAGCAATGCATTGCTCACATCCCGTACATTGTTCAGGGTTGAGTCTGGGAAGCTGGGTGATGTTTTCTCCCACCTCTAGTGCTCCAAAAGGACATGCCTGCTCACACGGGTCACAGGGGATTGGCTCTGTGCATTCCAAAATTGCAACTGTCTGGCTGTCAATTACGTGTTCAGGAGGCACTCCGGGTGCTCTGTATGTTTCATCAGCCATATCAGAGGAGCCACAATTAGATGATCGGTTAGTCGGCATGTTCTGAGCCCACCCTTCCATTGGCAAATAACTTTCTCTTTGCATCAGCGATTTCTTCACCATAGGGGCCGTGACGCAGCTGAGCCAGCCGAGTTTGAGGATTTGTGCGCTTCTCATCGGCGTCTTTGGGCGAAATCACATCCAGTGAATCAGCTACAGAGATTGCCGCCAGACGGCCTTCTTCTGCTGCAGCACTCGCCTCCTCAATGCCTGCCAGATCTCCAGCCACGTAAATCCAGGATTGGGAGGTTTGCATTTTCTCATTGTGCCAGGGGGTGTGACCTCCCAGTTCAGAGGAGTAGACGAGTTTGCATCCAGCAACTGCTGCCAGCGAACTGAGTGGACTCATTCCTACTGCAAGACAGACGACATCAACATCGGCATATTTTTCTGTACCGGACAGCGGCTTCCACTGAGCATCAACTTCAATTATAAC
>CAZRFK010000125.1:0-3738 GCA_964599275.1 uncultured Clostridia bacterium
TAATCTGATCATGGTTCAAGCACTTTCAAGCACTACTGATGTCTACTGTATGGATTATTTGCACCATTAGAGTTATTAACCTGTGGGGGATACGATCTATACCTTATGTAAGCGGACAATTTAAAATACCCATAAGTGGACAGTAGGGGTTCCCGTTTGTGGACAGATAAATTCCCCACTTTAGGACAAACAAAAAAGGCTTGCTCCTTTGTTTGGAGAATTTGGTACTTCTGAGACCACCAAGAAAGGAGCAAGCCAAAGTGAAAGTGGGATTAAATAAAGTGGTTGAGATGAAATATCTGGCCCGTCAGGGCCTGACAAAAACCGCCATTGGCAACCGTCTGGGGTTGGACCGAAAAACAGTTCGGAAGTATCTCAAAAACCCCGATGCTGCCGGCGAAAGAAAACCCAGAGAATCAATCATCGATCCATTCAAACCATATATCAAAAAGCGGCTCGAAGAGTATCCGCAGTTGACCGCAATTAGATTGTACCGCGAAATCTCCGGATATGAAAGACCCGAAGGAGCCGATGTATCTCTGCTGCCCGATAAATTCTACGATGGTTCAGCCCGCACAGTAAGGCGTCACGTGGCCCAAATAAGACCCAGGCCCAGGCGAGTGTACAAACCAGTAGAGACCTTACCCGGAGAACAGGCCCAAGTTGACTGGGGCCATTTTGGACATATCGAAGTTAACGGGCAGCGGAAACGATTGTACGCATTTTCATTTGTGCTCAGTTACAGTCGTATACGCTATGTGGAGTATACCACATCTCAGGACATGACGACATTTCTAAATTGCCATCAAAGGGCGCTGCAGTACATAGGAGGAGTCCCTCAAAGGATTCTGTATGACAACTGCAGGACTGTAGTATCTGACCGGGTGGGAGATGTTGTTCAGTTCAACGATGATCTGCTGCGGTTTGCAGCCAGATACAGTTTCAGCCCCGATGCGTGCTGGATGAGGGATCCGGAATCCAAAGGCAAGGTTGAAAGCACCATCAAGTACATCAGGAGTGATTTCTTTTATGCTCGTCCCATTGAAGAGCTGGATTTGTTGAATGCGCAGGTACTGAGGTGGTGTGATGAAGTGGCCAATGAAAAAGAGCATTCAGTTACCCGGGAGGTGCCGTCTGACCGCCTGGCTGCAGAGCGGAAGGCTCTTGGTCCCCTTCCACAACACAAGGTGCAGGTGTTTTCTGAATGCAGCAGACACGTCAGAAAGGACTGTACTTTTTCTTACGAGACTAACCAATATTCGGTTCCTCACCAGTTCAGCCGCAGCACGGTGCAGCTGCACGTGTATGAGGACAAAATAGAAGTTTATTACGGAAAGAAACTCATAGCGATGCACAGACGCTCCTATGAACGCGGACAGCTCATTTTGCTGGATGAACATTACCGGGATCGACCATCAGGTGTTCGCAAGAGAAAAAGCAAACTACAGGCAGACTTTCAATCTATAGGTCCGCGGGCAGAACAGTACCTCAAGGGGTTGGCCCGTGACCGTCGGGGAGGTCTGCGGGAGCAGGCCAGAAAAATCCTCGAACTCTGCGAGGACTACAGCCAGGAATTGGTTCATAAAGCCATGGTACGGGCTGAAAACTACAGCAGATACAGTTATTCTGCCATCAAACTCATATTGCAAAAGCAAGAGGCTCATCCCCAAGCGCTTCCCGATGATCCGCGGGAGACTGATGAAGAAGAATGGGTACCCAACCTGTCCATCAAGGTGGAAACACGGCATCCCAGCTATTACTCAGAGATAGCCGAGGAGGTGGCCAGAGACTGATGAGTGTTGACCGAGATGTGCTATGTTCGCATTTGAAGCGTTTGAAACTACGGAGAATCAGGCAGCTGGTCGAGGCTGATGATGAGGAAGTTTTCTCCGGTACATCCGACCCAATGCAGCTTCTGTTTGAACTGACCAGCCGGGAGGTGGCCGCCAGGGATGAGACCCGGAGGCAGAGGCTTTACCAGAAAGCCAAGTTTCCGGCCGTCAAAACCCTCGACGGTTTTGATTTTGAGACCCAGAAATCAGTTGATGAGTCCAGATTACAACAACTGGCAGCCTTGAACTTCATAAAAAAGAATGAAAACATCGTATTCCTTGGGCCTCCGGGGGTTGGAAAAACACATCTGGCTACCGCTTTGGGCGTATGTGCGGTGGAACGTGGCTATCAGGTGCGATTCACCAGTGCCGAGGAAATGGTCGATGAACTCTATTCATCACTGGCGGATGGCACTTTCAAGCAACGGCTGGGCCGCTACGGGAGACACCACCTTTTAATCATCGACGAGTTGGGGTATCTCAACATGGACAGAACCGCTTCAAACCATTTCTTTCAGGTTATCAACCAGGCTTACGAAAACCAGTCGCTAATCGTTACCAGCAATCGCCCTTTCCAGGAGTGGGCAGGGCTTTTTGATGATACCGTGGTGGTCTCTGCCATACTGGACCGACTGCTGCACCACTCACATCTGTTCAACCTCAAAGGAAACAGCTATCGACTCAAAGACAAGATTCAACCCTCACAGGAGGTGACCACTTCAAACTGACACCTTGAACTATCGCTAATAACTAAGTGGGGAAATTAGATGGCCAAAATCGGGTACGCTTAAATGGCCGTTGACACTCGTGTTTAACCGTCTTGTCAAACAGCTCTATCTTGCCGTTGGATTCAGGGTGTCGCAAGCAATCCTTCTATGCTCTATCTTCCAGGTGTTCAAAAACCTCTGAAAACTCTTGGTCGCAAGATGCGTACAGTTGTCACTGACGAGCGCTGCTCGTTTCTCCTCATCAACTTCAAACAAGCCCGCTTTGGATAAAGCCCGACTCAGCGCTCTCTGCATATCATCTGCTGTCATGGTCTGAATCAGTTCATGATGAACGGGATATCTGGAGTATTCATCAAGCACCGTTACCAGGCATGTATATCCCTCTGAGATCGGTATATAGGTGGCCATCAAATTCTCCTCGGGTGTGTCGTAGCTGGGGACAAGCCCTTCTTTATACCCATCTGCCTCCCTCCTTCAGTACCTGTAGCGCCAGAAATGGTTCAGCTGCTGACAGAAGATTTGGAGGAATTGACCGAAGGTAAGGTCGCTATAAATAATGATCCGGTCAAGGCTGCTAAAGGAACAGAACGACATATTACAAAAAACGGGCAGAATTGAGTCTGAAATAAGGTATTATTTAAGAGCAAAACGATCTGTCGAAGTGGTTGATGGACAACCGCGTTCGGGATGACCTGAGAGTTTCACAGGAAACCCGGCCGCGGTCTATTTCTGGATGGATAATATTCAGTTTCGGATCATTATAAGCAGCATTTTGAAACGTTCTTTTGCCTGTAAAGCATGGGGTTCATCAGCCGGCATGATAATCGCTTCTCCTGCCCTGAGCTCATGCTTTTGCTCAGAGATGATGATCTCCGCTGCTCCGTCGACGATATATACCATGGCATCGAAAGGTGCTGTGTGCTCACTTAACCCCTGATTTTGATCAAAGGCAAATAAGGTGATGGTTCCAGTCTCTTTCTCAATAATCGTTCTGCTTACAACAGAACCATCTTGGTAATTTACAAGGTTACCCAAATTTTTCTTTTCCGCCAATATGCTGTGAATTTTATCAGACATACTTAAAAACCACTCCTTTACATTAATTATACCGTCTTATGGTTATAACCGGTTTTTAGCGATTCGCCCAAATAGCCCAGATCAATTGTCGATTGGTAATA
>CAZRFK010000126.1:0-3696 GCA_964599275.1 uncultured Clostridia bacterium
GCCGCTTACGGGAAATCCGTACGCGCGGTTTGACGAGGGGTCCCAGCCCCAGCAACTAGACCGGGGCTGGTCCTACTCTATGGTAAAAGCAGGGAAGCATTTCGCCAGCAGAGAAGACTTAACAGGAGTATATCTATTGCCTTGGCATGAGGAAACTGAAGGAGGCCAGTTATGATTGAAGTGTTGATTAAAAACGTCAGGATAGTGGATGGAACGGGAAATCCCTGGTATTGGGGACACGTTGGAATTAAAGATGGAAAGATATCTGGCATATGGCGCGGTCAGTCAGGACGTATTGAGGCGGATGAGACTATTGATGGAAGCGGCTGCTGCCTCATGCCAGGGGTAGTAGATGTACATGGCCACAGTGATTTTACAGTTAAAGACAACCCAGGTCTGTCCAATCTACTGCGGCAGGGAATCACCACGCAGGCGGTTGGACAGTGTGGGTCTTCCATGTATGCGTTTGGCGACGCCTATGTCTCGAGAGTCAGAGAGAGGACAAATACTGAAGATGACATCGGCTGGCGCACCCTCAAGGAATGGCGAGACATGGTTCAAAAACAGGGACTCGGTGTGAATTTGGCACCTCTGGTTGGGCACAATACGCTGCGCTACAGTGCCATGAAAGAACAGGGTGACGTCAGAGTCGATCCCACAGACGAGGAAATGCAGATCATGAAGGAACTCCTGCATAAGGGGATGCAACAGGGTGCTTTTGGGTTGACCACTGGACTTCGGTACCCCCACGGTAGAACTTCTCATACTGACGAGGTCATTGATTTGTGCCGCATGGTAAAACCATACGGCGGTGTGCATATTTCTCATATGCGCAGTGAGGAAGAGTACATGCTGCCGTCGGTTGCCGAGCTTATAGATACGGCCGAGCAATCGGGTGTGCCCAGTTGTGCAACCCACCACAAGGCAGTATTTTTCCCGAACTGGGGTGCACCTGCGGAAAGTCTTCGTCTGCTGGAAGAAGCCCGTGACCGGGGTGTTGAGGTTTT
Organism: uncultured Clostridia bacterium; assembly: GCA_964599275.1. Lineage (GTDB taxonomy): Bacteria > Bacillota > Sulfobacillia > SLMV01 > SLMV01 > PUMD01. The sequence continues at coordinate 1,008 of CAZRFK010000126.1, forward strand.
CTGTGATATTTATCCCTGGATGTACGCCCGTGAGGTCAACCTGGGGAGCTGGTTTCAGGGACACATGTTGGGGGATGATTCGGATGCAGGTAAGAGTGCTGACGACCTCCTGGCTGTTTTGTCCGATGATGATGAATGGAAAGTAATGAAACAGCAGCTGATAGAACAACACCAGAAGCTCAAGCTGGAAAACGAAAAGCGGCAGGAAAAGCTCTTCTCGCGTGGGGTTTACGTACCCGATTTATGGGATCCAGCGTTCTTTGACTGCGTAGTCTATTCTCCCAGCCATCCTGAGGTGGTAGATATGAACTTTTCTCAGGTGGCCAACGAGCTGGATTTAACAGACCACTGGGAGGCTATGCGCCAGGTCTACCTCGCTGATAAGGGGAAAACCCTGGTGGCTGCAGGACCAATCAGCGAGGCTGATGTGCGCCGCATACTTCAGCATCCGTTGAGCATGGTGAGTACTGATTCTGTAGGATTGGAAGATGATCCGGATTTGCAGGACCCGCAAAGTGGGGCGCACCCCCGTGGTTGGGGTACTTATCCCCGGGTTCTGGGTCATTATGTGCGGGACGAAGCGGTACTTGACCTCGAAGATGCGGTCAGGAAGATGACTGCACTACCTGCCCATTTCCTCGGACTGCAGGACCGCGGGCAGATTCAAGTGGGATTTCATGCTGATCTGGTTTTGTTTGATCCCGAGACAGTCGCCAGCGGGGCTGATTTCGCGGATCCCTGCCAACCACCTCTGGGTATCAGGGCAGTGTTCGTAAATGGTGAAAAAGTGGTTTCAGAAGGTGAAGTCAGCGACAATCTTGCGGGGAAAGTGCTCCGAAGAAATTGAGTTGGCAACACTACGTAGGCGATGACAACCAGTCAATTCAGGAAGGAATAATTACAGACGGCTTTGTCAGACCATGAGACACATCCGTTTCAGCATAAAAGCAGTGAACAGGAGATGAATTTATCTTCTGTTCACTGTGTCTATTAGTGATACCGTTCCCGGCAAGTTCAGCTGTCTGCGGGTAAAACGGCTGACCAAGTTCACGATTGAATCGTTTTCATTCTGACGTGGATATACATGAGAGATAAGGCCCCCAGAAATAATATTATGCCAGCCAGAATGAAGGAAATGCTCAAACTAAAATAAGTGACGATTACTCCAAAGATTATGGGCCCAACAAATAGAGGAGCCTGATTGGCCATCTGTCTGAGGCCCATGGCCATTCCCTGCGTTTTACGTGGCGAACTATTGGACATCATCACCATGCTGATGGGCTGACTGAAGGCGGGGGTGATTCCATGCAGCATGGCCGCTATAAATAATGGAGTGAATTGGCCGAAAAATGGAGTCGCCGCGATGCCGACACCGCCGATGACCATTGAGAGTGAAATGAGGGGCAGCTTGCCCAGGTAGGCACTGAGCTGTGGCAGAAAGGGTCTGAATAACAGGGCGACACCCTCTTGAATGGCTACGAGAATTCCAATTCTGGTGGTGGAAAACCCTGTTCGCTCCAGGTAAACTATGTAAAAACTTGTTTTCAGCGTCATGATCAAAAGGACACACATGCTTATTCCCAGTGCCAGTTGGACCAGCGGCTTGCTCAAAAGCTTGCTGCATTGCTGAACTGCGATTGGTAAAGTCATATCCTGATTGTTCTTTTTGTCGTCTGGCTTAACTTTTTCCATAAGGGTTGTCAGGCAGAGCACCACTGCAGCTGTCAATGCTGCCGCGATGAAGGATGCAGAAAAACCCCATGCATCATTTATCAATCCGGCCAGCGGAGGCGAAACCAGAAAGCCCAGCCCGAAAGAGAAAGAATAGAGACCGAAGTTTCTGGTTCGATCCTCGGGAGCCAGGTTTGAAACGTATGCCTGCGTTGCAAGGATGACCAGGATGTTTGCCAGTCCACCGATCATCTGAGCTGCGATCACTACCAAGGCGGGGGGTAGCAGAGCCATTAAAATGCTGGAGATAATGGTAAGTAGTGCTCCAATCTGAACGACTTTTCGATACCCAATCCGGTCGACAAGCATACCGCCGGGCATGGATATCAAAAGGGGAAGGAGGGCAAAAGCAGACACAGCCAGACCAACTATAGCCGCTGGCGCATCAAGGTGCTCCAGGTAAATTGGAGTTATCTGACGCATCATCATCATCGATATTATCTGCACAGCTATGACTACACATACCACGATTAATCCTGACTCAATTTTTGTTGGCTTTTCATCACAAATATCCTTCTGACTCTGTTGCTGTTGCACTGTGTACACACTCCTTATTAATACCACGCTCTGAGATCTGGCTTAAAAAACACATGTCTTTCAAGGGGCATTGTATCCTTTTTCAGCTGTAAAAATGAACCCTATCTGAACTGTGAAATCGCTTAGTTTGATTGCGGTTTTATTATGACTCTCAGCTGTTTGTATTGTCCTTTCCACAGGTTGTGCATGGGGTTGTTTAAGCAATCACAGCATCCTTTCCCATCAGGCTTGACACAGACCTGCAGGACACACCAACTGCTTATGACGCATAACATAATTTGAACTATGTTAAACAACCTGCTTCCGGAAGTCAGCAGTATGGTCTGTAAAAAATAAATTTCAAGAGAAAGGGAGGTTGAGTTGAGTTTATGAACTGCCCTGATGGTTTACTTTATGCGGTACGCAGGGGTGAAACTGCCCG
>CAZRFK010000127.1:0-3558 GCA_964599275.1 uncultured Clostridia bacterium
GGCTAATGGTCCTACGTGACCTCGGCCCATGGGGACTTTCACCCCTTAGCATCCGACCGTGCCGGGCGCACCACAAAAAAGAGTTCCACCCCTTTTTTGAGTGGCACTCTTTTTATACTGTGAGATTGTTGTGGCTGCTGTTCAGTATTCCAGTTTGTAGTCCACTACCCACTTCAGAGGTTTTCCCTCGTGGTAGAGCTTCAGGTTATGGGCGAATCTGTGGGCTGCTTTTCCGCCGTAATTGGTCTGCTGACCGCCCACGTGGGGAGTGACGATGACGTTGGACATATCCCACAGGGGAGAATCCTCCGGCAGTGGTTCCTCCGAAAATACATCCAGGCCGGCTCCTCCCAGGTGTCCGCTGCGCAGAGATTCGATAAGACTTTCCTCGTCGATGATCTTCCCGCGGCCTATGTTGACCACAAATGCTCCTTCCGGCAGGGCAGCCAGCTGTTTATCTGAAATCATACCTTCAGTGTCAGAGGTGAGGGGACAGGCTATTGCCAGTACCTCCGATTGTTTGAGCACTCTGTCAAGATCATCGGATGCCACCAGATCATCCACGAACTCAACCTGCTCATCGGGGTCTCGCTGAACACCGATTACGTGCATGCGGAAACCCTTGGCGCGGCGGGCGATTCCCTTTCCTATCTCCCCGAGTCCAACAATTCCAATTGTCATTCCGGCCAGTTCCCGGCTGCCGCCCTCGCGATCCCAGACGCGGCGCTGCTGATTTTTCACCCGCACGGGAATGTTGCGGGCCCAGGCCAGAGTTAACGCCATGACGTGGTCGGACACGGTGTCGGCGTGCAGCCCCCGCATGTTGGTCAGGGTTATTCCGTGTTGGTTCATTCTTGACTGGGGCAGGTAGTCGACCCCGGCGGAGACCACCTGTACCCATTCGAGATCTTCGGATTTTTCCAGCATCTCTTCGGTGAAGCTGCCGTAGACTATATCTGCCTGCGGCATCAATTCCACTGCGTGCTCTCGGTCATCCGGTATCAGAAATTCCGCCCAGAGGGCGGCCTCGCGTAGAATATCTATCGAGTCAACCAGGTGTTCGCGGGTTATGAGTACTGTTTTTTGGCTCATTAACATCCTCCTGTTTATTTGATCAGTCTGAAAAAGTTTGTCCGTTTTGATACTTCAGGGTTAATGCCCTATTCTTGTTGAGCTGTATATTTCCTGCTGCGATGAGGTGTGGAAGGCATACAGGGTGGCCGTACAGAAAGGTTACAAAGATGAATAATAATAACTTTTACGCCATTGATTTGAAAACCTGTAATTTTGACTGGTCAAAAAGATGGGAGATGTTTTGCATGACTGACGAAAAGTTTCGATTGAGTGAAATGACCTGGGAGGATGTCGAGGATATTTTGAATCAGTGCGACCCGGTGGTTTTTCTGCCGGTGGGTTCAACCGAGCAGCACGGGCCGCATTTACCGCTGGGAACAGACAGCTTCTGTGCTGTCGATGTTGCGGAGGCGGCTGCAGCAGAGATCGCGGGTGCGGTTATGGCTCCCCCGATGAAGTACGGGATGTCGGCCCACCACATGGCGCTGGCCGGGACAGTGACAGTTCGCCCCGAGATTCTGCTGGAATATACATATGACGTAATTTCTTCACTCTCTGACCATGGATTCTACAGGTTCGTTTTGGTTAACGGGCACCGGATCTCCAACCTTCCGTGGATGCAGCTGGTTTCTGAAAGAGTGCACCGTCAACTGAGCGGATGTCGATGCCTCATTTTTGACCTGGCCTATATGTCAAAGGAAGTATCTGACGAACTGGAGTTTGAATTTGTTGGGCATGCTGATGAGATAGAGACTTCTCACATGTTGAGCGCCCGTCCGGAATTATGCTGCATGGAAAAAGCTGAAGATCAGCCCACAGAAAATGACCCGCTGTCGGCGGTAGATCCACGTTATACGGGTGATGTATTGGCCTATTCGCCAACCCCAATTGAACAGGTCCGGAAAACTGTCGACAAGACTGGAGGAGTGAAGGGAACTCCGTCACAGGCCGATGCAGAAAAAGGGGAAATTTACAGACGCCATCTGGTGAACCGTCTTATTGAGGTTGCTGAAAGGATGCAGTCATGAGAATGAAAAAAATGATTTTTTGCATTACATCGACAACAAGAAGGGATTGAGCACCATGGGAAAAACCAGATATAGAAAGACTGCTCTTTTTGTGGGTCTGGCAGTGCTGGTGATTTTGATGGGCGGTTGTGTTGAGCTTGATGTTGAGGTTCGCATGACACTGCATGAGGACGGGAGCGTTGACATGAGACAAACCTATGTCCTGCCAGAAGATGATTACAACATGCTGTGGTTGATTGTTGAAGGAGACCCTTTTGCGTCAATAAGAGAAGGAGCTGAGCGGGAGGGGTTTGAGGTTGAGCAGATATCTGCAGATGGCAAAAAGGGCATTCAGGTGTCTGGCCATCTAAGTGACCCACACCAGATTGATCGGAGTCTGGATGCGGTGATTTCCGGGGAAGTGGATGCAGATACTCATGCTGACATACAGTTTGAGCGGGGTTTTTTTAAGAATCACCTGAACATTGATTTTTTCATTGAGGGGCCTGAAGATCCCGGCAGAGACGAAATAATAGCATCGCAGATGGTGGATCTGACGTTTGTGTTGGAGCTGCCCATACAGGCTGATTCCCATAATGCTGATGTTGTTGATGAGAGCGGTAAAGTGCTGACCTGGAATGTTGATCCCCTGGGTGATACCAGGTTGCAGGTGGAATCAGAGTCTTACAATCCAGCCGGGATAGCCGTTGTTGTGGGGGTTATCATGATCATCGCAGGCAGTGCGGTGTTTTTTGCAGTCCGCCGCTGAATCATGAATATTCGTGATACGTACAGCCTGGTTCAGTTGGGCTGCAGTGCCGATGAAAATGACTGGTCATTACCAACTTGAGATGGAAATCAGCTGGTGCTGACGTATGTTTAGCTGGAAAACGAGTCAAGAATCCAACTGTCCTTTACCGATGGTATTGATGGTTACAGAGTGAGCAGCAGACGTTTCAGTATGGCAGCGGCCAGGCCCGAACACACCAGAAATTTCCCAACCTCCCGGGTTTCTGGTCTTCAGCCTATCTTCAGGACCTCTCTCCGAGGACCCGCACGAAGAAATGAAATTCCCGAATAACACTAGAATTTTACCAGGTTAAGATATCTTAGTAGACTGCTTATTAGAGGGGTGTATTTGGGTGTAGTTGACAAATAAAATGGTGTCATCGGATAATGATGATACATTCGAATATAGGGGGTAGTAATGTTATGGACCGAGCTAAGACATTGTGGGTAGTCGTGCTGTCACTTTTGTTTGCAACTTTATGGGTATCTGCTCCAGCTGAGGCTCACAATTGCTATGAGTTTTCGGTTGTAGGGGGTTTTTGATATGGATTCACCAAACATGTTGTACCGTTTCATACTCTTCATACTCGCCTGCGTGATGCTTTTAATCCTGGTGAGTCTGAGTGGGTGCTCACAACAGCATGATACGCCGGTAATTGTGGGTGAGGTCAGTGAGGATGCCGACGTC
>CAZRFK010000128.1:0-3494 GCA_964599275.1 uncultured Clostridia bacterium
ATTTTTCCAATCTGATCCCGGGGCACGGTGGAGTTTTGGACCGGATTGACAGCTTGCTCTTTTCCGTTGCTCTTTTACATCTGTTTGTTGAGGTCGGCTTATTGTAGAAGTTCTGTTGAGGAGGAGGGCGCCTGTGAAAAAAATTATTATTCTGGGTTCGACTGGAAGCATAGGCAGACAGACCCTTGATGTAATACGACAAAACCCCCATGAGTTTGATGTGTTTGGACTGGCTGTCGGCTCCAACACCTCTCTTCTTAATGAACAGATAGCGGAATTCAACCCGGAAGTTGTTGCTGTTGGCGACCCCGAGAGCGCCTCTCTGCTGGATGATTTAACTCAAATTCAGGTCTTGTCTGGAGTGGATGGAGTCTGCGAACTCGCCGGTTTGCTCAGCGATTCCATGGTGGTTTCAGCAATTGCCGGCTTCTCCGGAGTACGCCCTACCCTTGCGGCATGTGAAAGCGGCAGCGATATTGCCCTGGCAAACAAGGAATCGGTCGTTTGTGCTGGTGAATCCTTGATCAGCAGGGTTCGTAAAAATGACAGCAGATTGATTCCAGTGGATAGTGAACATAGTGCCATTTTCCAATGCTTGCAGGGTGAAGATTCAGAGCATGTGGACCGCTTGATACTTACCGCATCTGGAGGACCTTTCTTTGGGGCTTCCTCAGCAGAATTAGAACAGGTAACCGCGTCCGAAGCCCTGGATCATCCCAACTGGGATATGGGAGATAAGATTACTATAGATTCGGCAACTTTGATGAATAAAGGTCTGGAAATAATAGAAGCACGGTGGCTGTTCAACCTTGATTATGAACACATTGATGTACTGGTTCACCCGCAAAGTATTGTGCATTCGATGGTCGAATATACAGATGGGACCATTAAAGCTGAACTCGGCCCACCCGATATGCGGTATGCTATACAATATGCCTTGAGCTTTCCTGGTAGATGGAAGGATCCAGGATATGCTGATTTTTCATTGATAGACAATACTTTGGAGTTTTATGCTCCAGATATTGAGACATTTCGCTGCCTACATCTGGCCCGACAGGCGGGAGTGGAGGGGGGAGTATTTCCCACTTTTCTGGTTTCCGCAGATGACGTGGCCGTCGAAGCTTTTCTGGCAGGCAAAATTGGATTTGTGCAGATTGCAGAAATTATTGAATCTGTTCTCAACGATTGTCCGGCAGAACTGATGTATCAGGATCTTACCGGTGATGCCGAACAGATTGAAACGTTCATTACATGCGCGGCACAATGGGCACGCAGGCGAGCACACCAGCTGGTAGATGAGAATCAGAGTTAGCCGAATCGTTCAGGGAGGATCACGTTTTGACGACATTTGTAATGCCGATTATTGTTCTGGGAATGTTAATATTACTGCACGAATTGGGGCACTTCCTCGTTGCTCGCTCTGCAGGTATTTTGTGTAGAGAATTCTCTATCGGATTTGGCCCCAGTATTTACACCTGGGAAAGTGGTGAAACGGACTTTTCTCTTCGCCTTATTCCTCTGGGAGGGTATGTCCTTATGGCGGGAGAAATGGGTTTCGATGAAGAGGAAGACGAAGAAGATTCGCCTTTTCGCCCGGCTGAACCTGGTCGCAATTTCACCGACAAATCTGTCCTGACGCGTATGGGAGTAATATCCGCTGGGCCGATTACCAATTTGCTCACTGCCCTGGTGCTGTTTTTTGTGATTTATTCTATTGTTGGAATACCTGTTCCGACGCTTCAGATAGGAGAGATAGAACCAGGATATCCGGCTCAGGAGGCTGGGTTTCAACGTGGAGATGAAATTGTGATGATAGAGGGACAGTCCGTGGATGAATGGGGAGATGTCGTGGAAATAGTGCAAATCAATCCACACCAGCAACTCACTTTTACTGTGCAACGCAACCAACAGCATATAGATATTGATGTTGTACCTCGCGAACATCCCGAAAGAGAATATGGTTACATTGGGATGGCTCCCCAAACGCAGTCCAAGCGACAACCTGTCGGGATGGCATTTGCAAATGCCTTTCACTGGACCGGGCAAGTCATATTTTTGCTCGGAGCTACACTGTGGCAGATGATTACAGGAGCTACAGGAACTGACCAGCTTATGGGCGTAGTTGGCATGGGAGCTGAGATTGGCAGGGCGGCAGAAATGGGTCTGGCGAACTTGCTATCGCTTACTGGCTCCATAAGCGCGAGCCTAGGATTTCTCAACCTTCTTCCCATCCCTGCTCTCGATGGTTCAAAGCTGATTTTCCTTGGTTACGAAGGTATTACTGGACATGGAATTGATCCCGACAAGGAAAGCTTCATTAACATGATCGGTTTCGCTCTTCTGATCGGACTATTTCTGTACGTCACTTTCCAGGATGTAATGCGTTTGACAGGCTAGTTTGAGGTGAATTCGATGAATTATCAAACTACTTATTCACGACGGAACAGCAGTAAGGTACAGGTAGGCACTGTGACAATAGGCGGGGATAGTCCAATTTCGGTGCAGTCAATGACTAACACTGACACCCGCGATGTTGAATCAACCACGCAGCAAATTAAACAGCTGACTGCAGCAGGTGCAGATCTGGTCAGGGTGGCAGTACCTGACAAAAAGGCAGCTGAGGCCTTAGGGGATATCTGCAGGATGGTAAGCGTTCCTATTGTTGCTGATATTCATTTCAATTATGAATTGGCAATTCAATCGATTGAATCTGGGGTGGATAAAGTTCGCATCAACCCCGGTAACTTCACCTCAGATTATCTCGATGAGTTAGTTGCAGCTGCTAAAAGTAATGACATCCCTTTACGTATTGGAGTCAATGGCGGTTCCCTTCCAAGGGAATTGGTTAGCAAATACGGAGTTTCTGCCGAAGCAATGGTACTGGCTGCAGAGGAATACATCGAGTTGATGCAGAGGAGAGATTTTCATGATATCGTGCTCTCCTTGAAAGCATCACAGGTACCCATGACGGTAAAAGCCAATGAACAGATCGCTGAGATAACCTCCTATCCACTGCATTTAGGTATAACTGAAGCTGGAGGACAGTGGAGAGGACAGGTCAAATCTGCCACTGGCCTGGGGTATCTTTTGGGCAACGGAATCGGCGATACTATCCGCGTATCGTTAACAGGCGATCCTGTCCATGAAGTAAGGGTTGGTCGGGCAATCCTGGCTGCCTGGAATCTTGGACCATCCGGACTGAATATTATCTCCTGCCCTACCTGCGGTCGGTGCCAGGTTGATTTGCAGCATATAGCTGACCGTGTTCATGACCAGCTCAGTGATCTTTCCGGAAACTTGAACATAGCAGTGATGGGATGTGAAGTTAATGGCCCAGGAGAAGCTCGGCACGCTGATGTAGGATTGGCCTGTGGCAAAGGGTCTGGCATTCTGATGCGCAACGGTGAGATAGTAAGAAAAGTATCTGAAAAAAACATGGTAAAGGAACTAGTGAGTCTGGTAAAACAACATCTAAAACAGTGACTTAAACTAAA
>CAZRFK010000129.1:0-3283 GCA_964599275.1 uncultured Clostridia bacterium
AGGCCATACGGTATCTAAATGGCACAGTATGAGCAGATTTTTCTCGTTCCCTTTATTCCAGACTGCCTGGAGATGGTCACCGGCTCCATCGACTTCAATGTAATCTACTTCTGCAGCCAAACCCTCACATTTATCCCCTACCATTTGGCTAATTCGAGTAGTTAGTGCTGGATCCGTGCTGGGAGAATCCGTATTCACCAGATCTTCCAATAACCTCAACATGGAATCACGGTGCGCTGCCACCTGCTGCAAACGCTCATGGTCATAACTTTCCATTAATGCCACCTCTCACTATCAAACCTGCCGGACACAGGTTAACGCTTATCTATTATTCTGCATTAGTCAGATAAGATTTGCATTCTTGAGAATGTTTTCAATATGCTCACGGGCTTCCTCGTTTATTGGTAGTAAAGGACGCCGCGGTTTTCCGCCAAAATAACCGCGAAGCTGCAGTGCATACTTCAAACCGGGAATGCTGTATTTTGCCGTAAGAGCCTGATTAACTGAGACCAATTTTTTCTGCAGTTGTGCTGCTTCTTCCCATCTTCCATCCTGTGCCATCTCATATAGCTCAACGCATTCCTCGGGAGCCACGTTGGCCAGGGCCATAACTCCACCGCTGCACCCCATCAAAAGAGCAGGGAGAAAATAGCTACCGGAACCGGCCATTACCCGAAAATCATCCGATGTTTGAATGACACAAGATGACATTTTAGTTACGTTTCCCGAGCTATCTTTGATACCAATTATGTTGGGGTGATTGCTGAGTTCTACAATCAAACCTACATTGAGGTCAATACCCGCAAAGGAGGGCATATTGTAAAGAATAACCGGCACCGGAGAACTGTCAGCGACCTCTATGTAATGACTGCGCAGTTCATCATAACCCATGCGCGGACGATAGTAATAAGGTGGGATTACCATTACTGCCTGCGCTCCGGCATCGGCAGCCAGCTCTGTACGTGAGATAGTACCATGAGTAGCCGGCGTGCCGGTACCAACAATCAACTTCTTGTCGTCAGCCAGCACCTGATTGACACGCTCCACAACTTCCATCTGCTCTGTTTCTGTAAGGTGAGGAAACTCACCGTTAGAACCCATAACTACCAATCCGGCAAGTCCAGTATCATTCCACTTCTGTACATTTTTACTCAGTTTCTCAAAAGAAATTTCTCCATCAACAAAAGGAGTAACTATTGGAGGGTAAACACCATACAGCTCGAAACTCATTCAAAAATCTCTCCTCTCCGAGAGGGAATATTTGATATCAGATAAATTGGCTCAATCTCGCATCAATTCCTCCCAATGCTACCTTCATTCGGGATTAATCCTGGATTTCCTCTACAACAACCTCCTGATTTTCTCAGCCATTGTTTCAGCGTTCATACCGTACTCAGCTCTGACCAGCTGTTGGTCTCCATGCGGAACAAACTCATCGGGCAGACCATGCCTGTAAATGCGAGGGAGTTCTGAAGTTCTTAATTTCTCGTTTAAAAACTCCAAAACCACACTGCCAAAACCACCCTCTACGGTCCCTTCTTCAGCAGTTACCAACAGATCGCACTCTCTAGCCATATTCAAAATCAAGTCTTCATCCAGAGGTTTTGCGTATCTGGCATCTGCCACAGCAACGCTTACGCGATCTCTGTCCAGTAGTTCCCTGCACCTCATTGCTTGGGTTGTTGTATGACCAATACCGATGATCCCTATATCAGTTCCTTCTGCGAGCAGCTCGCCGCGGCCTATCGGCAAATGCTTCAGTTGCTGCGGCATCTTATCTCCCCAAGCTTTTCCTCGCGGGTAACGAATAGCAACTGGACCATCATCGTAATACACTGCAGTCGCCAGCATATGCGCCAACATCTTTTCATTACGCGGTGCCATTACTGTCATGTTGGGGATATGACGTAAAAATGCTAGATCAAAGGCCCCCTGGTGAGTTTCTCCATCATTACCTACTATGCCAGCTCTATCTACAGCAAAAACAACTGGAAGGTTTTGCAAAGCCACATCATGCACTATCTGATCATAAGCTCTCTGCAAAAATGTAGAATAAATAGCAACTACCGGGCGAACTCTGGCTCTAGCCAGACCAGCAGCAAAGGTTACAGCCCCCTGTTCTGCTATACCAACATCAAAATATTGTTCGGGCAATACTTCAGCCAGACTGCTCAACCCGGTTCCAGCAGGCATCGCTGCTGTAATACCAACTACCTGCTCATCTTCTGAGGCCAGGCGCACCATCGTATCAGAAAATGCTTCAGTGTAGGTGATAGCAGACGGACTCTGCTTCTGCTCCTGATCACTGGATTTAGAATTTCCACTCACACCGTGAAACTTGGAAGGCTTTTTTTCAGCTGGTTCATATCCTTTGCCCTTTACTGTCACCGCATGTACCAAAACCGGTCCATCAACCTGCTTGGCTTTAGTCAACACATCTGTCAGGGACGAGATGTTATGTCCGTCAACGGGTCCCAGATAAGTAAATCCCAACTCCTCAAAAATAATTCCAGGAATAAATAAATACTTAAAACTACCCCTCACTCGCTGCAAACTATTGGCCACCCTTTGGCCAACCCCGGGTATGTTTTCCAGAATTAGTTCCAGATCCTGTTTTAAACGCTGATAGGTAGGATCTGACCGTAAGCGGGTAAGATATGTGGAGATCGCCCCCACATTAGGAGCTATTGACATACTGTTGTCATTGAGAACAACGGTCATTTCGGGACCCATATGGCCTGCATTGTTGAGACCTTCATAAGCCAGACCGGCCGTTAATGCTCCGTCACCTATCACTGCAACACTGTGCCGGTCTTCATCATTCAGCTGATCAGCTACTGCAAACCCCAAGGTAGCAGCCACTGATGTGCTCGAATGTCCGGCCATAAATGCATCATGTGGGCTTTCATTCGGATTTGGAAAACCGCTTATACCCTCTCTTTTGCGCAGCGTATCGAATTCATCGAGTCTACCGGTTATCAACTTGTGAGTGTAACATTGATGGCCAACATCCCAGATTATACGGTCTTTCGGAGTCTCAAACACCCGATGAAGAGCCAGCGTCAGTTCTACTACACCCAGATTTGAAGCTAAGTGTCCTCCCGTTTCGGTCACTGACGTAATAATACACTGGCGGATTTCTTCGGCCAACTGCTCCAGCTGTGAAGTATCCGCCTCCCGAATCTGCTCGGGTGACTCTATATCTTCTAATACTGACTCCCAGTTACTTCGCATCCTTTCCCCTCCGTGCTCAGTATGTGGACGAAACCATTCACTCAAACGA
>CAZRFK010000130.1:0-3100 GCA_964599275.1 uncultured Clostridia bacterium
TGGGTTTACTGAGTTTTGTATTTGCTTGTTTTCTGAAGAAAACATCTTCTGTATCAACAAGTGTTTGGGTTGTTCTCCTTCTGGTGGTATTCTGCACGGGTTGGTTTCGTTATGTTGGCTTTCAGTCATCGGGTTGAGTTTATGAAACAGTTAAAATAATCTTCCCGAGCGATTGGTTCCTACATCCATTATTAGTGGAGGCAACTGACGGACGCGGTAGCCTTCTTGATAGCCAGGACGGCTAACACACCCGGTACATCATCTGCATGAAACGCTTCAAGCGCCTCCTTCATCCAGTCTGTACCCCTTAGAAGATTTCTCAAACTCTCTATCACATGCCAGCGGTCCATATGATATATGAGCGTTGTCAAAGTAGTTAACACCCTCCTGAATCCACTTCGCCAGATTTCCGTCTATGGTCGTAACGGCTGTAAATGTCAGTGCCTTCTCTTCTGCCTGTATCTTCTCTCCGGCTCTGAAAGGACCACACGCGAATGACCCCGGGTCAAATCTGTTCCGAGGCAAATGAGCAAAATGTATCCGAATTAAACTAACAAACGAAATTTACCCTACTGAGCGTTGATGCGGACACTCAGACTCGAAACAATTACCATGATGGCAAACGAGCGATATGATGTAGAGGTCAGGAGCTCCGTTCGCTTCTCACACGAAAATGCCGAGGTTCATGCTCTTTACAGATGAGCCTCTGGGAGGAGTGTCGAACCGATTTCTGCACACATGGTCTTATACAGAAAAGTGAGATAGAGGAATTTCGGAGTTTCTCCCGAATTGTTAGATTGAGCTGGATGGACTATTAAGGGGAGAGGATTACCAGGTGCCCCGTTAAGAAGCCAAGAGGACCTATCGGTAGGTTGATTTTGATGCCACCGACCCAGTTACGTATGTAGCCGGAGCGGACCAAAGTGCGTACTGAGAGCCAGGGATGGGTTCCGGTATTATCGGTCCCTGACTGCCGCATAGTGCCATCCAGGACGTCGCTTATGTGAAACCAAAGATGTGCTGGACGAAGCGTCCAGGACAATTTCGCAGGGCGTGAGAGGACATAAATTGAAGATGGTGACTGATAACGGCTCACAGTTTACCTCGGAACCTATGTTGAGATGACATTGGAGAGGGAGCACATACGCACCAGCTAAAAGCATCCGCTAAGCATCGGCATGAGTTAGCACTGGCATCGGGCACTACAACGTCTTACAACGAGGGACGGGTTTTTGCACCTAGTGTTCTTGACGTATTACCCGATAAACGCATTGATTAACAACTGATAGAGGGAGGAGCTGAGGTATGGCGAATTTCGTGGTTTATACCTCACTGGATAAGTGCAGACGTTGTTATCATTGTGTGCGGGAGTGTCCGGTGAAGGCCATACGGGTGGAAGAAGGACAGGCTTTAGTGGTTGATGAACTGTGTATATCCTGCGGTACTTGTGTGAAAGTCTGCCATCAAAAAGCCAAGCGTTTCATTGATGAAGTTGATGAGGTGAGATGTCTTCTCCAGCACGAAGATAATGCAGTAGCCATACTTGCCCCTTCCTTCGTCGCTGCCTATCCTGATACGGAGCCGGGAAAGATAGTTGCAGCTTTACGAGACGTGGGTTTTGATTCAGTAATGGAAGTGGCGTTTGGTGCTGAGTTGGTATCTGATGCCTATGGGCAGCTAATTGACAATATATCTGCTGCAGAATTTGAATCTCCCTGGGAGGAGGTGCTGCAGCACATAAAACCACCTTATATTTCCACACCGTGTCCGGCGATTGTAAGACTCGTGGAATTTCATCACCCTGATCTTATTGAGCATCTCATTCCTATTGTCTCTCCCATGATTGCGCTGGGGCGCTATCTGAAGACATTTGCAGATGATGATCTTTCGGTTGTTTTTGTTGGGCCATGTATAGCCAAGAAAATGGAGGCCCATGATGTGGGAGATTCAATAGATGCAGCATTGACTTTCAAGGAAATGGATGAACTATTAGACCGCAATAATGTGGAATTAGAGGAACTCGAGGCTGTTGACTTCGATCCTCCCCATGCTAAGTTGGCGAGTGTATTTCCTGTACCCGGTGGCTTACTACGGTCCGCCGATGTGAACGTCGATGTTCTCAATGCTCGGTTTCTCGTAGCCGAGGGGCGGGATGATGTGGAACAGGTGCTCGAATCAACACATGACAGTTCTTCAGGCACAGACTTTGTGGATCTATTGTTCTGTGAAGGTTGCATAGATGGTCCAGTTATTGATTCTGACTTGAATTTAATACAGCGCAAGGAGCGGATAGTTGAATATACAATTAACAGGCCTAAGGCTGGTGAGGACCGTGTGACATCTGAGTCAGTGAGCCAGGAAGAACTTCCAGTAGATGCCCTCTTAAGGGAGTTTTCCCCCTGTTTTCAACAGCTGCCACAGCCTACAGAAAAGGCGATCAGGATGATTATGCATAGGGTTGGCAAGTATGAGCCGGAGGATGAACTCAACTGTGGAACCTGCGGATACCCGACGTGCAGAGATAAAGCGGTGGCTGTTTTTCGTGGTTTTGCAGAAGCTGAAATGTGTCTTCCGCACATGATTGAGCAGCTGGAGGAGACCCATCGGATGAAGATGACATTTATGCGCACAGTATCGCATGAGTTGAGATCTCCCTTATCAGCAGTGGAAGGATACCTGAATATGCTGGAGGAAGTGCAGGAACCCGAACAAGCGAGACACATGTTAGACCGGTGCAAGAAGCGAATTGAAGCCCTTCAACAAACAATCAACGATCTTCTGGATCTGACCAAACTGGAGGGGGGACAAGTGCACCGGGAACATCGAACACATGATCTCGTTGAAATCTTGGATGATATTGTTGAGATACAGAAAGGGTCAGCTCATGAGCGCGATATTGAAATTAAACTTGATACTCCAAAACGGCTCCCAATCGTTGCTAACAAACGAGAACTGGAAGAAATATTCGGGAACCTGGTTTCCAATGCGGTCAAGTACAACAAGGATGAAGGAACGGTTCAGGTCACCGCCTGCAGTGATGGAGATTACGTTATTGTAGAGGTGATCGATACCGGGATAGGGATAGATGAAAAGGAGCTGA
>CAZRFK010000131.1:0-2919 GCA_964599275.1 uncultured Clostridia bacterium
GGCCGCTTAACACATCATGTACATTTTCACGACAGTTTCGGTCTGCTGGCAGATGCTCCACCGCATCATCATCCCAGGGAACTGGAGTGACTCCCCTGGACAACAGCGTTACCTGATGGCCTTCATCCAACAGCAATTGCACTGCTTTTTTACCAAAAAACTGCGTGCCGCCTAGTACGAGTATCTGCAAACCATCTCATCCTTTCTAAAGGCAACCCACGTCAAAAACATTATGGGCTAGCAGCTAATTTCTGATCTCCTGCTGATATTCCTGCAGAAAAACTAGGCAAAACCTGACTGCAATGGGGTGTTCTGCCTGAAATCTTAAACACTGCTGGTAATCATATTATAGGGAGGGAAGAGGAGTTGAAATTGATGAGATTTTTCTGGTTTGGATATTTCAACTCAGGCATGCATGCATAGCATGTTGCATATTTCAAGCCTTCGTGGCGTTCCGGGGCGTACAGACAAGTTCACTCTGTCTGCCCCGGAACGCCCTGTACAAAACTCCAATCTACACTACAAAATTGATCAGTTTGTTGGGCACCACAATTACTTTTTTGATGTCATCAGTAAGATATTTCTGGACTTTTTCGCTTGCCTGCGCAGTTTTCTTTACAACTTTCTCCGAAGCATCGGGCGGTACAGATACGGTATCGCGGAGGCGACCATTCACTTGAACTGCGATTTCTACCTCTGATTTCACCAGCTTCTCCGCGTTATGCTCTGGCCATTGCTGATCAAAGATAGAGTAAGTTTCCCCCAGTTCAGCCCACATCTCTTCTGCAAAATGAGGTGCAAATGGTGCCATCATAAGCAGCAGGTCTCGGGTAGCATTCTGGAGCAGGTGGGCGTCCTTGTGTTCATCAGGAACCTCTGCATCGTATTTATACAGGGAGTTGGTCAGCTCCATCATGCGTGCAACTGCAGTGTTGAACTGAAACCTGTCTGCATCCTCAGTTACCTTCTTTATGGCGTTATGCCAGTGATATTCCAGCTGTTCGGTAACACTGGTGACCTGGTCATCTTCGCCGGCTCCTGCCTCTTCATCCCAATCCGTGCTGGCCATGTGGTTAACCCAACGTTCAACCCGGTCGATGAACCTTTTGGTAGCCTGAATTCCATCATCATCCCAGGCACCACCTTCCACATAGTTGAAACCAAACGCCAGATACATGCGGAAAACATCAGAGCCGTATTCATCAACATAATCGTCGGGGGACACCACATTTCCGCGCGACTTGCTCATTTTGTAACCGTCCGGTCCGAGAATGATACCCTGGTGAGTAAGAGACTTGAATGGTTCATCAAAATCGACGTAACCCAGATCATTGAGTACCTTGGTAACAAATCGAGCGTAAAGTAAATGCATCACTGCATGTTCGGCGCCTCCCACGTACTGATCCACGGGCAGCATCTTGTTGATCCAGTCGCTATCAAATGCGGCTTGCTCATTTTCGTTATCCGGGTATCTGAGAAAATACCAGGATGAATCAACGAAGGTATCAAGGGTATCCGCATCTCTGCGTGCAGGCTCTCCACATTCAGGACAGCTCGTTTCGATGAATTCTTCGCAGTCCGCCAAAGGTGAAGTGCCTTCCGGAGTAAAATCAACTTCCTCGGGAAGGGTTATGGGCAGGTCATCTTCAGGTACCGGTACTGGACCGCATTCCTCACAGTGAATCATCGGTATAGGAGCTCCCCAATAACGCTGTCGGGAAACCAGCCAATCCCGAAGACGATAAGAGATAGTTTCTCGACCCATACCATCATCATCCAGTCGTTGAGTTATTTTTTCTTTAGCATCAGTTGATTTGAGACCATTAAAGTCTCCACTGTTGACCACAATTCCTTCCTGTACAAAAGGAAGCGAATCATCAACCTCTTCTGTTCCGCCTGCTATGACCCGCGGTATGGGGAGATCGAATTTCTGCGCGAACTCATAATCTCTTTCATCATGCCCCGGTACTGCCATTATTGCGCCAGTTCCATAGCTGAGCAGTACGTAATCGGCAATCCATATTGGCAACCTATCTCCGGTCAGGGGATGTTGGGCATACCCCCCTGTGAATACTCCAGTCTTTTCGCGTTCTTCAGCCAGTCTCTCCCGTTCACTTCTACTTGCAGACAGCTTCTGATATTCAGCCACCTCATCTGCCTGTTCGGGAGTTGTGACTTTTTCAACCAGGGGATGCTCTGGGGCCAAAACCAGGTATGTCGCCCCGAAAAGAGTATCTGGTCGGGTGCTGAATGTTTCAATATATTCACTATCATCACCCAACAGGGGGAACCTGATTTCAGCGCCTTCAGATCTACCTATCCAATTGCGCTGCATGGTTTTTGTTTCTTCAGGCCACTGTATCCGTTCTAATCCCTCCAGCAGTTCATCAGCATATTCTGTGATCTTGAAAAACCATTGCGTCATGCTTTTTTGGGTTACCTGCGAATCACAACGCTCACAGGAACCATCATGCACCTGTTCATTTGCCAAAACAGTGTTGCACTTTGGGCACCAGTTCACTGGAGATTCGTCACGATAGGCAAGGCCCGCCTCATACAGTTTCAAAAACAACCACTGCGTCCATTTGTAATAAGAAGGTTCACACGTTATTACTTTGTAATCCCAATCGAACATTGCTCCCATAGCCCGCAGCTGTTTGCGCATGGTCTCAATATTACCCATAGTTGATTCACGGGGATGAATGCCGGTGTCAATGGCATAATTCTCGGCAGGGAGTCCGAATGCGTCGAACCCCATGGGCTCGAATACCTCGTAGCCCTCCATTCTCTTCTTTCTGGCCCAGCTGTCAGTAAGTCCGAAATTCCACCAGTGCCCTATATGCAGCTTGGCACCGGAAGGATAGGAAAACATGCTGAGGCAGTACAATTTATCCTCAACTCGCTCCCTGTTGAAAGTGT
>CAZRFK010000132.1:0-2842 GCA_964599275.1 uncultured Clostridia bacterium
AGCTAGCATCATGGCGCTGGTGGCGATTTTACATTTGATGGAGGGTATGTTGGTCAGAATCAGCGGTCACCAAGTTTCTTCGCCGGTATATGTGCAGCGTCCGGGAGATAACAAACGGGAACCAGTTGGAGCCTACCTGCTGCAGCGCTTTTGGCCGATTCCGATTATGGTTGTGTTTTTCCTCCAGATTCCACCCGAAGCGATGGGGGAGGCGGTAGACATGCCCAGATGGTGGCCCCTTATTGACATTGCCTCACCTTTAGGAGAGGGATGGGCTCGGGTGATCATTCCCGTGGTAGCTGCACTTGGTTATTCGGACATAGCCATAACTGAGTCCCCGCGGCAGAGAGCCCGCAGGAGTGCAGTGAATTTATGGATTTTCAGTGTGGTTTTAATGGGGTTAAGCCTGGCTGCTACCCGGGATTTAATGTTCGCCTGGGCAGCTGCAGTTTTTGCACCACTGGGACATGAAGCAATGGTACGTCACGGGAACCAAAGGGAAATGAAAGGTGAGCCAGAGTTTGTATCTCCAGAGGATGGGGTCAGAATTATGGCCCTGCAGCCTGGAGGATGTGGGGAACAGTTGGGGCTGCACCATGGTGATGTTGTTCTGGCTGTAAATGGAGAATCGGTGTCATCCCGTCAGGAAATGGAGGCAGCCATATCAGAATCAGATTTAACCGCCCTGACTGTTCGCAGACACGATCAACAGCAGTGCAGGATAATCAGAGCCAGACACAGATGCACAGCAGATAATCTTCAGGTCATTACTGCTCCTGAGCCGGGAGACAAAAAGCACGTCGATATCAATAATCCAGGATTCATTATCCGATGGTTGCGGAAAATTGTTGCTCGATTTCAGAATTAATCCTTTCAGTTTCAGTTTATTTTCGAGCCTTGTTCGAACTCATGTTCGATGATATTCTATTTCCACAATACGTTTTGTAGCTGTCCATTTCAGGTGGAATTTGCTCTTTTCTATAGGACACATGTGTATGCTGCAGTATAGTTAATGGAGGTAAGAACGTGGCTGAGTTTAATCTTGTTTCTGAATTTGAGCCGAAAGGTGACCAGCCCAAGGCGATTGAGCAAATATGTGATTCGTTTAGGAATGGAGAAGAAAAGGTTACCCTTCTGGGGGTTACCGGTTCTGGTAAGACTTATACGACTGCATGTGTGGTTGAGCAGCTGCAGCGACCGACTTTGGTGATTGCCCACAACAAGACTCTGGCTGCTCAGCTTTGCAGTGAGTTCAAGGATTTCTTCCCAGATAATGCGGTTGAATATTTTGTGAGTTACTATGACTACTATCAGCCTGAGGCATACATACCTCACACTGATACTTATATAGAAAAAGATGTATTAATCAATGATGAAATCGACAAACTTCGTCACTCTGCCACCAGCAGTCTTTTGGAACGACGAGATGTGCTTATAGTGGCTTCGGTCTCAAGTATTTACGGTCTTGGTTCACCGGTCGATTATGAAAATATGGTCGTATCCTTACGACCAGGAATGCGCCGTGATAGAGATGACATTCTTCGAGACCTGGTAGATATTAGATACCAACGTAACGATATCGATTTCAAGCGCGGCACTTTTCGTGTCCGTGGAGATGTAGTGGAGATATTTCCTGCATCTTCTACGGAGAGTGCGGTGCGTGTTGAGATGTTTGGCGATGAGATAGAGCGAATAACCGAAATCGATACTCTTACCGGTGAAATTGTGGGCGTCCGTAAACATGTTGCCATATATCCGGCTACTCACTACATAACAGAAAAAGAGAGAATGAAACGCGCAATAGAATCAATTGAGGAAGAACTGCAGCAGCATCTGCAAAAGCTTCGGGGCGAAGGTAGAGTGCTGCAGGCCCAGCGCATCGAACAACGTACTCGTTATGACCTGGAAATGCTGCGGGAGGTAGGTTACTGCACTGGCATTGAGAATTATTCTCGCCATCTCACCGGGCGGGAACCAGGGGATCCACCTTACACGTTATTGGATTATTTCCCTGATGACTTGCTGGTGATAATTGATGAGTCGCACCGAACAATTCCGCAGATAGGTGGGATGTACGCAGGAGATAGGTCTCGTAAGGAGTCGCTTATTGAGCATGGGTTTCGTCTTCCTTCTGCTTTTGATAATCGCCCTCTAACCTTTGAGGAATTTGAAGAACGGGTTGGACAGGTTATGTACGTATCGGCTACTCCTGGGGATTATGAGCTGGAACACAGCAGCGCAGTTGTTGAGCAGATAGTCCGACCCACCGGGCTTTTGGATCCGGAAATAGAAGTTCGTCCGGTTAAAGGACAGATTGATGATCTGATTGGTGCAATCCGAAAGACAGTGGATCAAAATTATAGAGTTCTGGTCACCACACTGACCAAAAGAATGTCAGAGGAGTTAACCGATTACCTGGATGAGCTGGGTATGCAGGTTAGCTATCTTCACTCTGAAATTGACACCATTGAACGTATGGAAATAATAAGGGATCTACGCCTAGGCGTATTTGATATTCTGGTGGGGATTAACTTACTGCGAGAAGGTCTGGATTTGCCTGAAGTATCTCTTGTTGCTATTTTGGATGCCGACAAAGAAGGATTCCTGCGTTCTGAAACTGCACTCATTCAAACTGTTGGTCGTGCAGCGAGAAACGTGGAGGGCAGGGTAATCATGTATGCCGATCGGGTTACTGATTCAATGCAGCGGGCCATAGATGAAACATACCGTCGCCGCAAAATTCAGGCAGAGTTTAATGAAGAACATGATATTACACCCCAAACGGTAAAAAAGCGGGTACACGATGTTATAGAGGCCACGCAGGTCATTGAAGAGGTGCAGG
>CAZRFK010000133.1:0-2703 GCA_964599275.1 uncultured Clostridia bacterium
AAGGTCAGAAGAATGGTGTGCCGTTCGGGTACTTCAGCCATTATTACTTTTCCAGCAGCAGTTTCTACTGGAGAGCGGTGCGGCTCTACCTGTTTTTCAATTATCTCACCAATGATCTGACCGGAGTTGTTATCTCTGACGACATCACCCACTTCAATTGCCCGGACGGTGGGCTCGCGCACTTCGGAAATCTCGGTTTCCAGAAGGATTTCCTGATGAGTTTCGTCCGGTAACGGCTGCTGTACATCATCGGTCAAAAAACGCGACGCGGCCAGAAATCCAACAACCAGTACCAGGGCAATTACCGTCAGGTCCACCGTATTGACGATCCCAAAAAACTTACCTTGTTCATCGATTAACTGCAAATTTGAACCTCCTAAAGATCTATCTTGATGTCCCCATTCAGGGTGACCATCCAATGGGTGCTGTCATTTTCGATAAGTCTATATTCTACGTAGCTGACAGGAAATCAGCTCAACCTTGCCGAATTACAATAATATTGAATATCATCATATATGTTATGATTTAACCCGACTCCATTGTAACAAACACGGCCTGGCAGGGTCTATGCACAGTTTTGGGTAATTTCGAGGGGAGAGGGAAATGTGAGGCAGAGGTTACAGCAGTGGTACACAGCGACCTCAGAGGCGTTTTCATCTCGTGATCTGGCTGTTCATAAACCGGCATTATACATTTTGATAGGTACCCTGGGGGTTATCGGGGTCTTGTGGGCTCTGGTTTATGCCGTCGATGTCTTGAATATGTTCGATGTTGCTTCACAGCGTGGATTGTGGTGGCACCTTTTTCGAAACAGGGGTCCTGTTGAGTGGCTGCAGTGGTTGTTTTTATCTGCTACATTCTTGTTAGCTGCCTTCCTTGCGGGAAGGGCTTCAGAACGAAACGACAGGACAGAGATGATATTCTGGCTGCTGATTAGCGTGGGATTTACCCTGATGCTGATAGAGGATGCTGGCGATCCCAGACACCTGTCCGCCGGGTATATCAATGAATTTACCGGCCTGCACCGTCGTTATGTAGAAACAGTCTATTTCATGTTCATTGCCGCCCCCCTGGTTTATGCCTGGATACGATACAGGGATGTAATGTTGAAGTATGCTGCTACGCGTCTGTATGTGTTTGCTGGGGGATTGCTGTACGGCCTTGCAGCTGTGGGCTCAGCCATGCGGGAGTACCGCAGCTTTTACTATGTTATCGGTGATTGGCTCACCGAAATAGTTACCTCAAATGCCATCCCCGGGTTCTTTTTGATTGATTTCGTGCTGGAAGAGTCTGTAGAGCTGTTGGGAGGAGCACTGCTTTTTTGTGCAGTGCTGGTATACTGGCGAATGGATAGAGAAACAACCCCCAACAGCAACAGATGATCTTTGTTTGATTTCACTGTAATTTCAAACAGAAGTGAATTTATGGTGCATTTAATTGGCAGATGTAGTTATGCCTGTCCAGGTGCTTTTTCCTGGATGGTCATTCCCAGTAAATTCAACTAAACGTTATGATGCTGCAGCTGAGCTACAATCTCCACATGTTCGGTATGGGGAAACATGTCCAACGGTATTACTTTTTCCAGTCGGTAGCGGAAGGGCAAAATCTCCTCCAGATCCCGGGCGAAGGATTCAGGATTACATGACACGTAAACCACCCGCTCTGCCTGAGTTCTCCCTATTTTCCGCATGACCTTGCCCCCAGCTCCGGAACGGGGCGGATCTAAAATCACCAGATCTGCTGAACCGGCGTAATCTTCCCTAACTTTCGGTATTCCCAGCCGGACATTGTCAGTAATGAAACGAACGTTTTCAACTCGATTTCGCTCGGCATTCTTTCTGGCAGCCAGAGTGGCCTGGTCATTGATCTCTACACCCACTAACAATCCGTCTTCAGCATCATCAGCCAGTGGGAGAGATAGGGTTCCAATACCTGAGTACAGATCCATCACCAGGGAACATTCTTCGGCAGCAGCCATTTTCCTTGTCAGCTGGACCAGTCGTTCAGCCTGTACGTGATTGATCTGAAAAAAAGTTTCTCGATATATGCGAAAATTATATCCTGCCAGTTCTTCTGCGAGATATTCCTCTCCCCATAATTGACTCACTTCTTCTTCAGGAGCATCTGCCACGTCGCCGACACGGGGATTGCGGCCCCACATGATTGAACCTATTTGAGCTTCACCAGCTAGGAGCCGCTGCACCCAATCATCCAATGCAGTACTGAATCCATCATTTTCTGCCCCGCGGTGAGTGTAGAGAACGACCATCAGATCACCCGTCTTGGCTGATTCTCTCAGCATAAGATGACGCAGCAGTCCAGTGTGTTTTTGTTTGTGGAATCCTTCAAATTCCCACTTAAGTGCCCAGTCCTGGGTGATTTGAATGACTTTATCCATCTGACATGAGCCCAGCAGACACTTATTCACCGGTACATACCTATTAAAGTAACCTTTTTTGTGGAAACCCAGCTGTCCCTGCGGAGAAAAAGTGAGATCCAGCTTGTTGCGGTATCTCCATGGATTCTCTGCACCCACCACTTCGTCCACAGTGTCTGGATCCTCGTCAGCTGCAGCAATATTTTCTCGAACCATTTCTCTTTTCAGTTCAAGTTGTCTTTTGTAGGGGATATCCAATCTGCTGCAGCCTCCACAGTCAGAGTATACCTCGCAATGACGAAGTTTTCCCATATGATTCACCTCCC
>CAZRFK010000134.1:0-2683 GCA_964599275.1 uncultured Clostridia bacterium
TATCATGTCAGGGGTAGAAATCTGGGTTCCAGAGAATCAGAAGGAAGAGGCCCAAAAAATAATTCAAAAACGTAAGAATTGAGTTGGATCTCCTAGAGGGAGCAAGTCCGTGTGGTATGTTTACTGTTTGTTATGCGAAAATGACAGTATTTACGCGGGGATCACATCAGATCTCCAGCGTCGCTTTACAGAACACCTGAGCGGAGACGGCGCTCGATACACGCGTGCATTTCCCCCTGAAAAAGTCATGAGGGCATGGATCTGCCCCGACCGGAGCATTGCCAGTAAGGTAGAATACTCAATAAAAAACCTACCCACAGAGCAGAAACACAAATTGTGCCGCAGTCAGCAAGTCAGCGAGATGCCTGCTGAACTGGATGCTCTCAGATGCAACATGCAACCCGTACCAGATGATGAATTACCAAAAACCCAAAACACCGACGACACTCAGGGTGATTCCAATTAACACCTACCAGGCTGCACGAAACGTGGTCAGTTTAACGCTGAAAATTTTCTGCCGGATTGAAACTCTCAATTATGGAGGGATGCCTGAAAAGGGACCAATGATTCTCTGCTGCAACCACCAGAGCATTCTGGATCCACTGATACTTGCCGCAGCTATTCCACGCCAGCTGACCTTTCTGGCCGCGGGATACCTGTTCGACATTCCCCTGCTTGGGTTTATTTTGAGACAAAGTGGAGTTATACCCGTACAGGGTGTCAGCCTGTCGCTCCGGGCGATACGACAGGCAGTTGAATCTCTCGATAACGGAGGCACCGTGGTGATTTTCCCGCAGGGTGGAGTACGGACTGCAGGCACCGGTTTTCAGGTGCAGCCCGGGGCTGCTTTTCTGTCTCTGAAGGCCCAGGCTCCCCTGCAGCCAGCGTTTATTGCCGGCAGTGAAAAAATTCTGCCCATTGGCAATTACCTGCCTCGCAGACGAGGAAAAGTATATGTCAATTTTGGCAAACCCCTCTCCCCTCCCGCCAAACGCAATTCACAAAATTTCAGAGAGACTCTGAATGAATCTCTAATCAACTCGTGGGAAAAGCTGCGCCGGGAAATGGACATGCTGCTTGACTGCGAAGACTCAGACGTCAGGCGACGGTGATACCCTTCGACTTTAAAACCCCCAGGTTGCGTACTTGAATCCCGAGAATTAGGATTCAGAGTTTTGAGTAGAATATATTGACAGATGAGTGGAGGGACCGCACCACAATGCTGGGGTGGGTTTATGAACTACTACAGGCACCTGAATGTCACTGCAGCTGCAGCAGTGATTACAATTAACTTTCTGGCCAACTATCTGCCGCTGAACGGTCAACTAACCGGACAAGTAGCCCGTCAGTTCAGAGTTGTTGGTTACCTGCCTGGTTTCACATTCGCCATATGGGGTTTTATTTACGCCCTGATGGTCACCTTCTGCGTATATCAGTTTCTGAACCCCCAAACCGCACGTCGTATGGGTCCTCCATTTATCGCCAGCTGCGTTTTCAATATCTCATGGATTTTTGTGTGGCACTACGAGTTCATACCTCTCAGCTTTGCAGCTACAATTGGTCTGCTGGTATCCCTGGTCGTTGCCTACTCGAGACTTGAACCTTATCAGAGAGCGGGTAAAGCTGAGCTGCTGAGTGTTAACACACTTTTCAGTGTCTATCTGGGCTGGTTGAGCATAACTGCAGTTGCCAACGGCGTCATTTTGCTGGAGTATCTTGAATGGCACTGGATGGGAATAGAGTACGATCTGTGGCTGCTGGCAGCCATTGTATCTTCAGCGCTGTTTGCAGTTTCTGTTTCACTTTACAATCGAGATCCTGTCATCCCACTGACTCACGCATGGGTACTCACTGCAGTTTATCTGGCAAACCAGGACGCCACCCTGATAGCTCATTTCTCATCGGCAGGGGCAGTACTGATTACAGCTGCTGCAGTCTACATTGCCCTGCGATATCGGATTGTTTTCAAACAGCGGATTGGTGTCAGATAGCTGAGTGTTAATTAAACGCTGTGGGTATTCCCTTCTGTAGGCCCTCGACCAACTCACTCACAATGTTTCAAGTGATTTATCAAATCTCAACCGTCCTAGTTTCTCTGGCCATCTTCTCCCCTACCAGCATTTCTATGTATATTCAAACAACCAGGTATGAAGCAGCTATTTACAACCCCGTTTGTCCGACAGTCAGAATTTCCCGAAACAGCAGCTCACTCAATATCCATGTCAAGAGAGAAGGCCTCGTCAATTCGCTCCATAATCTCCTTGTTATCATATGTTTTCCTCAGTGTAGGTGATTTCCTTAATTCTCTCTGGTACGGGCTCCAGATATTGGACGTTGTAGAGTATCTTACCCTCATCTAGAATGTTTCTGAGCCTGTGAGATAGATCGAGAAGAAATTTTGTAGGATTTGGCGGCGGGAATTGGCTTGCGTTAGAAGCCGCTGATGGGATGGTTGAAGTCGGGGCCCCCAACGAGATCTGGCACATTGATATCACCTATATACCGGTCGCAGAGGGGCATACATACCTGATAACGGTGCTTGATGGATACTCCAGATATCCCGTGCATCATGAACTCAGTCAGACCATGACGGCAGATGATATGCAGAGAGTGATGAGTCGGGCTTTATCCAGGGCAGGCCTGTTTGAAGTTGATGAGGAACAAAGACCGGCACTCATCAGTG
>CAZRFK010000135.1:0-2624 GCA_964599275.1 uncultured Clostridia bacterium
ATCCATAATCTATCGTGCTCCTTTCAGAACTAGAATCAGTAAACAAAAAAAGAAAAACCCCTCGTCATAGAGACGAAAGGTTGTCTTCCGTGGTACCACTCTAATTGGGTTCAGACCCCACTTTAATCGATAACCGCGATTACGGGAAAGAGATACTGAGGAGTTCTCTCTTTCAACTCAAGGATGAGTTCAGAATGCCGGGCGGGCCGTCTTTCAGCATTACGACGGTTCTCTGGACCGCTGACAGTTCCTAATACTTCCTGTCATTGTCTCTGGAAATCACAGCAATTTTGATAAATAATACTATATCATATTCACATAAGCAAGCTTACGTAAGCGTCATTTCAACTACTATATTCATTCAACTTGATAGGGAATGTCTTATTTTGTCCATAATTAATGCGGTCTACATGGACTTCAGAACCATTCCATTTCTATTGCCTGTGGACTGGCCTTCCCAGACTGCCGGCTCTCCGTTTACAAACACTGTATGGATTCCTTCAGGGTGCTGTCGAGGCTTTGAATAGGTAGCGCAGTCAGAAAGCTGATCAAGATCGAATATCACTACATCGGCAGGTTTGCCTTCCTGCAATACCCCGCGATCCGGCAGGTTGAGCTTTTCAGCCGGCAGAGAAGTCATTTTCTGTATTGCTTTTTCCACAGGAATAACCTGTTCATCTCTAGCATAATGAGCCAGAAACCGGGGAAATGCTCCAAAACTTCTCGGATGAGGAAGAGAGGCATCCTGACTTGCAGATTCAACGCTCCCGTCCGTTATTAAACACGTAGTAGGAGCAGATATCACTTCTCTCAGATCATCCTCTCCTATTGCAAATCGGGCAATACGGACACCCATACCTTCTTCCTGAATCAGGTTAAGTGCACACTCCACAGGGGAACATCCCTGGTCAGTACTTATTTCGGCAATGCTCTTGCCCTGTAAATGCCTGTTGGCCTCCGTATTGACTCCAGTAACTACGACCTTACTCCATCCACCCTGAACCATAGTGTGATGTTGAACATCTCTGGCAACTTTTTCCCTGGTGTCTGGATAATCGAGGAGCTCCAGGGCCGACTCAGCTCCTTCCTGCAGTGCCCAGTCTGGCAGAATAATGCTCAATGAGGTGGAGGAGGCCAGGTAAGGATAAAAATCTGCGGATATATTTGCTCCATGCTTCTGCCGCGCCATCCGCATTTTATCCAGTGCTTCCTCGACCTCTCCCCAGTTCAGCTGTCCGCATACTTTCAGATGGGCTACCTCCATCCGCACCCCACTGCGTTCTGCGATTTCCACTGCTTCATCTACTGCATCGAGGAAGTCATTGCCTTCATCACGCAGGTGGCAGCTGTGCATGCCATTCAGATCAGCTACCGTCTTTGAAATTTTAACAAGCTCATTGGTATCAGCAAATCTGCCGGGGAGGTATTCCAATCCTGTGCTGACTCCCCAGGCGCCCTGTAAAATGGCGGTCCTGATAAATTGGTTCATCAAATCCATCTGTTCTTCAGTCAGTCTTTCTGAGGACCCTTCGGCAACAGCCTGACGCACACTGCCGTGGCCGATCAACGTTGCATAGTTAACCGCAGGTTCGGCTGATTTTACCGCAGCGAGATAAGTTTCGACGTCATTCCATCGCTGTGACAGGCCCTGCGCTGAAAGTGTTTTCCAGCGAGAATTATCCCAGGCGGCAGGAAAACAGGCTGAAAAACCACAGTTACCGCCCACTTCAGTGGTAATACCCTGCATAAGTAGATTGTCAGCATGAGGGTTCATCAGAATTGCTGTATCAGAATGTGAGTGAATATTTACAAAGCCAGGAGCAGCACATAATCCATCAGCGTCTATACGTTCCACATCCTCATCTATTTCATCAGAACTAATTTCTCCAACTGCGCTGATGCGGCTGCCTTCTATCAAGAGAGCCCCATCGATAGGGGGATTACCTTTACCATCATAAATGGTCAGGTTCTCAATCAGATACGATCCCTCTCCCATAATAACACCTCCGGCCAACATATTTCTCAATACGAGATAATCAATTTATATTTGCAAACGCTTTTTTATCCAGATTGCAGATCAATTCATTAATACATTACTTCAGCATTGTGTGATCAATACTTTATGGGTATCAGAGGAAAATCTCAATGCAAAAATATGGTTTTACGCTTACCATCGTTCTTTACCCACATTATTCAGATGACTCCAGCTTCTCCCACGTATCTGCAGCTTCTCGCAGGTGGGGGATAACTATTGACCCACCAACAACCAGTCCAACGGCAAATACTTCATAGATCTTGTCGGTTTCGATTCCCTCCTCGTAACATCTTCTGAGGTGATAGGTAATGCAATCATCGCATCGGAGTACCATTGAGGCCACCAATCCAAGCATTTCCTTGGTCTCTACAGATAAATGTCCCTCCTGGTAAACTCTATCATCCAGAGCAAAAAATCGCTTCAGTGTCAGATTGTCCGATTCCAGTATCTTTCCGTTCATTTTCCTGCGAAACTCTTCGAATTTCTGCAGCTGAGACATATAGCCTTTCCTCCAATCAGTAAATGATTATATTCATTATTTACCATATCGCACAAAAAGTGAATATTAAATCAAAATAGGAACTGAAAC
>CAZRFK010000136.1:0-2317 GCA_964599275.1 uncultured Clostridia bacterium
GAGATAGTGTGTGAAGCTGTTACAACAAGATGGAAGGTTAGATTTAAAGGAATTTAATCGACAAGTCGTAAGGAAACCGGAGCTGTTTGCTTCGGGTTGTGAACCTTTCTGGGATGCTCCGTATATTTCAAAGCAGATGTTGAAGGCGCATCTCGATCAGGGAACTGATGCAGCCAGCAGAACTCTTGATGTGGTAGATGCTACTATAGAACATCTCAGATGCTATTTAGAATTGAATGAGGAGGCTTCCGTGTTGGATTTAGGCTGCGGACCTGGTCTTTATGCTGAGAGATTTGCCCGGTGTGGATGTTTTGTGACTGGGATCGATTGCTCTGAAAGGTCAATTGACTATGCACGGAAGAAAGCACAGGAATCTGGGCTGGAGATAAGGTATGAGGTGAAAGATTTTTGTGATCTGGACTACCAGGAAGAATTTGATGCGGCTTTCATTATCTATGGGCAGTTGGGCGCATTGGTGGAGTATGAGCGAGAACAGCTGTTGAAGTCTGTTAACAGGGCCCTGAAGCCGGGCGGGTATCTGGTGTTTGATGTAACAACCAGATATAACCGCGATGAAGAAGAAAGTCAGGATTGGGCCATAGTGCCTGCAGAGGGATTCTGGCGGCCCGAGCCGCACCTGGTGCTGGAAAAAACCTTTCACTACCCCGAGGCAGGAGCTTATCTGGATCAACATGCGGTTATACAGGAAGATGGACAGGTGTCGGTGTATAGAATCTGGGAGTGTTATTTTTCCAGGAAAAGCGTTTCTGAGCTCATGAGCAGGCACGGATTTGTGGTGGAGAATGTGTGGTCTGAGCTGACCGGGAGTGCTTATTTTTCAGAGAGTCCGTGGCTGGCTGTGGCTGCACGTAAGAAAACCGCGACCTACTGAGTCTGCTTAAGGGCAAATTTTCAAGCGGCTCACCGCGGTGAAAAGTGTTCGTTCAGCGTTATTTTTCTTCACTGACAATCTCATCAATCCAATCCGGGTGGGCGAAACTTTGCGGAGCGCTTATGCTGGTGTAGCTTTTGATGTCAAGAATCGGTGTATCGTTGTATGCATCGAGTCCTCTGACTTTCAGGAGACACCCTTCTCTGCTGAGTAATCTACACACAGTTATACCAATTGGGTTTGGCCTTGATGGACTGTGCGTTGCGAACACCCCCACCTGGGGCAGGTGTTTTTTGCCCATGGGATTTACGGTCAACGATTCCCCTGCTGCTGTCTGGTCCAGCCAGAACAACACGGTTATGTGTGAAAACTCTTCAATTCCGGATAACGCTTTGCGGTATTTTTCCTTGATGATCAGCTCTGAAATGATATCATTCCAACCCGTTTCCGGTTTCTGGGTGTGATCATTGAGTACCCGTCCTACGGGAGTCAGAGTAAGGTTCATTGGGCAGCACTCCTTAATAAAATAGCTTTGCTGATTCCAAGGATATAGTAACACATTATAGTATGTTAGTGCTACACCTTGCAGCGGTGATTATGTCATAAAGGACGTAAAATGTTTTCTGTTAAAAAGGAAGGTTTGCAGAATGGGCCAAGATTCTCCGAGTGACTCCTCATCAATAAGGTTTGCCCGCACAGGTCCTGATTGAAGGTGTTCAAATAGAAAAAATCCCCGCAGCGGAATGGATAATATTCACTGCGGCAGGGTAGATTATCAGAGCTGAGTACATTGGGAACCCGTTCAAAGCAGCAGATCTTCGATGAGATCAAGCCTGATACCTGTATGCATATCATTGCCGGCCAGTCTTGTCACCAGTGCTTTTCCGTCCTCATCTGGATGGTACTCTATCTGAACTGCAGCGATAACCTGAGTTTTCATTTCAGAAAAGTATTTGGTGAAGGATTCATTGAGGATTTGGGCATCAAAATAGTTTTCCAACAGAATCGGTTTTAGATATATCCCGTTTTTGATCACAAAACCTGAGAAGGTATCTGTGGTTTCGTGAATAATGTGAGCTACGATAATTCCTGCGCGTCGTAAACTTGCATAAGGGCTATCCCGTTTAGGATTCTGTTCGATAACCAGCCACTCCTCGTACTGCCCCTTACGCAGTCCCTGACGTCTGGTACGCTCCGGTTTATCGCGGAACTTTTTAACAGCCCGCCGTATATCTTCTGGTGAAAACACCTGTGCCACATAATTCACTCCTTCCAGCAGTTAACTTTCTGCATAACACTTTTATTATCCTTGTTGTGTGGCGATGAATGGAAGGCCCCGTGGTTTGCGGGCCATTTTACTGAAACCACGGGACTTGCTGCTGCTGTACCTTCAGGGAGGGGGAGAGTCACTGCTCACAGCATTGT
>CAZRFK010000137.1:0-2221 GCA_964599275.1 uncultured Clostridia bacterium
ACGGATGACCAGTTATCTCGGAAACTTCAATAACTTCCACCTGTGCTTTCGTGCGTAAGTAATCGGCGGTGCCGCCGGTTGAGACAATTCTCCAGCCGGCCTCCACTAAAGTTCGTGCTAATTTCTCCAATCCGGTCTTGTCATAACAGCTTATCAATGCCGTGCGACGATCACTCATCCAATATCCGCACCCTTCCTTCACTAAGTTGGAGTCGATCTTCGCCCCACAACCTCAGAGCTCGTGGATACAGACGATGCTCCCACTTGAGAATCCGCAAAGATAGACTCTCAACATCATCGTCCTGATAGACAGGAACCACCGCCTGCAAAATGATTGGGCCAGTGTCAACCCCTTCATCAACAAAATGAACTGTGCAACCAGATACCTTGACTCCCTGCTGTAGGGCCTGTTTCTGTGCATTCAATCCTCTGAACGCAGGCAGCAAAGATGGATGTATGTTAAAGATTGGCCCTTCAAAACCATGCACTATTACCTCTGACAAAACTCGCATGAAACCAGCAAGAGCCACGACTTCCACCTCATAGTCGCCCAGCACATCGAGTATTGCCCGACCGTAGTCATCTCTCCCATCATAATCTTCGAAGGGCAGAACCTCACATGTTATCCCGCGATCACGGGCCTTTTTCAGTGCCTGTGCCCCTTGTTTATCACTGATAACTACAGCAGGTCTCATCTGCAGGCTTCCCTCATCTATGGCATCCAGAATGGACTCCATATTGCTTCCGCGACCGGATGCCATGATAGCTAACCTAAAACACTGAGAGCCGCTTAAATACATATTATCATCCCCTCACTCACTAGAAACCACATCACCGATCACCCATGCTTTGATGTGCGAATCTTGAGCAGTGCGCAGAGCTGAATCAACCTCCTCAGGGGAACAAATCACGACCATTCCTACCCCCATATTAAAGGTTTTGCGCATCTCCTTCTCAGCTACACCCCCCTCATGACCGATAAAATGAAAAATGGGAGGGATTTCCCAGCTGGACCAATCGAGCCGCGGAGACAGATCATCGGGTAAAACACGCGGTATATTGCCCAACAATCCCCCGCCCGTAATGTGAGCTGCAGCCAGTGCTGTTTCCTCCTCGAACATACGGCTCAACGCCGATACATAAATGCGGGTCGGATGCAGTAGGACCTCTCCGAGAGTGTCCTCCATCCCGGAAGGTTTACAGTTCAGTTCCCACCCATGCAGGTCAATCAGGTGTCTGATTAAAGAATAGCCATTGCTGTGTACTCCTGTGGAAGCAAGACCTACCAACACATCACCCTCGCGCGGAGACCGGGGTCTTGATTCCTCGCAGCCCTCGGTAATACCAACACCAAAACCAACCAGCTCGTAATCTCCCTTGCGGTAAAAGCCAGGCATTTCAGCCAATTCTCCACCTATTAATGCACATCCGGCCTGTCGGCAGCCCTCGGCCAGCCCCTCAACAATCTGTAAAATATCATCATGGTCCAGGGTGTCTGCTGCAATGTAATCCAGGAAAAACAGCGGCTGAGCTCGTTCAATAATCAAATCGTTTAACACCATCGCCGTGCAGTCGAGTCCCACACCAGAGAAATCTTCCATCTGGGCAGCCAAACGAATTTTAGTTCCCACGCTGTCGGTGCTGGCTACCAGCTCTGGCTGTTCGAAACTGCGCCAGGGGGGACGGTAATGCCCGCCAAAAGCACCAATCTGCCCTGCTATCTCATCACCCCAGGTATCAGCAATTACCTGTGCGATTTTGTCTACCATCTCATCAGCTGCATCAATATCTACTCCAGCTTTTTCATAACTAATTTCTTCATTCATTTAATACCCCTCCTCTTAAGACTGCTTATCTTCGGACAGCTCGGGAGGAACAACATAGCTTCCATCAAAACAAGCTGTGCAGAAGTTTTCCGTGCTGCCGCCAGCTGCCTGGGCTGCGCGTTCGGAACAAAGATAAGCCAGGGAATCGGCACCAATCATATCCTTTACTTCCTCAACGCTGCGCTCTGCTGCGATCAACTCATTTCTGCTGCTGGTATCAATGCCGTAATAACAAGGGTAACGATAGGGTGGAGAACTGATCCTCATGTGGATTTCATCTGCTCCCACTCCCCGCAAAAGTTCAATGAGGGTTCGGGAAGTAGTACCCCGGACAATCGAATCATCAACCAGAACCACTTTTTTCCCTTCCACTACTTTGCGCAGAGGATTGAACT
>CAZRFK010000138.1:0-2158 GCA_964599275.1 uncultured Clostridia bacterium
ACCAGCGCAAGTCCCGGGCCAGCTGTTTTGTGCTGATCACCAATCTCACTGATGAGGATGAATGGACGGACAGAAAAGTGCTGGTGGAATACAAAAACCAAAGCACCGTTGAGAGTCAGTTCCGCTTCATCAAGAAGCCGAAGGTCACCGGTCCCATTTACCTGAAGAACCCAGAGAGGGTCAACGCTTTGGCGCACGTGTTCCTGATGGCGCTGCTGGTCTACAGCGTGATACAGCGGAGGGTCCGCCGGGCATTGAAACAAGAGGGAGAGACCATACTCATAGTGGGCAAAAAGACCACCTCCCGCCCCACCGGCAAGAAGGTACTGGACCTGTTTTCCCACCTGGGCATCGTCAGGGATGAGCACGGCAACCGGGAGTTTCCCACCAATCTCAAGGTGCCGCGAAAAGTGATGAAACTCATGGGGGTGAAACCGGAAATCTATCTCAGAGGACCGCCTGGCTGACCATTACCTCAAACTGGATATCGCTTAATTGGTTCTCGGATTAGCCCGCACGTGCTGAAAACGGAATAGAACTGCAATCCAAAAAATACATAGCATCCTGATGAGTCGATACGTTCTCAAGAAGTAGTTCTTCAGTTTTCTGTCAGTGTGGCATCCCCCAGAAGGGCGTCCTTCCTCATCGATGCGAGACAGCGCCTGCCGCAGCCGGTAGCTGGTGGCGCTGAAGGTTATGATATGCGCGTGATGCACCAGTCGGTCAATCAGCGCTGCAGTGACCGTTGGTCTCCAAAGACCTCATTCCACCGGTCGAACTCCAGGTTGGAAGTGGTTATGATGCTCTGGTTTTCATAGTTGTTGGATATGACGGTAAACAGCATCTCGGTGACTGATTTGCTGAAGGGAACGTAGCCGACTTCATCCCAGGATGAGAAGATCCGCTGAAGAGATGTTCCGGATCAGGTTGCCAGCCTTCCCCTAAGGATGAAGCTCCAGCAGGGTGTTGCAAAGCCGCCCCACGTTGGAAACTGGCAACTACCTTGCCAGGAACACGGTCAGCCGTCCCCAGCTTAATCCAGTCGCAGTGCCTGGTATTCACTAAGTCAGCAGGTCCATACTCCTCTTCACAATGATATTCCCACTCTCCGACAATCTCCCCTAGGTAGTAGATGCCGTTCAAGTCTCTCATACAGCACAAATCTCCAATTTCCATTCGATTCTTCACAGCATTTACAGCTCTCCACCACCCTTGATGGCGATTCTCATAACTTTGAGCAGCGAAATCCTTATACTCTTCCCAGTTGACCGGAGAGCTTGTATCAATCGGCCATCCCACTCCCACAATCTGCTTTCGAAGGGCAAATTCCACCGGGTCTACATCGTCCTTCGCGGCTGGTCTCAAGTGAGCTCTCCATGTTTGCATTGCTGATCCCCGAGGTCTCATTATGTGTTCACACTTCAGGTTAAGAATCTGAATTAGCAGACACATCGAGCACCTGACAAAACTCAGAAGTAATAAGTCAAGACTTGACGTGTCCTCACGGTCATCAGCCTCACTACTCTCGTTAGGCTGGACACCCTTCCTGCTGCTGCCGTCAGTATGAACACCGCCAGCAGTAGCACGAATACTTTCGGGAATATATTGTGGATGTACCGGTCCTCATACATGGACATCACTCCTGGCCTCAACCTCAATATCTTAATTAGACGTGGAGCAGTTGAACTCCTTCATGGGATAAAGGGTTAGTGATGTATCCTGGACAATCCCCTCAAGGGGAGTGTCGTCGATATCCACATCGAATTCTGTCTCCCGGGGTTCCGGATAGTGAGACTGATAACATACATTATCAGAACTCGTTCACAATATACTACTCATGTTGTTCATTCGGAGGCTAAAGCTAACTGAGTTGATTGACGAACTGATCTACATCACTAGCATAAACAAGATAATTGCCCTTCCGAGCTCCACTTCGCACGTCTGATGATAACACATCATCGTAATCAGCAGAGTTTCGAGCGTTTCGCAGCTTCTCCAAGTTGTTGCCTATCGCCTTGTATACGATATCCGGATGGCCTTTGAAATACTCCTGCAATGCAAAATGCTTCGTTCCGTACTTTTTGGTATCTAATACAACATTTTTGCTTTTTGCGAAATTGCGTGCTATGCAATAAGCACCGTAATATGCTCTACTCAC
>CAZRFK010000139.1:0-1985 GCA_964599275.1 uncultured Clostridia bacterium
TTCAAAACTGGGGATGGTCCCCCCTGGGTAGTCATATCGCTTACTCATTGGATGACGGAGGAACATCGGATCTTTTTATCTTTACTTTTGACGACGGATCCACTGTGAAATTGAGTGATGCATCTAAAGGCGTTGCAAGTTTTGCCTGGCATCCTTCCGGTGAGGAATTGGCCTACGTCGAGGATAATGGTCTATATTTAGGAAAAAAACAAGATAGTGAATGGCAATCACAGCAGATTCTCGCCCCTGAAAAGAAGATACAATCGCTGTCCTGGTCGGATGATGGTAATAGTTTGGCGTTTATCTTGGATAAAGCATTATGGATATATCGTAGGGATTCAGGGGCGGTTGATGCCTTCCAACCAGAAGGACAAATTGTACCAGGTCGCTTCGGTGGATTTGATGCTCTTCAGTGGTCTCCTGATAGTAGCAAACTGCTCTTCCATTTCAGAGAAGAAGATAAAACCTATCACCTCGGCTTGATGTCAGTAGATGACGGAGCGCTGTTGTGGAGGAGTACCAGCCGTGAGAGCGTTGCTGCTGCGGGGCAGTGGCTGAACTGCGACACATTTCTGTTTAGCTTGTCCCATGATCATGCAACGGTACGCGAATTTTATGTCGCTGAGATCCCCCAGGATGCTGATAAAACCCTACAACAGATAAAAGAAAGTGCAATTTCTGTCTCACCAACCTTTGAAGTTGATTCAGAGATGATTTATAGACAGGAAGCTAAAGGCACACCAGGCAGCCTCCGCGTGTCAGGTGCCTGGGCCGATCCAGATGCACAGAAAATTGTTTTCTTGAGTGAAGACGACGGATGGGCACATCTTTATTTACTATGTCTTGAGAGCCGGGAAATGGAACAATTGACTTTTGGGGAATGCGAAGATTTTGGTCATATGGGCGATAGACCACAATGGTCTCCTGATGGTCGTTTCATCTGTTACTCAAGCAATCGCGGTTGCAGTGGTCAACGTCAGCTGTGGCTTTTTGATGTTGAGGAGAAGACCAACTATCAGCTGACTGAATTTGAAGGGACAAATGTTCAGCCAAAATGGAATCCGGCTCGCAAATCAGAGATAGCTTTCATCCACTGTGATGAGCATCGCAATGGGGACATATGGACCGGCGAAATTGACTCAGAATCAATTCGCACAGAAAACTTCACCCTGTTCAACGGAAGTGAAGTGTCTCCGGTTACAGACACAACTCCTGAGTCATGGACCCAGGAAACGGTCGTTACTCCAGAAGAGGTGGTCTTTGAAGGAGCAAAAGGATGGGATATTCACGGCTATCTGATTCCTCCAGTTGAAAAAAACAACAATGAACTTAATCCTGCAGTTGTATGGGTGCATGGAGGCCCCATACGTCAGATGAGGTATGGTTTTCATCCCAGCCGTTCATATGCATTGTTTTATGCCTTCTCGCAGTATTTAGCCAACAGAGGGTACGCCACATTAATGGTTAACTTCAGGGGCGGAATTGGTTACGGAAGAGAATTTAGAAATGGTATATATCACAATATGGCGGTTGATGAACTCGAGGATGTTGTCGCTGCTGGAGATTATCTGAAGGGTTTACCCTACATCGATCCTGAACGGGTTGGCATATGGGGTCTCAGTTATGGCGGATATATGACATTAGCTGCTCTAACCAAGCACCCTGAGGCGTTTGCGATGGGAATAAACATCGCTGGCATATGGGACTTTGCTCAGTGGATGCACTGGGTTCATAACAGACGAGGACGTCAGGGAGGTTTGTTCGAAGTTTACTTTGGTGGTGACCCCGAGGAAAGCCCTGGGTTGTATCGGGTTGGTTCGCCGTGTACTTATAAGGACAACATTAATAAACCCCTGATCAACTTCCATGGTACTGCCGATGCTAATGTGGATTTTGCTCAGATGGACCGAATAGTTAAAGATATGGTCAAGATGGGTAAAGAGTATGAAGCTTATTATTATCCGGATGAAGAACACACATTTGCT
>CAZRFK010000140.1:0-1960 GCA_964599275.1 uncultured Clostridia bacterium
GCTACATTGATGTTGGATGGCCAACCGATCATTAGATGGCTGAATGACACCAAACCAGCAGCATAAGAAAAACACAACAGCCTGGGACTGATCAACATCAACCCCAGCGCAACTGGCCATAAAAATATTATATCCTGCTGTTGTATAGTCACTCCTCCCAAAACCATAAAGAAACTCCCCATGACGCCTCCGACAATCCCGTAGACAGCCGCAGTAGCAGTATGATACCAGGGGTTGTTACTCACAAACCCATGTATTTTTTCCTCCATGGATGCCATTTTTCGGTACTGCAGCCACACCAAGAACATGACCACCCAGAAAAGGATTCCTGCTGGTCCGGTCGGCACAAGGCTGGTAGGAACAGTAATGATTATCTCTCTTGCCAGCTGCAGCAGAGGATGTGAGTTCACCAATTAACCTCCCTTTATTTTAGTCCTGACGTTGGTCTGATCATATAGAACATTTTGCATTCATATGAGTATCAATCTATTCACTCTGAAGAATCCTCATCTGCTGCACAGCACGCTGAAGCTGAGGATCATTTTCCAATTCTCCTAACTCAGCATCTTCTGGCAGTTCAACTTCATAGTCTGGCAGCAATCCACCATCGACGTCAATTTTGTGACCATCCGGCGTCAAAAACCGAGCTGTTGTCAGCTTCATTCCGGTTTGCTCCTCATCATCCAGATAAACCATTCGCTGCACAGAACCCTTACCGAAAGTTTGCTCACCTACCAGGGGATACCCAAGTCGATCACGAATTGCTCCAGCCAGAATTTCAGCCCCGCTGGCGCTGAACTCATTAACCAAAACCACTATCGGCAGGTCATAGCCCGGTGTCTCTGCTCTAAGCGTTTCTTCCTCATCGCGGGTATGGGCGGACATGACCGGGCCTTCTGGAACGAAGAAATCCGCAACCTCAACAACTGCAGACAAATCGCCTCCAGGGTTGAATCTGAGGTCAATAATTATTCCTGATATATTCTCCGCCTCCAGGTCATCCAGAGCTTCTCTTACCTGATCAGGAGTATGACGGTGAAATTGATTGATGCTCAGAACTCCGATATCTTCATCCACAATATCAGTTTCTGCGGTGGGAATCTCTATACGGGCCCGCTCAAACTCAAACCTGAGACGCTCCTCATCGTCATCATTGGAGCGCAGTGCGTCGACTACCACTTCAGAACCTTCCGGGCCACGGATTATGTCCGCAACATGATCAGCCGACATATCCCTCACATCGATGCCATCCACCTCAACTATCTTGTCTCCGGGCTGCAGACCCACTGGGTCGTCCTCAGTTGCTCCCTCAAAAGGAGTTGTGGCTGCAGGACTTCCATCAAAAGGCACCAGGACAGTCACATAATCATCAACACTTAAAATTGAAGCACCTATTCCCGAGTATTCTCCCTCGATCCGTTCGGTGAAATCCTCCAATTCTGAAGTATCAAAATAAGTTGTATAACGATCTTCAGCAGCCTCTACCGCTCCGCGAACCGCACCTTGAATTAATTTCTCTGCATTTATGGCCTCATCCACATGCTCATCAAGAATGGTTGCTACAGCTTCTTGCAGTTCATGGTAGTTTTCTGCTTGCGTAACCACATCTTCCGCTGCTGGTTCAGTATCTGCCGGGTACATTGCAACAGCTCCATAAGTTATAAGAGCCGACACCAGGAAGATGACAACTACACTGGTTAGCGCCTGTCCCGTACTGAGTTTTATCATGTTTTCGTCCTTATTAATTGAAACCTCCCCCTCCTGACTAATAGATGACGTTAAAAATAAATCCAATAAACCATCACACCTAAACATGACACTGAAACACGAGAATACAATGTCAAATCAACTTATTTTAATGCATATTCAGCTTATCACACCATAACCATCACCGCGACCGCAAGACTGAATAGACCCTTTGTCAGTACTTCACACAGCACTGAAACTGTCAACCATTGTG